>JAVBQU010000238.1:0-5653 GCA_031548675.1 Bacteroidales bacterium
TGTATAATGAATTAGAGAGTAAGCTGGCAGGTCGCATAGCTAAGGTTAAAGCTAATGTTAATAAACCTAATGAAGCTTCGCTGAAATATCCGGCTAAAAGTAAAAATGGTAAATTTCCTGAAAATGAATTTATAAAATTCCGGCTCATATTATACAGAGGAAATGCTTTGTACTTTATGCCCGTTCTTTTTTGGTTTTCCCATTTGCCTTTGAGGGCTAATGCTAAATGTTTCCGCAATGGGTAAAAAGAGAAGCAAGCGGCTATTTGTCCGGCTAAGTTTCCGGTAATTAAGCCCGAAGCTCCTGTAGAAATATATTTAAAAGCAATTTTGAAAACGGAACTGAGTGTATTGAGCGAAATATTGGAAGAGGCTATCTGCTTAAATTTTTTAGCCTTGTTTGCCATAAAAGTAAGAATGGTAAACAAACCGGTAAAAAAAATAGTTAAGGGAATTAAATACCAGTATTTGATAATACTTTCCATTTTTGTCCACGTTAAAATTGGGTTTCGAAAAAATAAAAGTATTAAGAATAAAACGAAGCAGATTCCGGTTAAAAGTTTGATGGTAAAGCCAATCAGATTATAATATTCCCTCCGGTTTGGGGTTATCATAATGGCTTCTTCGTAATTGGCAGTTCCCAATATGCTTAATAATCCGGTTATGCTTAAGAAAATAGCAAAAACACCAAAATCGCTGTTCGAGTATATATGCGTCAGCAGAATATAGGCTAACATCGCTATGGCTTGACCTATAGCATTGCTGCCGATAAGCAGGCTGATATTCCGAATAGTTTCTGATTTAAAAAACGATTTAAGCATAGGTAGGAGAGCGGTTCTATTTATTTTTTGGAGTTAATTTTAATACTTTCATTAACTCTTCTTGTGTGGCTTCTCCCTGTTTTTCCCAAACCTTTTTTCCATCTTTAAATATGATAAGATAAGGAACACTTTTGATTTTTTTCTCTTTTGCCAGCAAACGGTTTTGGTCGAAATCAATGGGTGCTAAATGAAATTTATCGGGATAATCTTTTTGCAGATTGTTAAGCATCGGCAGCATTTTGATACAGGGGGCACACCATGGTGCATAAAAATCAACTAATACATAGCCCTTGGATTGGGTAATGGAATCGTAACTTTTACTTGAAAGCTCGCCTTTGCCCGAAAGGTCTTGGTCTATGGATTTTCCTGCTTTCGACCATGCATTGATGCCTCCGTTGAGTTCGTAAACGGTTTTAAAGCCCGCCTGCCTGAAAACTTCTAAAGCGGCTTTACTTCTTCCGCCTGATAAGCAATAAATTAAAACAGGTTTGGTAGTATCTAATTTTTCAATATTTTGTTTGAAATCAGGGTTTCGGAAGTCTATATTTTTGGCGCTTGAAATACGGTATTTCGCAAATTCCTGAGGGGTACGCACATCAATTAATTGTGCAGCTTGTGTTGTTATAAGCTGTTTTTCAAATTCTTCCACACTTATGCTTTGTATTTGAGCAATGCTGTAAAAAGATGAAATGAAGAAGATTGAAATTAAAATAAATCTTTGCATATAAATTAAGATAGAGAGTTATATATTTGGGAACTTGAAACACATAATAGATCTCTTTAAAAAGTTGTATAAGCCTAAAGCCATATCATCTTTGCGAGGCTATTCTAAAATCTAATAAGTTGTTTTATAGATGCAAAATTACCGAAAACTTTGGTAATAATCTGAAGTTTTCCTGCAGTCGTGCATATTTATAAAAACAGAAAGACCGTACGCATCAGGTACAGTCTTTCTGTGAAAGAAATTTCAGATTCAATTAGTTGTTTTGTAAAACCAATTGCACCCTTCTGTTTTTCTTTCTGTTGTCTTCATTTGTATTAGGAACTAATGGTTCTCTGTCTAACTTAGAGGCAGTTCCCAATATGCGTTTAGGACTAATTCCTTTGGAAATAAGATAGGCTTTTGCTTTTTCGGCGCGACCCAACCCTATTCTTTGGTTGATAGGATCTCCTCCTAAATCACATGTATGACCATAAATAAAGACTTTTACATCTGGATTTTGTTTTAATAAAGCAATTTTTTCATCCAGCTGTGCAATTTGTGCAGGAGTGAGTACTACTTCGTTAATTTTATAGTTGTCAACAGGTTTCTCTAATTCGCTTTTGAAACCTTGTTGCTGATTAGCTGCTTGCTGTTGGGCTAAACGCTGAGCTTCTTGGGCTTTAGCCAAACTGTCGCTAGCTGTGTTTTGCTGGAGTGCAGCCACATCAGCTAATGCTTTTTGTCTTGCAGCTTCTTCCTCTTGGGCTTTTTGTTTTGCGGCAGCTTCATCAGCAAGCTGTTTTTGCCTTGCAGCTTCTGCAGCTTGAGCTTGCTGTCTTGCGGCTTCCTCTTGTTTTGCTTTTTCGGCGGCTGCTTTAGCTTTTGCTTCTACATCTCCGCATCCGAAAGCAAATTTGAGTTTAATCCCTAAAGCCATAGGTGCTATTTTATCTGTAACGGCTTCGTTGCTTATGCTGGATTGAACCAAGCTGTTCATCGGATGTTCTTCGCTACCTGTATATTCAACAAAGGTTTGATTGTCGGTTTTTTGTACATTATTCAATCCATAGTCTAAATATATACCGGTGTATAGCGAATTTTTAACTCCTACAGCCCATTTCATACCTAGTTCTAATGCTGCAAAGTATGCCATATCCAAATCTAAATCGCCATCAGATTTTTGGTTTTCATACTTTCCTAAACCGTATTCAGGAAGATCATTATAAGTACGTCCGTCAGACGGAAAATAACCTTGTGTAGACAGTGTATAATCGTCTGTTTTATAGGTTGCAGAAAGCGGAAATCCGAATTTTGCCCCTACGGCAGCATAAAATTTATTTTTTCCTCCGGTTTGAAATTGCAACATCAAAGGAATGGTAAGATACCAAGCTTGTTGATGTTCTGTAAAATCGTTGAATGCATAAGAAAAAGTAAAGCTTTCACCGGGTAATAATCCTCCCATACTGGTTGCAGCATAGCTGTTTCCCCAGCCATCGTCTAAAGAAGATTTGGAGTTAAATAGATTGATATCAACACCTGTAGTTATACCAAAGTGTTTAGAGAAAAACAGCGTATATCCTAAACCTGCTTGTCCTCCAAAACCATTGGTTTGATTGGCAATGTCAGATTTATACATGAGCGTGGATAAACCTCCGCCTAATCCTATGCTAAACTCATGCCGGGGATTTATGGGCTGTGTTTCTTGCGCCTGCGTTGCGAAACCTAATAGGGTAAGGCAAGCAACTGTAAATATTTTTAGTTTCATTGTTTCAATATTTTTAGGGTTATAAAATTAAAATTGATGACTTGAAATACAAAGATTCAAAGGTTATTTGCTAATTTTTCTGCATAGGCGGCAGATACTCATAATATCTTGATTATCCGCCTAGCTTTTACGTTTTTAATTTCTGTGATTAGTTTCCTAATCTTTGAATCTTTGCATATTACAGTTTGAATTTTAGTTATTAACGACTATTATTTTTATTTGCTTGCTGTTATTTAATGTATTAATTCTTACCACATAGGTTCCGGGACTTGTTGGTGATGCTATCTGCATACGGGCAGAGCTTACTGCTTGGGTACTCCATAGTTTTCCTTGTATATCCATAATATTAAGCGTAGCATCTTTGAGTTCTTCATCGCTTAAATAGGTTTCCACAGTAATTAAATTACCTTGGTTAACAGGATTTGGAAATACTTGCATTGGAGCTCTTTGCGCAATTGCTTCTACTGAACAAGTGGTTAAGGTATCATTGATAACTACATGATAGAATCCGCCTTGTTTGGTTTGCAAATATCCTTTCAATACATCACGGTCAAGTTTGGTTGTATTGCCTTGCATGTCGGTAAAATACCATTCTACTTTATTACAAGGAATACCTTCAAATTCGGCAGGAATTGTAAGAACATCGCTCCATCTTTGGATGAATATCTTATCAGCAGGAATAGGTTTATTTGCTTTAATAGTGTATGTTTGGGACGTTCCGTTTTGAGCAATTATTTCTACCGTAATATCGTTTTCTCCATATTTAGGTAAAGTATACGTATAAGGATTGCCAACTACATTATTAATTTTCACAGTTGCATTAGGATCTGCCGTAACATTGATAGTTACATCATCTGCCCCGCAGTCGACCATCATGGCAAAAGTAGAGTCATTAACACGAGGAATAGAGTCTCCATTCATGGTTATGTCTGTAATGCCAGTATTAACACTGAGGATGCTTAAATCGCCATAGCTGTAAATGAAGTCATAGTTAGCTGCTTCTCCTCCGCTTGCTATGATAGTATCGGGATAAACGCCAGAGGGAGTAGTAGATCCGATTCCGAATGCTATACTAACTACAGGCATACTTGTCAGTGCGGTTGAGTCTTCTCCGTTTACATAACCTGTAATTGTATAATGACCTGTATATGCGAGAGGATCGAATCCTACATCAACAGAATCATCGGCAACAGTTACTGTAAGCAAGGCTTTTAGCACATCTGTTGTATCGCTGTTTGCATTTCCACATTGGTCGGTAATGGTAACATAGTATTTTCCTACACCGGATGGGGCAACAGTACTATTTGTATCATGTGTTAATAGTACTCCATTTTTAAACCATTGAAATTTAGGTGCAATACCATTAACAATAACTGATAACAAATTACCTGAACCATAGACGATGCTTATAGGCTGTGTTGTAATAGTAGGGGTAACGCCCACTGCCAGTGTTACAGAATCAATGTTAGTTCCTGTACAAGTTGTGGTGGTATTTAGTGCCCTGATATAAACAACTACTGTATCATTAAGATTTACCACATAATTGGCAGGGTCTGGTATAATGGAAGTAAAGTCTGGGGTTTCGCTAAATTCTAATGAATCGCCTCCATTTCCGGGTACTGCCATATCTGATAAATCGAATGCTACCGGACTGCTGGAACAAGTAATTGTATCTTTTCCGGGAACAATTACAGTTACAGTCGGTAAATCATTAACGTTATAAGTTAATACCAATGGAAGGCTTACACAAGTTGTTGTGCTGCTTTGGGCTTGTGCATAAATTATATTACTTCCTATGTTTGCCAGATAAGCATTTGGATTACTGATTGGTGTTGTGAAGAGGCTGTCTGATGCAAATAACAATGTATCTCCGCCGTTTGCAGTACTTAATCCAAAGATTGATATCAGATCAATAGTTTGTGCTGTAGACGCACATATAGAATCGGATATTTTGGTTGATGCTACTGTTGGTAAAATATTAATCGTAACATTCACATCCGCAGTATCACTGCAACCGTTGATATTTGTACCGATGATATGATAAATACCAGAAGTATCAACCATTGTATTGCTGGTTAGATTCAGAGAGTAGTCAGCGTTGAAGTAAGTTAAGGTTAAGCCCGTAATATCACCCGAAATCAAAGGTAACATAGCCAAATCTATCGGCATACCACAAGTAGTAGTATCCGCAAAAGCAAATTGCGGTGTTGCATTCAACATATACGAAATTGAATCATAAGCACTTTCGCATAAAGTAGTTTTATCAAAAGCCTTTACGAAAATTACATTATTACCAGTATTAACCGTAACCATAGCAGGGTCTAACAAGGAGGCAAAAGAGTTATCCATGCTATAGATAATAGAA
>JAVBQU010000078.1:0-3343 GCA_031548675.1 Bacteroidales bacterium
CAAGGCATAATAGACAGCCATAATACAACAGCAAGCAGGATATTACGCACCAAAACACGAGGTTCGTTTTTATAAAACGGTTTTTCCTGAAAAAGAAAGGTAAAAAGCAAGGCAGGAATCAGAAATGTTCCGATTTGGGTAAGCAATTGTAAATATTGATAATATCCGATATGATTTTTCATAAATTCCGGATCGTTATTCATGACCCATGTCAACGATTCCCACCCCCAAAATGCTGCACCTATAAAGGGTGCGAGCCAAAAGATGAGAAGCGTAAAAGCCAAAGCCATCGCTCCGAATACAGCCAATTGTGCAAAAGGATGTATATTCTTTAAAATTTCTTTCATAGGCTTATTAAAGTTTACAAAGTTGGAACGCTTATGAAGCTAAAAAGGATTTACAAGTTTATTTCAGGATTTGGTTAAAAAGTTTACAGTTTACAAGTCCCCCTTGCTGTTTTATTACAAGCCACGCGTCGCCAGTCACTAAAAATTTCATCGTCCTCCTCGCATCTTGTTTACTCGTTAACTTGTGTCTTGTTTACTTATTTACTTCTATCTATTTCTTTTATTACACAGAGAACCACTGAGATTGTCCTACTCCTCTCCCTTGCGGGGAGAGGCAGGGAGAGGGGTTGTATCTCGTCAACTTGTGTCTTGTTTACTTATTTTCCCGTCACATGTTACCCGTCACTCGTCACATCTTAATACTCCGAATTTTTACTTTCACGCTTTATGAACCTTATAACTTTCAAACACCTAACCAGCTATTTTCTCTGCATCACCCAAGCACTCGGATGTTTTTTCGAATATTCTTTCAATGCTGCATTAGCTTCTTCTTTACCCGCATAGCTGCCTAAACTTACAAAGTAATGCTTTCCGTTTGCAGATTGGAAAATATAAGTATTTGCAAAACCTTGCGATTTCATTTTATTCAACAGCTTTTCTGCATTGGCTTGCAAGCCGAAAGAACCGGCTATAATATCGTAACCGCTTCCCGAAGCAGATACAGTCGTTGGCATTTGAGCCGGTTTTTCAACAGGAGCAGCCGTTTGAACCTGCGGTTCTGCTATAGGAGGTTGTTCCAATGTTTGCGTTTGAATTTCGGGAGTTGCTGCTCCCTCCGGTGCTTGAACCAAAACATCTTGCGGAGTTTCTGTAGTTGTAGTTGCAAGCGGTTCTGTTTGCTGAGTTTCCTTAGAAAATAATTTTTGAATATGTGCAGCCGCTATACGATATTGTGCTGCAATCTGTATTTGGTAAAAATAGCTGCATGTACCTATGCCGCCCAGCAAAACCAATATAACTATTATCCAAACCAAACGTTTTCTGCGTTTCCGCTGCAAAGCCAATTCCGCTTCGGTTTTCATCTTTTGAGCCTGTTCTTTAAACTCGCCTCTGTCAACAGCCTCAGTTGTAAAATCGGGCAAGCCGAAAGTATTTACTTGTAACAATTCAATATTTGTGGTTAAGAATTCCGTTTTCTCATCATTCTTCTTAAACTCGCCAAAATTCTCCCATACAAAGCTCCCGTTTTCTTTCAAAGCTTTCAAAGTTCTGTTTACCAACGCCAATATGGCTATCTGTGCCCCCCCTTCCGGTTCATTTTCACGTTCCGCGATGTACCGTACCAATTGCATATCGTTTTTATAAACAGGAGAAAATGTTACTATCGTCTGCGGAGCAATAAAAGTATGTTGAATCGGATGGATTTCTGCCGGTTTTGATTGTAATTCAAAGGTTCCGAAACCCGGAATCTCAACCTTTCCGTTTTGGTTTAGCAAATCAATAATGTAAGGAATGATATTCATTTTTTAATTATGAATTATGAATTGAACGATGAATGTTTTTAAATACGATGTTAATAGATTTCTTAGAGAAATATCTATTTTAGTGTTATCATTGCAGGCATAGCAAAGCAATCTAGGCTTTTCTTCATGGGACTGCTTCGTCATTCTTCCTCGCAGTGACGTACTTTTTTTCCGTCATTGCGACTGCAAGAAACGAAGCAGGAAGCAATCTCTATACTTTTCTACAACTTTATGCTATTATTCAATACCGACAAATTGATTCTTTCCAAATCTTCGGGTGTATCGACTGCCATATTTTCTATTTCTGTGGTCTTGGTAAAAATATTATACCCATTTTCTATCCAGCGGAGCTGTTCCAAACTCTCTGCCAGCTCGAGCGATGATTGCGGAAGCTCGGTAACCGCTTTTAAAACAGAAGTACGATAAGCATATAAGCCCAAATGTTTATAATAAACAGGTATGTTTGCCGCATTTCTTACATACGGAATCGGAAAACGGCTGAAATAAATAGCTTTATGATTCTTATCTATAATGGCTTTCACCACATTCGGATTTTCTATCAATTCTTTATCCGTAATTCTTTTGATAAGCGTAGCAATGTCCGTTTGTTCATTTGCAAAGCAATCTATCAGCATTTCCAATTGCTCGGGCATCACAAAAGGTTCATCACCTTGTATATTTAAGGCTATATCAAAACATTTACCCTCTTGGGCTAAAACGTTTACCACTTCCTGACAACGGTCGGTTCCGCTATTATGCAGGGGCGATGTCATAATAACATTTCCTCCAAAACTACGAACCACAGACGCAATACGTTCATCATCGGTAGCTACTGCCAAATAATTAATACGGCTAACCTGCAAACTCCGTTCATACACATGGGCAATCATGGGCTTGCCTTGAATCAAAGCTAAAGGTTTACCCGGAAAACGGGTTGAAGCATAACGAGCAGGTATAATTCCTAATACTTTAGGTTCAAGCATAAAGCTGATTAGTTTTTATTTGAATAAACCGTTGATTTCGGCATCAATTCCTTCGATAACCTTACCCAAATCTTCAGGCACTTCCGAAAAATTGGTGGTATCAACATCTATTATCAAAAGTTTGCTATGGTTATACGTTTTAATCCACGATTCGTAACGCTCATTCAAACTTTGCAGATAATCCAAGCGAATGGAATTTTCATATTTCCGTCCGCGTTTCTGTATCTGGTTAACCAAAGTAGGTACGCTTGCCCGTAAATAAATCATCAAATCGGGAGGAGTTATCAAAGAATTTATCAGCTCAAATATAGCCAGATAATTATCATAATCATGGGTAGCCAGCAAGCCCATGGCATGCAGGTTCGGAGCAAAAATGTAAGCATCTTCGTAAATGGTACGGTCTTGAATTACATTTTTATTTTTCTCCCTCAATTCTATAATCTGTTTAAAACGCGTATGCAGATAATAAATTTGCAAGTTGAAAGCCCAACGCCTCATATCTTCATAAAAACTATTCAAATAAGGATTTTCATCTACATCTTCATGTAAG
>JAVBQU010000226.1:0-32280 GCA_031548675.1 Bacteroidales bacterium
CACTTTTTTAAGCAAGCCCGTCATTTTTTCATGCAACGCCGACTCTTTTTCAACCGAAGCCGCCGTTTTTTTATTCAACACTGTTGGTTTTTCAAGAAAGATTCTCTGATTTTTATCGGAAGCTGTCAGTTTTTCAGGAAACATTGCCTCTCGAATAGAGAATATTTCTATTTTTTCAGGGAAATTTGATGTTTCTTGAGTAACCTTCTCAGGTTTTTGATTCATGAACTTTATATCTCATATAGCAAAAACTCACTAATTAATTTATGGATTAATTTTTCTTGGTCTTCCCTATTTTTTTCTCTACATTTGTGCAAAATTAAATTTATGATATTATGGCATCAGGATTAAACAAAGTAATTTTAATTGGAAATTTGGGAAAAGACCCTGAAATTCAAGTTTTCGACTCAGCAAAAAAAGCTTCTTTTTCTTTAGCAACTACAGAGTCATATAAAAATCGCGAAGGCGTAAAAGTAGATCAAACCGAATGGCACAATATTGTATTGTGGAGAGGATTAGCAGAAATTGCCGAAAAGTATTTAAGAAAAGGAAATACTATTTATATAGAAGGGCGAATCAAAACCCGTTCGTGGGAAGATGCTAATGGTGTAAAAAGATATACAACCGAAATTTTGGGTGATAATATGCTGATGCTGGGCGGACGTAATAGCAATGATTCGGGAGAAACAGCTCCTCCTCAATATCAAGCTCCGGCTCCGATGCCCCAAGCACAATCAACTCCAAGCTCATTTGAGCCTATTCCGGATGATGATTTACCATTCTAGAATTTTTGATTATTTTATTTCATAGAAAAAATGCCGTCAGGATTTCTCCTGCGGCATTTTTTACAGAAACCAAAACCAAATCAAAACCAAAACCTTATATCTTATAATCGGATTATCAATCCTGCATTCAAACCAAATTGCAAAAGCGTAGATTCGAAATCAATACCTGCTCCTGCCCCTCCGGTTCCCACAGAGAATACTAATCCGGCACTTTGTATCGGTACTAACATTTGAGCCTGCAGGCGAAGTCCAACCCGGTTTGTAAGATACACTTTTGCTCCCAAATGTGCTCCAACCGAGAAACGCCATACATCATCAAAAAGATTTTCCGGAGATATTAAACATGCCCCGATATTTGCCCCGATAAACGGTGCTACGTTCCCGTTCATATGAATATGTTTGGTAGCACCAATTTGAAAATAGTTGAAAGAAAGAGACAAATCATCCAAAGTTCCATAATAATCGGGATAGCCGTAAAAATTATTGAAATTAGCTTTTGTATCCTGTCTGCTGTACAATAAATCTAAATCTACAAAACGAGTAGCAAAGCTGAGTATAGCTCCATACTGGACATTGTCGTCAAAGTGAAGTTTTCCATAGCCTGTTTGTACATTTGAGCCGAACATATACCCTACAAAGGGTGTAATTTCTGTTTTTCTTTGTGCAAATCCTACTAAAATACTCGAGCAAAGAATTAAAGCAGTTATGATATATTTTTTCATACGTATCTATATTTTTATAATCCAAATCCTTAAATCCATTTTCTGAGAGATTTAGGCACACATCTTAAAGTTATTTACCGAATGTTTTCTCTATTAACACCTACCAAAAGTATTTGTTTACACTTTATTGAAATTTATTTTAAATTTCTGCTCCGTAAAATAAGGTAACTATCAAAATTCTACTACAATGTTTTGCTTCCAAACAAATTTTTAACACTCCGAACAAGGAGTAAAATCACAGATTTATTTCCGCTTGAGTTATAATTTTTGTCAGCTTTTTTATTTCTTCTAAGATAATGATACCTTTGCAATATATTCGTTTAAATATTTGTCTGCCTTGAAGTATCTGTTAAAAATAAAAACCTGTTTTTCTCGAAAACTTACCATCTTCTTTGCCCGAAAACGCGAGCAAAAAATCATAGGCTTGAGCTTGCTTTTTGTATTGCTGCTAGCTTATTATTTCTGCCTGCCCCGAAATCTTTTTCCGGTTTCATATAGCACCGTAGTTGTAGACAGAAACGGAGAACTTCTGGGAGCCCGTGTAGCTCAGGACAATCAATGGCGGTTTCCGGCTTCAGATACCATTCCCGAAAAATTCAAAATTTGTCTGATACAATTCGAAGACCGCTATTTTTATTATCATTGGGGTGTAAATCCTATCGCTATTTTCAGGGCAATGAAACAAAACATCAAAGCCCATAAAATTGTAAGCGGAGGAAGTTCCATTACCATGCAGACCATCCGTTTATCCAGAAATGCCGATCGTACATGGTTCGAGAAAATTAAAGAAATGGTGTTGGCAACCCGCTTAGAGTTTCGATATTCAAAAGAAAAAATACTTTCTCTTTATGCATCGCATGCTCCCTTTGGCGGCAATGTGGTAGGTGTGGAGGCGGCGGCATGGCGTTACTTCGGACATTCGGCACAGGATCTTTCGTGGGCAGAAGCTGCTACTTTGGCAGTATTGCCCAATGCTCCGGCTATGGTGCATCCTTCGAAAAACAGGGAGGCTTTGCTCAATAAACGAAACCGCTTGCTTAAACGTTTGTTAAATCAAAATTATATCGACCAAACAACTTATGAATTGGCTTTGCAAGAGCCTCTTCCGGTAGAACCTCAGCCCTTGCCCCAATCAGCTCCGCATCTGGTAAGTTATTTCTATTTAACCGAAAACGGAAAATATTGTCATTCTACCATTGAGAGGGAACTGCAAACACAAATCGAAAATGTTTTAGGTCGTTGGAATGACGAATTTTCGCAAAGCGACATCCGCAATATGGCTGCCATTGTGATTGATGTTGAGAAAAATGAAGTTTTAGCTTATTGCGGCAACGTTAATTCGGGCAAAAATAATTCTGCCGACCAAGTAGATATTATTCGTTCGGCACGCAGTACAGGGAGTATTCTTAAACCTTTGCTGTATTGTGCCATGCAGCAAGACGGCGATTTATTGCCCGATATGCTTTTGCCCGATATTCCCATTAATATTAATGGATTTGCTCCTAAAAATTTTAACCAGCAATTTGATGGAGCCGTACCTGCCTCACAAGCTTTGGCACGTTCGCTCAATGTGCCTACAGTGGTGGCTTTACGCAATTACGGTGTACCTAAATTTCATGATTTCCTGAAAAAAGCAGGCTTTACCAGCTTAAACAAATCGTCATCACATTATGGCTTATCGCTCATATTGGGCGGAGCAGAAGCCTGTCTTTGGGATGTAGCCGGAAGTTATAATGCGATGGCAAAAACTCTGAATTATTATTTGCAAAATGGAAAATATAATTCATCTACTTTATTAAAGCCTAAAATTGAGGTTAATGAAAAATTGCAGGAAGCACAACAGGAAAAACTCTTTGATGCCGGAGCCGTTTGGCTCACATTCGAGGCTTTAAAAGAAGTAAACCGTCCCGAAGAAATAGACTGGCGTAATATCCCCTCAATGCAAACCATAGCTTGGAAAACCGGAACAAGTTACGGTTTCCGCGATGCATGGGCGGTAGGAGCCACCGCAAAATATGTAGTTGGTGTCTGGGTAGGCAATGCCACAGGTGAAGGTAAGCCCGGTTTAACCGGAGCCCGCACTGCAGGACCTATTATGTTCGATATTTTTAATATTCTGCCCCGAACCAAATGGTTCTCAAAGCCATTCGGAACACCATCCCACTCAAAGTGGATTGCAAAACCGTATAATGCCTTAACAGAAGCAGAAGTCTGTCCGCAAAGCGGTTATTTGCGAGGCAGATTTTGTCCCGAAAGTAAAAAAATATGGATTTGTCCCGCAGGGCAGAAAACACAAGCCTGTCCTTACCATGTTTCCGTATCAGTAACCGAAGATGAGCAATATCAGGTTTACGAAAGCTGTGCAGGAGCCGATGGCATGAAACAAAAAAGTTATTTTGTTTTGCCGCCCGCCTGCGAGTGGTATTATAAGCAACGCCATCCCGACTATAAATCTTTGCCTCCTTTTAAACCCGGTTGCGGACAAAGCGGCGGTTCGCCCATGCAGTTTATCTATCCTGAACCCAATGCTATCATTTCTCTTCCCAAACAATTGGACGGCAGCAAAGGAACTGTAGTTTTCAATTTGGCACACAGCAACAATGCCACTGTGTTTTGGCATCTCGATGGCGATTATGTGGGAGAAACTAATTATTTTCACCAATTAGCGGTAAGTCCGGCAAAAGGGAAACATACCATGACTGTAGTAGATAAAGAAGGCAATAGTTTAAGTATTAGTTTTACCGTTGTGGAATAATTACATAATCAAAGGTATTTAATAATGTGAAAATTCCCTCACAATTTCCAATCTTTTTACCCGATTTTTCCAATTTAAAAAATGACTATTTTTTTCCAAAAAAAATGTGTAATTTAGCATGCCAAAATTTTTCATAAATAATTAATGTTATGAGACTACTTAAACCCTTTTTACTCACAGTTGCATTCACATTATTGTGCTGTTCTACAGTATTTTGTCAAAGAAATTATGTAGAAGATGCCGACAAAGCTTTTAATCAGAAGCAATATTATACTGCTATAGATAAGTATAAAAAAGCAATGTCGAAAGTAAAAACAAACCGTGCTGAAAGAAATAGAATTTCTTATCAGATAGCAGAATGCTACCGGATGATGAACGATGCCAAAGCGATGGAAAGTTCATATAACCGTTTAATTAAGGCAAAATATTATACAGAACGCCCTGCAATTTATTTCTATTTAGGAGAAGCTCAAAGAACACTGGGAAAATTTGAAGATGCGGTCAAAAATTATAATGAATACTTAAAGCTGGTTCCCAACGATGTAGTTGCAAAAAATGCCATTACTTCCTGCACCTCTGCCCAGCAGATTATAGATAATCCTACCCGCTACGAAGTAAAAAACGAGAAAAAACTCAACACCCGCGACAACGAATGGGCTCCCCGTTTTGGCGATGCTAAAAAATGCGACATTGTTGTATTTACTTCTTCCCGCGAAGGCTCTACCGGAAAAGCCACAGACCAATGGACTAATCAAAATTTTTCCGATTTATACTATACGCAGCAAGACAGAAAGGGAAATTGGAGTTCTGCCGATTTATTCGATTACGAAATGATTATCAATACAGATGCCAATGAAGGGGAAGCCAGCTTCAACGAAAAAGGAGATGTAATCTATTTTACCCGTTGCGATGTCGAAAAAAATAAAAATGTGGGCTGCCGGATTTATACCTCATCCAAAAAAGGAAACTCGTGGGACGAACCCAAAGTTTTGGAATTAGGTAAAGATAGTGCAAATTACATACATCCTACAGTATCACCCAACGAATTAACCATTGTATTTGCTTCAAACCGTGCCGGCGGCGAAGGCGATTACGATTTATGGATGGCAAAGCGCTCCAAAAAAAGCCAGCCTTTCGGTGCCCCTGTAAACTTAGGTAAAAAAATAAATACTCCGGCAAAAGAAGAATTCCCCTGCTTTAGAAATGATTCTACTTTATACTTTTCTTCCAATGGTTTAGTAGGATTAGGCGGATACGATTTATTTGTAACCCGTCTCCAAAACGGAGAATGGTCTGAACCCGAAAACTTAAAAGCACCTTTAAACTCTGTTAAAGACGATATCGGTATTATATTTTACCCCGATAGTAAAAAATCGCATCCCGACGAAGAAAGAGGATTCTTATCATCAAACCGTGCCGGCGGACGTGGAGGCGACGACATTTATTCTTTCTACCTAGCCCCTATCTTGGTTACTTTGCAAGGGGTAGTCCGCGATGATGAAAACTTACAATTATTATCAGGAGCTAATATTAAATTAAGCGGTTCAGATGGTACGCTTCTGAATGTAAAAACAGACGGCAAAGGAGCTTACCGTTTCGATAACAGACAAGTAAAAGTAGGTGTAACCTATACCCTATTTGTTGAGAAACAAGGATATTTCCCAACCGATGGTACCGAAAGCTTTGTAGGCATTACAGCGAACAAAGATGCCTATAAAAATTTCAGATTAAAACCCATACCCAAAGAACCTATTGTATTGCCCGAAATTCTTTACGAATTGGGTCGTTGGGAATTGTTAGCCCAATACCAAGACTCTTTGATAGGCTTAATTAAAATATTACAAGACAATCCTAAGCTGGTTATCGAATTAGGTTCACATACCGACTCGCGTCCTATTCCTATGACCAACGACACACTTTCTCAAAGACGTGCCCAATCCGTTGTTGATTACCTAATCGTTCGCGGCATAGACCCCGAACGCTTGGTAGCCAAAGGATACGGAGCTCGCAATCCACGTTATTTAAGCAAAGAAACAACCATAAATTTTGTTCCCAGAAATGCTGCCGCAGGAACAAAACCGACGCCTTATACTTTCCCTGCAGGTGCAACTTTGACAGATGAATATATTGCAAGTCTCAAAAACCATAACGAAAAAGAAGCTGCCCATCAATTGAATCGCCGTACCGAATTTAAAATTCTACGCGATGATTATGTATCGAAAAAAGGTACCAACGACAGCTTGGCAGGAACGGTTTCTATCGTAAGAGAAAAAGGTATAGTTCCCGTACAAATTATGCCCGAAGGCAGTGTAATGGCAGCCGTAGTTAACGGAAGCGGCATGCAGTTGTTATACGACGAAAAAGCAAAAGAAAGTGCAATTTCTTACACTACTGCTACAGAATTTTTATTAGGAGGCAGAATTAATAAACACGATTTTAAAGAAAATGAAAATGCTATCGATTCAGTAGGAAATATTATCGAACGCTCAACCATTATTTTGAAATCAGTAACCATTGGAGATCAAACCTTCTCTAATGTAGAAGTAGTCGTTATAAAAGATGCCAAATATCCTGTTATCTTCAACAAAGCAGTTATGAATACAAACAGAGAAGCTGTTTTGGATAAAGAAAAACAAGTATTGAAATTTACAACAAAATAATATTCTATCATAGAATTAGAAAAGCTGTTCGGAAAACTGCTCGAACAGCTTTTTTTTAATTCTAATTAATTCCTAAGAGATAAAATCGGCAATTACAATGACCATCTTATTGTACTTATTATACCCTATTACTATTCTCTATAAAATAGTTGTTACTTGCAGAAATTATGGGTTTGATTATGGAATTTTCAAATCACAGAAATTCGATATTCCTATTATATCAGTCGGAAATCTCTGCATGGGAGGTTCCGGAAAAACGCCTCATATAGAATACTTAATCCGTCTCCTCTCGCCTCATTACCGCATTGCCGTATTAAGCAGAGGCTACAAGAGAAAAGGAAGTGATTTTATTATTGCAAACCAACAATCTACCATTCATCAAATTGGAGATGAACTGATGCAGTATTTTATAAAATATCCTCAAATCATAGTTGCTGCCGATGCAAAACGCAAAAGGGGGATAGAAAAATTACTCCAATTAGAAAATCCGCCTCAAGTTATTCTGCTGGATGATGCATATCAGCACCGTTATGTAAAACCCGGATTATCTATTCTACTAACAGATTATTACTCTCCCTATTACGAAGATTTTGTATTTCCTTTCGGGAGACTGCGTGAAAACCGTTCTGGAAAAAACAGGGCAGATATTATTGTCGTAAGTAAATGCCCATCCGTGTTATCCCCTTTAGATACCAAAATTATTGTAGAAAAAATCAACCCCGATACCCGGCAATCTATTTTTTTCTCGAATATACAATACGACGATTTACAGCTTTATAATAAAAATATTACTGTCCCTGAAAAATATACCCATATTCTGCTTTTTTCGGGTATTGCCAATCCCTACCCTTTAGAACAATATCTAAAAAATACATTTCTGCAGGTTGTCCCTATTTACTATAAAGACCATTATCAATTTACAGAAAAAGACATCAATCATATTCAAAATACTTTCGACAGTATCTTATCCAAACACAAAATTATAGTTACTACAGAAAAAGATCTTATGCGGCTGAAAGATGAACGGCTGGCAAGGATTATATCCCAAATGCCCATTTTTTATGCACCCATAAAAATACAGATTCATAAACCCGACCCAGAATTATTTGACCAAAAAATACTACAATATGTTAGCGAAAATACAAGAAACAGTTAGTCATATTCAACAAAAAATAAATTTTACTCCCGAAATCGGAATTATTTTAGGAACCGGATTGGGAAATTTAGGCTCTCAAATTAATATTGAGCATGAATTATTATATACAGATATTCCTAATTTTCCTGTTTCTACCGTAAAAGGACATTCGGGCAAATTACTTTTTGGAACATTTGGCAGCAAGAAAGTGGTGGCAATGCAAGGCCGGTTTCATTATTATGAAGGCTATACCATGCAGGAAGTTGTTTTTCCAATCCGAGTCATGAAGCTTTTAGGAATAAATTTATTAATACTTTCCAATGCGGCAGGAGGCATGAATCCTGAATTTGAGGTAGGAGATATTATGCTGATTAAAGACCACATTAATTGTATGGGAACGAATCCCTTGATTGGGAAAAATATAGATGAATTAGGTCCACGTTTCCCTGATATGATGGAAGCTTATGATAAAACCTTGATTGAAAAAGCCGAAAGCATTGGAAAAGCCCATAACATCCACTTACAAAAGGGCGTATATGTAGGAGTTTCAGGACCAACATTTGAAACACCTGCCGAATACCATTACTTTAGAAAAATCGGCGGAGATTGCGTGGGCATGTCAACCGTTCCCGAAACCATTGCAGCCCGACACATGGGATTAAAAGTATTTGCTATCTCTGTAGTAACAGATTTAGGAGTAGAAGGAAAATTTACAGAAATATCTCATGAAGAAGTAATCAAAGCTGCCAATGCATCAGAACCTAAAATGACCCTCATCATTAGTAATCTGATAGAATCTTTATAGAGAGTAAAGTTCATTTTTTAAACCCAAGAAGTTACCTAAAAGGAAAGAATGCATGTCACTGCAAGTCAATATGGCGAAGCAGTCTCCTCTAATAATCAAAAAAACTCAAGCCCTTTCAGATTCTGAAAATCTGAAAGGGCTTGAGTTTTTTTAGAAGAGTTTTCTAGTTACGGATTTTCATCCCTAAAGTTACAACTACATTATGCTTGTTAATCGTATTGAACACCGGATTAACAGGCATTACCGAAGGATTGTAGAAATAGCTATCTTCTTGAGAAAGTGTATATGCATAGGCTAAATCAACATAACATACTTCTCCCTTATAGCCAAGCCCTACCGAAAATGTTTCTCTTTTTCCTGTATTGATTTTTTGACCATCTTCATTTTTTGCATAAGGGCTGCTGTAAAAACCATATCCGGCACGGAAAGCATAGTTTTCGTATGTATATTCGCCGCCTATTTTAATATTATGCGTAGGTTTATACTTATAAGATATATCGTCATTTATTATATTTTGATCTTCAGTATATTCTGATCTATACCAAAAGCGGGTAAGAGAAGGATCTTGATATTCATATTCTACAGAAATTATGGCTCGCTGCGCAATAACGGTCGAAACTCCTGCCAATACTTTCATCGGGGTTGTCATTTCAAAGTTATCATCTGCAAATTCAGAATATTCATATATTTCAGGAACATTTTTATTTATATCTCCCCACATTTCAGTATGTTGAAAATAATTCATGCGGTAATAATAGGTTGGTGTATGCAAAGCTAACCCCAAACGTAGATATTCAACCGGACGGTAGATAGCTCCCATTTTAAAGTTAACGCCGGCTCCGTTTATTTCTTTAGTATCGGTTTCCGAAAATCTTTGCTGGGTTGTTCTGTCTGTTTCTGAATAAACCGATTCGTAGTTATAGTTTATTTTAGGAAATCCCAAAGTACCTCCTATGTACAATTTATCACCATAATTAGCCCCCATACTCAATACTATTTCATTTTGAGAACCCCACGTATTGACGGTTTCATGCTGTTTCAAATTTTGACCTGAAAGATATGAAAAATACTGGTTCCCATTGCTACCTTGAACAGTATCAATTAAATAACAATTATAAGCCATTTGCATTTGATCATTCCATACACCATTATTTGCCAAATTCACATAATAATCCGTTAAAGAGGTATTTCCCAAATTGCTACCTGATGCATCTGATTTATTATTATAATCGTTCAAACGATTAAATCCAAAGGCAAATTGTACAGACCTAAGCCCCCTGCCTTCCTTCGAAACAAGAAAAGGAACAACTACGCCTGTATTGGCTATATTAAACATAGGTTGAAAATCTTTGCCATCCGTCCCATTGTAGGTAGATTTGGTATTATTAAAGCCCATGGCAGGGGTAATCATCAAATCAAAAGACTTGTAAACCCCCAGCCCTGCAGGATTCCAACTTAAGGTTGTAAAATCATTTCCTAAGGAATTAAAAGCTCCTCCCATACCTACAAACCGGGCTGTACCGGCTAAACCGCTTTGCGAAAAAGTCAATCCATCTTTAGCATCTTGGGCTTTTATATTTAAGGTAAGTATAGAAAAACAGACCAATAAAAAGGGTAGTTTTTTCATAAGGATGTGGTTTTGATTATATATTTGGGTTAGGTTTTGTCTAAAAAGATAATATGATTAGTTTGTCCCACTAAGTCCTGTTTTATTGCGGTAAACTCATAATTTACTTACTGATTATCTTGAATATTCTTTATTCCTGACAGCAAAGAAAAACTTAGTTTATTCAGAATCAAGATATAGATAAACTTATTTCAGTAAATCTTTAATTGCAAAATACAAAGCTGCAAATACTGAAAGTATGGTTAAAACGATTGTAAAAACAGGAAATTCTAAACTGATTAATTTATCTAATTTCATTCCGCCAAAAACCCCGGCAAGCATAATTATGATCATTTGAAATGCCAAAGAAGAATATTTGGCATAGAAATTCAAATTCTGCTTGGGCTTTTTATTGGTTTTCTTGCGATTCTGTAAATTTTTCGGTCTCATGACTTTGCTTTTTGTCTCCCATGCGGCAAACACCCGAAAAAACAGCTCCTGATTCTATGGTTAGCTTGTCTGTTGTTAAATCTCCCAGCAAAGAAGCTGTAGCGCGTAAAAACGCAGCCTCTGTAATAAGCAGATTGCCTTCTATTTTCCCTCCTAAATCAATATTCTGGCACGACACATTGCCTTTAATAAACGCATTTTGTCCTAAAATCAATTTTCCATTGATATTGGCATTCCCTATTAAGGTTCCATCTATCCGGATATCTCCTTCTGATATTAAATCTCCGGTAATTTTAGTAGTTCCGCCTATAAGGTTTACAGAATTAGGTATATTTTCTACTTTTGCCATATTATGTATGAGTTTATTTATTTGTATAGTTCTGCCCAAAAAATTCTAAATATTCGGATGTATTTTTCTTGCTAAAGAATGTCTGAAAATTTTCTTCCGAAATAACAAAATGAGTAAAGTTTTTAGAATCTATATTCTTGTATACATAATCTTCTTTCATTATCAGATTATAATACATTTGGGCTTGCTCCTTATCTTTAAGCTTCATCACATATATCAATTGATTATCCGCATCAAAATTCAAGTGTGTAATAGACAGGTTGGCATCTTTAAAATACATGCGGTTAAAGTCGCCTATTTTGAGCTTAATAATATTGATATTTACATTTGCAGAATTTACAATTGTAACATAAAAATGAGGCGAATTTTTGGGGGGTTCATTAAATCCTGATTTTTTAATTTCAGGTACTACTGTTTGAACAGGTTTTGTATCCGGAGTAGGCGGATTCGGCTGAGAAACCGCCGGAACAGTAGTTACAGGCTGAGATGGTTGTTGAGGCTTAACGGGTTGCTGAGGTTTAACTGGTTCTTGCGGATTTGTATTGGGTATATTTGCTGCAACAGAACCCGATGTTTGCGAAGACGGACTCGTCAGGTTCAGGTTTTTATTGAGGACTAAATAATCCAGCAGATTATTAACCGCCGGAATAATAGAACTATTCTGATATTTGTTTTTCAGCCTGTTTAGTTCTGCAATTAAAGAATCTTGTCCATTCATTTTTCCTTTAGCAATCGCATTCAAATAAGCAAACTTGGGAACCAGTTCGGCATTCTTGATGTTTTTTATGTTGGTTGCTACTATATTCTGAACTGCTACATAATCTTTACGGGAAAGCGCATCGTATGCTTGGTCGTATATTTTCTTTTCTTTTCCTAAAGCAGTTTCTAATTCTTTATAGTAGTCAGGATTTTGTATCATCTTGGCATAAATGCTTTCAGGATATTTATCTAAAATAATACTTTTATATTTTTCCTTGTTTTGTACATCCTGTTCTTCGGAATATATGCGGTAAACCTGATAATACGCTTCGGGCGTGGTTGCATGGTCGGGATAACGGCGTGGTATTTCTAAAAACGAACTAATCGATTTTGGGACATTTTTTAATTCTTCGTAATAAATATACCCGATATTTTTAAGTGCTTTAGCTATCTTTTCGTTTGATGCTGCAAGTTTTTCAGAAGTATTGGGTAAATCTTTCAGGTAAAAATTACGATTTTTAGGATCATCTGTTCCTTTAATCTGCTTTGCTGTTGTTGAATCCGATTCTTCATCTTCGGACACTTCTTTTCCCTGCGTAATTTTATCAAGGGTAGATACTTCCTTGTTACTCAATCTCCATCTATCTTCTAATTTACGGTTTCCCCATTTCTTCAAAAAATCATTATATCCGAAATTTACGGTTGAGGAATTATAAAAATACCAGCTTCCAGTCTGACCATTTCCATAGGTATTATTGTTCGACCCTGCCCGATTGGCAATACGTTGTTGTTCTAACTGTGCTTGACGCTGTTTTTCTTGTTCGGCAGCAATATATTCGCGGATTGTTTTATCTATCTTAGCCAGTCTTTGAGTTTCGGGCATAGCCTGCATAGCCTGCAAACTATCTTCTACAATAACAACCTGAATATCGCGGACTAGTGAAGAAAGTATGTCGCTTCTGTTTTTTACCATATCATAATTGGGATAATCTTTAGGTAAAAAAGTAATTGCAGTATCGTAGTATTGCTGGGACTTGATATAGTTTTGCTTATCAAAATAAATTTCTCCCAATTTTAATGCGGAGGCTGTTTTTTGATAGTTGTTATTTACACTGCTGCTTACTGATAATTCATAGTATTTAACGGCATCATCGGGTTTATTCCTTTTCATCGAAAATTCCGCAAGTGCATAGTATATCTGATCTTTATATTCCTCATTTTTTTTGTCTTTGAGCATTTTCTGCAAAATCTTCTGTACTTCGTTTGCATTTCCGCTTTTTTCGTCAAAAGTACTCGCCATATTCATGGTGGCATTAAACGCCATCTCATAATCCGGATTTCTTTTAACAACGCTTTTGTAGTATTTCGATGCTTCGGCAAATTGGTTGTTTTGCTGGTATATTTGGGCTAAAATAAAACGCAGACGCGTATTCATTTTCTTATTTTTTACATCAACGATAGCGCTTTTCAAAGAATTGATTGCAGGCTCATAATTTTTTTGTCGTACATAATAATCCGCCAAAACCACATTGATTTGTTTCTGCGTTTTTTTGTCAACCTCATTTTTGGTTACGCCTTGTTGAACTTGGGCAATAAGCGAACCTGCTCCTGTATACTCTTTTTGCTGCGACTGTAGCCGAGCAAGCCAAAGCATGGCATCATATTTTATGGGTTGCGATTTATACTGGCTGATAACATAATTAAATGTTACTTTGGCTTTTGTATAATCTTGCTTATAGAATTGGGCTTTACCCATAAGCAGATACGCATCGTCAATCCAATTGCAATATTCTTTTCCTTTGATAAATATGGAATGTTTGGAAATAGTTTTTGTACCTTTTTCGATACTTCTGTCCCATTTAGGATTTTGAGCGGTCGCCTCTTCTTTGGTACCGTATTTAAAAACAGGCAGTATTTGGGTATAATTTTCTTTTGCTTTATCGTTGATGCCTGTTACACCTTCTTTAAAAGCTTCGTTTCCATTCCACCACACGTTATAATGTGATGTAAGGTTATGGTACGCCCGATTGGTAATTCCAGCCTTTTTAGTTGAGCAAAATGAAAACAATAACAAGACTACACTTATTATTGTTATGTATTTTATATATGATTTTGTATTCAAGATTTATGCAACTTAGTTACTGCTTTAGTCCTAACGCCAAATTTGCAAATTTATTTCATTTTAAGTAGATTGGCAAGAAAAGTTTTAATAAACCGTTTTCTTTTTGTTTGAGGTTCAGAGAATTTTACAACAGAGTATCTATTATTTTCTTAAAAATCTGTATATTTGCAATTTTTATGTTTTCTGGTATCTCATTAAAAAAATAATAAAATACTAATTTTCTAAACAAATAGAACCAATTCATGTTTGCATTTATCGAAGGGATTTTAGTAGAAAAAAATCCGACTAATGTAGTAATTTCTACGCATGGTGTTGGATATGATATATATATATCGTTGTATACTTTTGATAAATTGAAAGATTTATCTGAATGCAGACTTTATACGCACTTATCTATCAAAGAGGATGCTCATGTGTTGTATGGCTTTTTCGATGAAACGGAACGTAAAATCTTTCGACATCTGATAAGCGTTTCGGGAGTTGGAGCTTCTACCGCCCGTTTAATTTTATCGTCGCTTTCGCCTGAGGAAATTATGCAAACCATAACATCGGGTAATGCAAACCGTTTACAGGCAGTAAAAGGGATAGGGGCTAAATCGGCTCAACGCATAATTTTGGAACTCAAGGATAAGTTTACAAAAGAAGATTTTTCGGATTCGGCTATTTCCGGCATTTCGCAAAAAGACAATAGCTATGAAGAGGCTGTTGCGGCATTGGTTATGCTGGGATTTGTAAAATCCGCATCTGAAAAAGCACTGGATAAAATAATTAAGGCTGACGGAAAGCAACCTACTGAGGTTTTGATTCGAAAAGCTTTACAAATGTTATAAATCTATTGGGTATTTTCAATAGAGAATGTAAAAACTCTAAATGAGAACAATAAAACATTTTGAATTTCGTTTATGGTGGGGATATTTCATTTCTCCTACGGCTTCTAATACCAAATTAATAAGTTAAGCAGCATTTGCGTGAAGGTTTTTAAATATATTATCATATTCTCTGTTATTACTATTCTTTTTCAGTTTGCATTTTCGCGAGAAATGTTGGTTCATAGCTCACGCAAAAATGTCTCTGAAACAGCCTATCCTCCTGCGGATTCATCGGATATGCATTATCCTGTAAAGCAAGACCCCGTTACAGGAAAAACGGGTAAAAGTCCTCTTTACATGAAAGATCCTCCAAGCATGAAAGAGGAAGTCGAATACGACCCTAAAACTAATCAGTACATTATTAAAAACAAAGCGGGAGACAGAGAGTATACACCTCCCCAGTACATGGATTTAAACGATTATTCAAAATATGATTTTGATAAATCGTTGAACGATTACTGGCGGGAGAGAGCTAAATCGTCATCTATGGGGAGTGGCAGTTTCGGCTCGAAATTAATCCCTTCTCTCAATATTAATAATGAAATTTTTTCTACCATATTTGGGGGAAGTACCATTGAAATCAGACCAACCGGTTCGGCAGAGTTAACTTTCGGCGTCCTTTCTAATTTTACAGACGACCCTGTCCGCCCTGTAAAACAGAGAAGAGTTACCAGTTTTAACTTCGACCAAAATATTAAATTGAATGTTACGGCTAAAGTTGGAGATAAAATAAACTTCGACTTGAACTATGACACTAAGGCTCTTTTTGCTTTTGATAATAAATTAGCCTTAAAATACGAGGGTAAGGAAGACGAAATATTACAATTATTGGAAGCGGGAAATGTAAATTTTACAGTTCCAACAACGCTTATAAAGGGAACACAATCGCTTTTCGGGATTAAAACTAAATTAAAATTCGGGAAAACTTCTGTTTCTGCTATTTTCTCTGAGCAAAAATCGGAATCTAAAACGCTTTCTATTCAAGGAGGGGCTCAAACTACCAAATTTAATTTTAAAGCTGACGAGTACGAAGAAAACAGGCACTTCTTTTTAGCCCAATATTTCCGCGATCATTATAATGATGCATTTAAACAACTGCCTCTTATTACCTCTGATGTAAATATTATCAAAATAGAGGTTTGGAGAACTAACATCGGAGCTCCTACAACGGACAACCGGAACATTGTCGGCTTGACGGATTTAGGTGAAGGTCAGCCTTCTAATACAGCCGTTGCAGGCAGTGGAAATGGAAATGTATATCCAAATAATAATGCCAATACTTTATTAAATTACTTGAGTAATAAATCTGCTTTGCGAAACATAAATCAGGTTGGAACCTATTTGCAAAGCTTAAACATGGTAAGCGGTAAGGACTACGAAAAAGTAGAGAGTGCCCGCAGATTGAATCCTAATTCGGAATATACACTTAACAGCCGTTTGGGTTTTATTTCTTTAAATGCTCCTTTGAGCAGCGACCAAGTGCTGGCTGTTGCATTCCAATATCAAATTATCGGGGATACTACGATTTATCAAGTGGGTGAATTTTCCGACCAAGGCATATCAGACCCTAATGCTTTAAGTGTAAAACTTTTGAAAAGTGCATCTTTAGACACAAAATCACCTTTGTGGAAATTGATGATGAAAAACGTTTATTCATTAAGTGCTTACGGAATTTCTAAACAAGATTTCCGGTTAAACATTTTGTATGCCGGAGATAGCAAAGGTGTTCCTACAGGTTATTTTACAGATGGTCCTCAGCGTTCTATTCCGTTGATTCAGTTATTGCAAATGGATAAATTGGATTTTCAGATGAATCCTTATCCTGACGGAGTTTTCGATTTTTTGGATGAAGCTGCAACTACAGGGGGAACTATTCAATCGAAAAACGGACGTATTTATCTTCCGCTTGTGGAACCTTTCGGAAAGGATTTGCATGAAATTTTAAATGATAAAGCTTCTGCTGATAAATATTGCTTCGACTCGCTCTATACACTTACTAAAGCTGAAGCCCGCCAATATCCTGATAAAAATAAATATTATCTAGAAGGCTCTTATAAATCATCCGCAGGTTCTGAAATTTATTTAGGTGCGATGAATGTTCCCGAAGGTTCTATTAAGGTAATGGCAGGGGGTACTCAACTGATAGAGAACGTACAGTATACGGTTGATTATAATATGGGACGGGTAACTATTACGGATGAGGGTATTTTGAGTTCGGCTACGCCTATCAGTATCTCGTACGAAAACAATTCTTCTTTCAACCTTATGACCAAAAGAATGATGGGATTGCGGGTTGAGCACGAATTTAGTAAGGATTTGCGGGTGGGTGCTACCATCATGAATCTACATGAAAGTCCTTTAACCCAAAAAGTTAATTATGGCGATGAGCCTATCTCGAATACTATTTGGGGAGTAGATGCTGCTTTTCAAAAAGAATCTCCTTTTATTACCAAAATGGTGGATGCTTTGCCAGGTATACAAACCAAAACTCCATCGAAAATGAGTTTTTATGGGGAGGTAGCCCAATTTTTACCGGGACATGCGAAAGCCATTGGCAAAACGGGTACAACTTATATCGACGATTTTGAAAGTAGTAAATCGGGTTATGATTTACGGGCTCCGTTCAACTGGTTCTTGGCAAGTACTCCTCAAGGGCAAACGCAGGCAGGCATGTTCCCCGAAGGGGCTTTAACCAATGATTTAAGGTATGGTTTTAACCGCGCAAAATTGGCATGGTATTTTATCGACGAAATTTTTTATAACAAAAATCAAGCTCCTTCAAATATTACGAAAGATGACCAATCGGAACCTTATTCACGGCAGATTTTAGAAAATGAAGTTTTTCCGAATAAGGATCTGGATCCTTCGGCTCCGCAAAATATCCGCGAATTAAATCTTGCCTTTTATCCTAACGAAAGAGGTCCCTACAACTATGATACTGCCGGTATAAATAGTGATGGAACATTGCAAGATCCGTCTTCGCGCTGGGGTGGTATTATGCGGAAAATAGACAATCCCGATTTTGAAGCCAATAACTATGAGTATATCGAATTCTGGGTAATGGATCCTTTTATCAATAAACCGAATTCTACAGGGGGTAAATTATATTTTAACTTAGGGGATGTATCGGAAGATGTTTTGCGGGACGGACGAAAAATGTATGAGCAAGGACTACCTCGTGATGAAAATGTAATCAATGTTGATACTACCGTATGGGGGCGTGTTCCTACTTTGCAAGCTTTAACCGAAAGTTTTGACAACGACCCGAAAGCAAGAGAATTTCAGGATGTGGGTTATGATGGTTTAAGAACTGTAGATGAAGTAAGTTTTTTCCAGAATTATTTGCAAAATATCTTGAATAAATATGGAGAAAGTTCTCCTGCTTATCAAAATGCACTTAAGGATCCTTCTGCAGATAATTACATGTATTTTAGAGGTTCTGATTGGGATAATAATCCGAATGGAAAAATTACGCAACGTTATAAATACTATAATAATCCGGATGGAAACTCGCCTGTTACGGAACAAAATTCGAGCGATTATTCTACCAGTGCTTCTAACAGACCTAATGTGGAGGATATTAACCGAGATAATACTTTAAGTGAATCGGAGAATTATTATCAATATGTTATTGATTTGAATCCAAACCAAATGGTTATCGGAAAAAATTATATTGCCGATATTCATGTGGATGAAAACCGGAGAATGCCTAATGGTACGAATGCGACTACAAAATGGTATCAATTTAAAATTCCTATCCGTCAGCCGGATAAAGTTGTTGGTAACATCAGAGGTTATCAATCTATTCGTTTCATGCGGATGTTTATGAAAGATTTTAATGAAGAAATTATACTTCGTTTTGCTACTTTCCAATTAATCCGCAGCGATTGGCGCAAATATAGCGGAAATCTGCTTTCGGAAGGCGACCATGTTCCTTCTGACGAATCGGGACAGACTACGCTTAATGTTTCTGCAGTAAATATTGAGGAAAACGGCACACGTTCTCCTATTCCTTATGTGGTTCCGCCGGGTATTGAACGCCAACAAAATTATGCAAGCACAAGCTACCAACAGTTGAACGAGCAGGCATTGAGTTTGAAAGTAGAGAATTTGATTGATGGTGATGCTAAGGCTATTTACAAAACATCGGATTTTGACATGCGTCAGTTTAAGAATCTGGAAATGTTTGTGCACGCCGAAAAGATGCATGATTACGACAATTTGAATTATAGGGATTTGACAGTATTTATTCGCTTGGGTGCCGATTTTACCGAGAATTATTATGAATATGAGGTTCCTTTGCAATTTACACCTTGGTACACCAATTCGGACAATCCTGATGCTATTTGGCCAGAAAATAATAGTTTCAATATTTCTTTGGAAAAATTCATAGAGGCAAAGGAACTCCGTAATAAAATGATACATGACGGGGATCAATCTATAAATTACAATCTGCCTTTTACTACACCCGATGGAGCAAACAACATTACCGTACATGGTTCTCCAAGCATCAGTTCTGTAAAAGTAATTATGATTGGTATTCGAAATCCGAAGAAAAGAAGGGCAGATGATCCCGACGATATGCTGCCGAAATCGGCAGAAATCTGGATAAATGAGCTTCGGTTAACCGGCTTTAATAAGAAGCCGGGATGGGCTGCTATGGGTACTTTCAGAACAAATCTGGCTGATTTGGGCGATGTTTCTTTATCGGGAACCTATTCTTCTGCAGGATTCGGAACTATAGAACAAAAAATCAATGAGGTACAAAAAGAATCCGTAAGCCAGATAGATGCTGCTACGAACATAGAATTAGGTAAGTTTTTGCCTGATAAATGGGCTGTGCATCTACCTATGCATTTTGATTATTCTACTACTATCAAAAGTCCGAAATATAATCCTCTTGACCCTGATGTCGAGTTGAAGGATCAATTGGAATATTTGAATCCTGAGGAACAGAAGGACTTGAAAAATCAGGTGCAAGATGTTATTGAACGTACTAATATCAATTTTGTTAATGTACGGAAAGATCGTTCGTCTGATAAAATATCGGAACCCCGCATTTATGACATTGAGAATTTTGATTTCTCTTATTCTTTTTCTGAAATCAAGCTGCATAATATTGATGTTGAATTTGACTCGAAACAAACCCACCGAGGTGGATTCGGTTATAATTATGCTTTAAAACCTAAGAATGTAAAACCTTTTGGGAAGGTTAAGCCGTTACAAAATAAAAATCTGGCACTTATACGTGATTTTAATTTTTCGTATGCCCCTAAATTACTTTCATTCCGTACCGAAGTTTTCCGCCAATATCAGGAATCGAAACTGAGAAATAAAAGTGATGGAGATATTATTTTACCGGTAACTTTTTTCAAGCAATTTGATTGGATTCGGGATTATGCCTTAAAATGGGATCTGGCTTCTTCTCTTATGCTCGAATATACGGCTACTGCCAATGCGCGTATTGACGAGCCTCCCGGAGATGCAAACAATTATTCGGATGCGGAACGTAAAGCCATTTGGAAAAATGTAGAAAGATTGGGAACCAAACAGGATTTCAGGCAGAACACACGGATAACTTATAATATTCCTATTAATAAGCTGCCTTTCCTAAACTGGGTTAATTCTTCTGCAGTATACTCTGCCAATTACCATTGGCAAGGACAACCCAGATATTTGGATTCTTTGGAAATGGGTAATACTATCGAGAATGATTATACGTTCCAGTTATCTGTAAATGGTAATTTAGCCACACTCTACAATCAGAGTAAGTTTATCAAGAAAGCATACGACGAACTGAATAAACAGATGACAAGTAAAAATGCATTAAGCAGGCAGCCGCAATCCAGATCGAATCAGAAAGATACAACCCAAAAATCGCTTTCAACCGGAAAATTAATCGGATATAATGTGATTAAATTCTTAACCGGTATCAAGAGTATTTCGGGTTCTTACACTACCGGAGAGGGTACTTTACTGCCGGGATTTATGCCTGATGCCCAATTTTTTGGAATGGATTTTAGAAAAAGTGCAGCTCCGGGATTCGGTTTTGTATTCGGAGCCCAACCGAACAACCTGATAGAAACAGCTATTCGAAACAATTGGTTATCCCCAAATCCTAATATGACGAGTGCATATTTGAAAAAAGAAAATACACGGTTTTCGGGCAGGGTTACTACTGAGTTTATCAGGGATCTAAAAATCGACCTTACTTTTGATAGGAGTTATGGCAGAAACTACACAGCATATTATCGTGCCGATTCCACGGGTTTTATTGATCAAGGTAAAGTTATACCGAACATACAAGGTTCTTATTCTATCAGCTGGTTTTCGGCAGGGACTTTATTTACTAAAGATAATAAAGACCATACAAATGATATATTCAACGAATTTTTAGCGAACCGGATTATTATTGCCCAGCGTTTGGCTAATGAACGTGCAGCCGACCCTATTTTCGGACAAGGTTACGATCCGAATAAGCAAGTTATTGATAGTATGGGAAATGTTTCTCCGGATGGTTATGGGCTTACTTCTCAGGAAGTTTTGTTGTATTCATTTTTGGCTACTTATTCCGGAAAAAATATCAATACCATGAAATTGACTCCTTTCCCTCAAATACCTATCCCTAACTGGAATTTAACGTATACCGGACTTACAAAAATTCCGGCTGTCCGCAGGATATTCCATTCTGTAACTTTATCGCATCGTTATCAATCTATATACAGCATCAGCTCATTCCAATCTAATGTATATTTCGGCAACAACCCCGATCAGAATTTTTCAAATGTGCGTGATGCCTTAAATAATTTCCAGAATTCTTACATTTGGGGTCAGGTTGGCATAAGGGAAGGCTTCTCTCCTCTTATCAAAATTGATGTTTCGCTCGAAAACAGCTTGTTGATTAATGTTGAATTTAAAAGAACGCGTGATTTAGGTTTAAGTTTTGTAAACAACCAGCTTACGGAAATTAATTCGAGGGAATATGTTTTCGGATTGGGTTATAAATTTAAAGATATTCAGTTTGATGTAATGACTCCGGGAGGTTCTGCTAAAAAATTGAAAAGCGATATTACTACAAAAGCTAGTTTTTCAATACGTGACAATATTACCGTTTTGCGAAGAATTGATATGATAAATAATCAGGTTTCTGCAGGTTCAAAAGTAATTTCTATCAATTTATCAGGAGATTATGTGGTAAGCCAAAATCTTACGCTCCGCGTATTTTGGGATCAGGTATTGAATCGTCCGTATATCTCTAATTCTTACAGAAACTCTAATATCAACGCAGGGCTTAGCCTGCTTATATCCCTGAATGGATTATAATTCTTTGTATTAATATTGATTCATCGAAATCAATATTTTTCAATTATTATAAAATATTTGCACTGACTGTATTTTTCTTGTACTTTTGTCTTCTCAAACAAGACAAAACTCATGAATTGGCATCATTTCCCTATGCTTAGGCTACTACTCCCTTTTTTAACAGGGATTATGCTGGCAATATTTGGAAATCTGCATTTCAATATTCCTCTACCTCTTATTTTCTCTGGTTTCGTTTTTTGTATCGTTTGGTTAATTTTGACAAAAACAAAACCTATTCTAAAACGATATAATCTTATTTTTACCTATGGAATTTATGTACTGCTGCTGCTTACGGGCTATCGGTTAACCTTATTACAAGATGCAAGAAATCGAGATAATTTCTTCGGGAAGCAAATACAAAATGAAAAACCAACCTTCTTCCTCTGCCGTATTATCGAGCAACCGGAAGAGAAAGTAAAATCCATCAAAATATTAGCTGAGGTAAAACAAATCGAAGGTAAAATCCGGCAAAATGTTTCGGGAAAAATTGTTTTATACCTGCAAAAAGACAGCTTAAGCAAACAGTTAAACTATGGTGATTATATTGCTGTACGTTCTCAAATTACACCTGTCCGTTCTCCTATTAATCCTCATGAATTTGATTACAGGCAGTATTTAGCCTATCAGCAAATCTATTATCAATCTTATTGTTCTTCTCATAATTGGAGCCGGTTTTCGTCCGGACATGGGAATCCTTTGTACACTTGGGCTTATGCTGCCCGTTCTTACCTGCTTTCTATATTTCAGAAATACGAACTTACAGGAGATGAGTATGCAGTAATATCTGCTTTATTGCTTGGCGTTTGCGATTATTTGGATCCTGACTTGCAAAAGGCATTTTCGAGTGCAGGGGTAACACATATCTTATCGGTTTCGGGCTTACATGTGGGTGTGGTAGTGATGTTTATCAGTTTCTTGCTAGGTTTTTTGGATCGAACACCCAAAGGGAGTATTTTTAAGCATATCATTACCCTCATTCTGATTTGGTGCTTTGCCATGATTAGCGGTTTTTCTCCGGCTGTTTTACGGGCTGCGGTTATGTTCTCTTTACTTACTATCGGAAAAATGTATAATAAACAAGCCAGCGGATATAATATTCTGGCTGCTTCTGCTTTCTTTCTATTAGCTGTAGACCCTTATCTGCTAGCAAATGTCGGATTTCAACTATCTTATTTAGCTTTAGCAGGCATCATGTTGCTGCATCCGGTAATTTACAAATGTTGGACTCCGAAAAGTAAGTTTATCGACAAATATATTTGGAGCCTTACATCGGTTTCTATAGCTGCCCAAATTGCTACTCTCCCGCTTACGCTGATGTACTTTCATCAATTCCCAAACTATTTTATTATTGCCAATTTATTGGTAATTCCTTTATCAAACATATTGATTTGGGCAGGCATTGCGGTTTGGCTCACGGCTTTTCTGCCCGTAGTTCCTGATGTTATTGCATGGGGATTGTCGTACCTTATCAAATTTTTCAATGGCATTGTCAAAACTATTGAGGCTGCTCCATATTCAATTACCGGAAATATCGTTGTTCTGCCATGGCAGATGGTATTACTTTTTATATTGATAGGTTTCTTGACCTATTATTTTTTAGACAACAAGAAAAAAATGTTTATGCTGAGCCTTGCCTTATGCTGTATATTTGCTATAAGTACATTATGGCAAAATATTGAACATCAAAGCCAGAAAGTGATTACTTTTTATGGTGTTAAAGGAATGTCGGGCATCGATTTTTTTGATGGAAAAAATAATTATTTCTTATGCGACTCGCTTTTGCAAGCAGATAAAAATAAGCAGGGATTTCATCTTTCTTGTAATCGTATTTATGGAAATATCTCTCAAAATGTGGATATCGTGATAGCTGATACTTCTGAATATAAATCGCCTCATTTTTATAAAAAGGCAAATTTAATTCAGTTTCATAACTTTAAAATAGCGGTTATTGATAAACTCCATGCTCGGCAAAAGCATGCCCAAAAAATTGCCATCCAATGCCTGCTTATTACCCAAAATGTAAATGTAACGATTGCGGATCTGCAGAAAAGCTATCTGTTCGATAAAGTGGTTATTGATGAATCATCGGGTAAATGGAAAACCCAAAAATGGGAACAGGAATGCATGCAACTAAAGATTCCCTGTCATATTATTGCTCAAAAAGGGGCTATGGTTCTACAATAGAAAACCGGATACGCTCGAATACCTGAACTTTTTTTAGTTCGCCTATCTGAGTACGCTCGAATGCCTGAACTTTTTTTGGTTTGCCCATTCGAGCATGCTCGAGTGTCAGAACTTTTTTTAGTTTGCCCATCCGAGCATGCTCGAACGCCTGAACTTTTTTTGGTTTGCCCATCCGAGGAGCCACGAACACCTCAGCTTTTTTTGGTTTATCCATTCGGGCTGGAACGAACAAGATTTATAAATTGTTTCTCAAAAATTATGCTTTATTCCCTTAGACCCTATTATCTCGTCAACTTGTGTCTTGTGTCCTGTATCTAAAAACTTTTTAAATCAAGTACATGCCCTTTTATTTGCACACACTGCGTTCCGTTAGAAGCATTGGAATGTACCGAAATCGCTTTCAGAAAATCTCCATTATCAGTTATTCCTGTGTATTTTACCAGTATTGAATCTTGCTCATTAGGAGCAATGGGTGTTTTTGGATATTCCACCACCGTACAGCCACAGCTTGCACCCACTTTGGTAAGTACTAAAGGTGTTTTTCCGGTATTTTTAAATTTAAAAAAATGCGATGCTTTGTCATTGGGATGCAATTGTCCAAAGTCATAAATCATGCTATCAATGCTTATATAAGCACTATCATGGTTTTGTGCCGATGTATTTTGTGATTGATTATTGTGGTTCTGTTTCGATTGGCAAGCCATTATCATAATGGTAATGCTTATGAATATAATATATTTTGTCATATGAAGGGCTCTTTAATTATTGTTTTAAATGATTTTCATCTACTATATCGAAGAAAACTTGAAATCCATTTCTGCCCAAGCCTTCTTGTTTGAGTACAATTTTCTTTAAGGGATTAATTAGGTAAAATGTCGGAAACGACCATGCTGATAATACATTTGTAAATTCTTTGGAATAATATACATCAGTACTTATGCCTACATTTTTACACACCTGAGCCATACGGATAGGGTCGGTATTGTTTGGATTGAGGCTGATAACCGTAATTTTCCGTTTATCAAATTCGTGCTGTGTGGAATCCTTTATTTTCATAGCTTCGAAGCAGGGAGGGCATCCATACCTCCAAAAATCCAACAATATCCAGCCTTCGATATTACGGAGCGTAAGGCTGTCGCCGTTGAGCTTATAAATAGTTCTGTCTAGGGCTTCGTTGCTGAGTGTATCTATACTAGTGTTGTAAGAGTTTTGTACAGTATTCTCATCATAAAAGGTATAATACTTGTATTTAGGGCTTGAAAAATCAAATTCCTGCATAATAACCGGCTTTTTTTCAAAATTAGCTTTGATATTGCTAAAATTATATTCGGTGTAGGCTGCATGGGGGAAATTTTTCGATGCTGTATCTATACGGCTTATGGTTTTCTTTTCCACAAAATGATTTTCTGGATTTATCCATATTTTTTGTAGAAAAGTAGCTTTGATAGCCTTATCTTTAAGAGAGCTATAGAGAGAGTTTTTGAACTGGTAGCTAATCATTCTGGACATCCTGTCATCTACAATGGTATCTTTCATCAAATGATTATTTCCTGCTAACAGAGCTAGTATTGATTTGGGATAAGGATAAAAATAATAATCTCTGATATTATGAGAAACATAATAGAAGAAGTAATCTTTCCCTATTTTACTTTTTCGTGATAATTTAAAAATAGATTCATTGTAAGTATTGATACATATAATTGAATCTTTTGTAACCCTACTAACAATTCCACCAAATTGGTAAATCATAAATGGTTTCTTTTTATCGTTACGATCGACATAAATAATAGCCGAATCTCGTATTACCAAGCCAGCATCTTCATAGAATTCCTGTTTATTAACTTCTACATATAAGTTGTTATATTGCGTATAAGGATTTAAAATATTTTTCTTCCAATAAGAAATTATATGAAACGCTCTATCACTTTCTTGGGCATTTGATTTAAAGAATAATACAAGAATAGAAAATAATAAAAGAGTATATTTATATCGCATATAGAGATAAATTTTAGTTTTTTATTTAAAACCAAAGTAAGGGTATATTTAGGATTTTAAATATACCCTTATAAAAATTTAATTACCAAGAGCACTTGTAGCTGTTATAATCCCTCCTAAAGTAGCAACAAATTTTACTGCTGTCCACCAAACTCTATCTTCATAGCCTGGTGTGCAAGTAAAAGAAGTAGCTCCTTCCATTTTTTTACAGTTTGAACAACCTTCAAGAGTTCCTGTTTTGGGATCGGCATTTTGTGCCACACAAGTTCCTGCTTCGCAATTTGAACTATTACACACTAATACTTTAAACATATTACCAGCTTTCTTATTATCGTCTATTGATAGTGTATATGAAGTTTTTCCATCTTTTACTTCCTTAATCAATAGTCTATAATCTGTAAATGTAACATCTTTTTCACAATCAAATACTTGAAATGATATGTAGGATGCATATTCCTTATCCAAAGGTTTTTTATCTATCATTTCACATTTTAAGATTTTTATTTTCTTGCCATAATCACTCAGAACCATATCTTCATAGGCTTTTGCAAAAGCTGCTGGATCAAAAAGCAGTTCTTTTTCGGCAACGCCATTGGTATTCTTTTTATTGCTATCGAATTTGGCAATTTTTACAGAGGTAATAGGTGTGTTTACATTGCTATTATCTTTTTGTACATCTTTGTTGCAAGCGGTAAATACACTTACGCTCGCTATGGTTGCCATAATGGCTATGAAAATTATCTTTTTCATGTTAATTTAATTTTAATTTCCTGATTAATAAATTTAAAATACAGCCTTAAGGCTGTTCCGGCTTAACCTGCTATCGCAGCCTTGTCCGGTGTACTTTGGTAAGTACAGACTAAAGTAGTAATTTTGTTACGCCTTTCTTGTAATTTGGTTCATAAATCCTATTCTCTAATAGCTTCGACACTATTTTTCTTGCATTTATCAGCCTTGCAAGAGAGGCTTTTTATATTAGGCAGAGCCAGCGAAGCTCCTATAATTAAAAACATATTGTATTCTTTTTCTTACTCCGGTTTTCTGCCTACCCAATCTCAGGCTGAATTTAGTAAGGAAAAATCTCTTCAAAGGTATTTCAAAAAAATTAAAATAACAAAAAATGGAACGAAGTCGTAACGAAATTTCGAAATATTTGTAATATACTGAAATAAATATCATTACAGAGGTGAAAAATGTAACGAAATGGTAACGAAATTTTTTCGGGAGGTTTTTAGGAGTAAAATATATCCTAAAAAAGTGGATTTTTAGCTCGTTTTTCCGGTTTTGGAGAAAAAAGTATAGAAATCTATGGGATAAATTTAAAACCTTAAACAGAATTTTGGAAAGCTAGCATATCAGTCCGGTATTTTGAATCGAAATACCATTGTAATTCAAGTAAATTACAATTATTTTTTTACGCACTCTTCAATTTTTTGAGTGCCCCAGATTTGGGTCATGATGGAAATGGCTTCTTCGGTAGTCATATTACCACGGGCTTCCATATTGCGCTGGATAAATACGCAATCGGTTAAAGCCGCTTTTTCGCAAGCCACATCTTCTGCCAGCGATTGGCAGGAAGGCGACCCACAGACACAGCAGTCTGTTTTGGGCAGGTATTCCATAATCTCACGGATATGGGACATTTTTTTCAAAGCTTCATTAATGTCTTCGTCGAGCTTCATCATTGAACGGGGTCTTATTTTTTCGGCTTTTCCATGTTCAATCATATATTCCATATAATTCCGGATATCTTTTGCTCCGGAATGTTCATGGGATAAGGTTTCGTCGCGTTTGGCAAATTTCAAAGCCCGGTTTTTCAGCCTCTCGGTTATTAAAAAACGGTTTCCGCACGTAAGTATTCCTCCTGCACAACTTTGGTCGCAAGCTCTGAGTTCTAAGAAATCGATTCCTTCAATTTCTTCGTTTTCCAATTTTTCGAGAAACTCAATAACATTATGAATTTCGTCAATAGCTAGGGAACGGCATTCGGATGGAAACGAATTTTTTTCACCTCCTGTAAGCGTAAAAGCTATACCTTGTGCGGAAAGCTGATGCTGTGCTTGTTCTGCTACAAAATCTTTTGACCGTTGCTTGATAATTTTATATACTTTGTTGTAAACATAATCCATATTAATGGTTCCATCAATAATAGATACATCTTCGCCCACAGGACTTTGTATCGCCGCTATTTTGGCTGCACAGGGGGTAATATAAAAAACACCGACATCTTTGGCTGAAATACCTTGTTCTTCGTATTTTTTCTTGATATATTGGGTAGATAAATCTAAGGGTGCTTTGATTAAAATCAGGTTTTCAACCAAAGCGGGAAATTTTACCTGAATCAACCGGACTATGGCAGGACAGAATGTTGATATAAGAGGCGTTATATCTTCATCTGCATGAACAGCATAACGGTTGCGGGCTTCTAAATAGGTTTCTACGGAATTTTCTACTTCAAAAACATCTGTAAAGCCTATTTCTTTGAGTGCTGAATAAATATCGGATACGCGTATTTTTTCGGGGAATTGCCCTATAAATGTAGATGGAATAAGGGCTATGCGGTATTTAAATTGGGTGATTTTGGCAAAGTCGTCTTGTTTTACGGATATCGCTCCGGTAGGGCAGACTTTAAAACATTCACCGCAATCGACACAGCGGTTTTCATAAATTTCTGCTTTTCCTGAACGCACACGTATAGCTTCTGTAGGACAAAATTTCATACAATGGGAACATCCGATGCAAACATCGTGGTTAATGTCCAAAGCATGATAAAATCCTTTTTCAGCCGCTTTCATGGGGTTAATTATATTTTATGAAACTTGAAATCAATTACTTAAAATTCACTATCATCTCTACCTCTGTACCTACATTTACTTCGCTCTTTATATTGAGTACATCTACATTGTTTTTCATATTGGGCAAGCCCATTCCTGCTCCAAATCCCATTTCGCGTACTTGCGGCGATGCAGTGGAATATCCTGCGGTCATGGCTAATTCTATATCTGGAATTCCGGGTCCTTTATCTACTAATCGTACTTTAATATTTTCGCCGGTAATATCTGCATAAATAGTTCCGCTATGGGCATGGGCAACTATGTTTACTTCTGCTTCATACAAAGCAACTACCATCCGCTTAATGACGGATGGGTCTACATTGAGTTGTTTCAAAATCTTTTTTATCTGGCTCGAAGCATATCCGGCATTAGAAAAATCGCCTGCTTCAATTTTATATTCGAAGTGCATATTTTTTTATTTTGGGAGCAAAAACAGAATTAATAAATAGGGGGTAATCCTAGTGCTGATACTATTCCGCAGGTTCTAAACATGGAATAGCTGCACTCTATCAGAACCATATTGTTTTCTTGTGCCAGTTCAAGCATTTCTTCGGTTACTTTTTTCCCTCTTACAAAAACAATATGATTAATATCGGACATTTCGGCTGTGCGTATCGTCTGCATATTGCATAAACCGGTTATCATCAAAACATGATCAAAGTCTTTAAGCGTCAATACATCGCTCATTAAGTCGGATGCAAAACCATAAAGTACTTCTGTTTCGGATTGCTCTGCTCCGCATACGATGACACCCTCTAAGGCTGTTACTATTTCTTTAAGTTTCATGTGATTATTTTTAATCTTTTGAATGGACGCATGGAATATTCTTAGTAATTTCTCTTTTTAATGAGGTTTTGCCTCATCGATATTTCATTTATACGGAGAACATTATATTTTTATGAAAACCAAAATTAGAATTTTTTACGCTAATGTCCAAAATAATTAGTTCTTATTTGAAATGGATATAGATTATTTATTCTTATCCAAGCTGCGATTACTTTCTCTCTATTCTACAAATGACATAAATATATAGCCAATTGATTTATATTTTTCTTTTACTTTCGGCTTGACCCAAAAGTAGCAAAAGGTGAAGGCTGAATAAAAAATAGCTAAAAAAACTTCCTTTCCCGCTAAACAAAAAAAGGTTGGTATTACTTTCTCTCTTACAGCTTTAGGTACATACATTTTTCTGTGATGCTAATTTACTTCATCGCTTGCTTTTTATTTTTAATGCTGCAAAGTCCGTTTTTTCTTTACGCATTTTTTATTATGTTAGTCTCTGCTTTAATTCGTCATTTATTTCCGTCCAAAATCGGCAGGAATTTCTCCCCAATTTTCGGTATCCCACTTAAGGATAGAAATATGTGAATAGGTATTCTCATGCAGCCATTGTTCTGCCCTCTCCAAAAAATCAAATAGTTCTTCTGTTTCTGGAGTGCGTTCTAATTTGGTCTTGGCTTTTTTATCTTTAACCCATTTAATTGCGGTTACGGAGTCGGTGTAAATGGGTACATTTTTATGGTGTTTTTTTAAATAAGACAGGGCATGCACTATTGCCAGAAATTCTCCGATATTATTGGTTCCTAAAGGAAATTTTTTATAAAAAATCTGATGCTTGCTTGCTGTTTCTACACATTGGTATTCCATAATTCCGGGATTCCCTCCGCAAGCTGCATCTACCGAAATACTGGGTAAAATAATTTCGTCTGAGCCTAATTTTTTGCATTCGGCTTTGGTAAAATTATCAGCTCCCATTTCATAAGCCGCTCGTGCTTCGGCGTAATCTGTAAATGATTTATACCTCGCATTCTGAAATCCTTCTATCTGCGATTTGCATTCATCCCATGATAGAAAAACTCCGGTTGCTTTTCCACGCCATACTACATAATATTTTTGTTGAGCCACTTTACTAATGTATTGAATAATCTACCTGCAAAAGTACATTAATTTATTTATAGAATTATTTCTTTAAGGCTTACGGAAAGAAAAATGTTATTGTTGTGACTGCAAAGGATGGGACAAGAAGCAATTTAGTAACATTTTCAAAGGTTTATTTAATTAATAACGCTATTATGTAATTAATTGAATGCATTATTTCTTTTACTTTTGCTCATATATTTCTTTTTATTCTAGCGGTATTCGCGAGCTTCGCTATCGCTTCGGTTGGCTTGACCCAAAAGTATCAAAAGGTCAAGGCTTAATAAAAAATAGCTAAAAAAACTTCCTTTTCCGCTAAACAAAAAAAGGTTGGTATTACTTTCTCTCTTACAGCTTTAGGTACATACAATTTTCTGTTATACTAATTTACTTCATCATTTGCTTTTTGTTTTTAACACTGCAAAGTCCGTTTTTCTTTACGCATTTTTTATTATGCCAAACTGTATCATTTTCAAGATATCTGATAAAATAAGAGAGCTTCCTTTTAGGAAGCTCTCTTAACAAACGTATAATTCAGAATTTTTTAATATCCGGTCGGATAAAAATCGCATCTACGATTTTTTTCACGATTATCATTATTGTTATTCGGAGCTAACGGATTGGTAAACGACTGGCTCACGCATGACATCCGTGATTTATTTACTCCATGTTCTTCCAAATATTTCATAGCAACCCTAGCTCTGCGTTGTCCCAATTCAAGATTATACCCTCCTGAACCTATATCGCATGTATTGCCTGTTATTAATAAATGGATCTGAGGATATTTTTCCAAAATAGCTATTTTCTTATCCAGAATCTGCTTAGAGGTTGGTAATAAAACATCTTTATTCAAATCAAAGAATATGGGTTCTGATAAGAACGTCAAATCTTCTTTTGCAGGTGCTTTTTCATTTTGTCCGGAAGAATTATTAGTCACATTATTATTGTAATAATTATAATACATAGGATGTCCTAATGAATCTAAGGGCATTGTATGAATAATAAAAATCGTATCTGTTTTACTTGTATGA
>JAVBQU010000147.1:0-3521 GCA_031548675.1 Bacteroidales bacterium
TTATTAGACTTCTTCGAAAAACGCATAATCCTAAAACCATTTCATCTTTGTAGCAATGACGCCCCTAGAATCAGCATTTTTTGAAGAGTCTGCAAATTCTCTTTACAATAACTTATGAGTGAGAAACAGGGCAGCGATAGAAAAATAGATAATCAAACCTGTAACATCTACCAGCGTAGCTACAAAAGGAGCCGAAGCCGTAGCAGGGTCTAATCCCAAGCGTTTTAAGATAAAAGGAATCATAGAACCTGAGAGAGTACCCCATAATACAATAAAAACTAAGGAAACAGATACGCTTATCCCAATCCAAGTCCAGTACTGTCCGTAATCATACAAGCCTGTTTTTTGCCATATTGTAATGCGGATAAAACCGATAATTCCCAGAATGGCTCCTAAAAGCAGACCTGACATAATTTCTTTCCGCATCACATACCACCAGTTTTTGAGTTTTAGTTCGTCCAATGCCAAAGAACGGATAATAAGACTGGCAGCCTGAGAACCCGAATTTCCTCCGCTCGAAATAATAAGCGGAACAAATAACGCCAGCACAACAGCCTTAGATATTTCGCCATCAAAATAAGCCATAGCCGAAGCAGTAAGCATTTCGCTTAAAAACAGGATAACGAGCCATCCAGCCCGTTTTTTAACCAATTCCCATAACGATGTTTTGGTGTACGATAGTTCCAAGCCTTCTGTTCCTCCAAACTTTTGGAAGTCTTCCGTATTTTCTTCTTCAACCACATCCATCACGTCGTCAACAGTTACAATCCCGACTAAAATTCCCGATTTATCAATAACCGGTAAGGCAACCCTGTCGTGGTCTTGGAAAACCTTAACCGCAATTTCCTGATCATCATCAGCATTTAAGGCTGCAAATTCATTATGGCTGATTTCGGAAATAATCTGCTCCGGATCCGCTAAAATAATTTCCTTAATCCGGATATCATCAATCAATTTCCATTTATCGTCCACAATGTAAATCACATTAAGCGTTTCAGAATCACGTCCGAATTTGCGGATATGCTCCAAAGCCTGCTTTACCGTAAAATAGGGTTTGATAGCCACATATTCCGGTGTCATCAAACGTCCGATACTATCTTTAGGATACCCCAATAAACGAATAGCGATTTCACGTTCTTCGGTAGAAAGCATCTGAACCAAACGCTGGCTCACTTCGCCCGGTAGCTCCTCAAAAAATGCAGTTCTGTCGTCAGGTTCTAAATCATTCAGGAGGCTGGCAATTTTATTGCTGTTGGCTGCCAAACCCTCAATAATATCCTCTTGCTTATCGTGCGAAAGGTGTTGAAACGTTTCTTTTGCCAATGCTTGCGGCAAAAGCCTGAATATAATAACTGGTTCGGTTTTGGTTAATTCATCTATAATTTCAGCAAGCTGAATGGGAGAGAGAGCAATAAGCTCATTTTTGAGAATTTTCCAACTTTGTTTCTCTATCAAAGATTGGAAATGATGTTTGATTTCGTTCATGGGTTGTTTTCTTACAAATTATACACTGTAAGAAAACCCAACGATTCCTTACAGTGAAGTTGATACTTTAAATGTTTCGTAACTATAAGGTCCGTCGTCCATATTTAGGATTTTAAAATTAGAGTGCAAAAGTAATATGTTTTGAAAGATATTCAGACAAAATAATACTTAAAAATTAATCAAGATGCGGTATGCTATAAATTTGATAGTTGGAAAAGAAACTCTATTTTTGCAAGTAGAAATGCAATACAGAAAAACATGATTACTTTTGAACAAGATATCCGTAACGAATATTTACTAAAAACAGCCCAAGCGATTTTAGCCGCAGCGCGCACAGCGCCCAAAGCTAGAGGAATAGACCATTTGAGCTTAGCGTTGGTTACAGGCAGCGATATAGAAAGTTTGGTTGCAGAGATGGAAAGAGAAGCAGGTAAAGGAAATTGGATATTTTTTTCCCGCGATGCAAAGAATATTTTACAATCGGGACATGTAATTTTGCTGGGAACGAAAATAGCTGCCATCGGATTAAATTGTGGTTATTGCGGATTTCCTACCTGTGAAGCAAAAAATAAATCAGCCCAAGTTCCTTGTTTTTTTAATGCTCACGATTTAGGAATAGCTATCGGATCAGCCGTTTCGGTAAGTTCAAATGCAAGAATTGATAACCGTGTAATGTTTTCGGTAGGATTTGCTGCTAAAAAATTGAATCTTATGCCCGATTCCGATATTATTTTAGGCATACCCTTAAGCATTTCCTCAAAAAGTCCCTTTTTTGACAGAAGCTAAATTATAGATTCTCATTAGAATTACCTAAGCAATAATTTCTGCCAATTGCTTTAGCTCTTGAGAATTCCATAACGGGATAGCCAATGAATTTAATAACTTTGCTTTGATGGTTGCTGCATCATGCCGGCATCCATTTAATATGGAAGATAATTGAGCAGCCTTATCCGGTTGCAAACCATCCCCTGAAAAATCTACTGAATTAATGAATCCATCTGTAACCTTGATGGAAACTTCAAACATATTATTATCAAGCTTAATGGGTTTCGAAAAAGCATAGGAAGGCGAACGTCCGAAAATCCAATCCCAAGATGCATATTTTTCTTGCTTTAAACGATTGATTTCTTCTATATCATGAGCTGAATATTGATAAAGGACAGCATCGGGATTCTCTTGTAAAAAAGCCTGCATTAAGATATGTTTGAAGTTAGCAATATCAGTTTTTTGAGGAATAAAATCTTGCATGTTGCAAACTTGGTTTCTTACAGATTGTACAGCTTTATCATTGTACTTTACCAATTTATTTTCTAAAACCATGGAAAGTTTTTCCAATTCAGACGAAAAAAGCAAGGTCCCATGAAACAATACCCGGTCTTTATGGATACATTGGGCACTTCCTGATATTTTAAATCCATTTAAAAATAGAGCATTCCGATTATCAACTTCCACATCTATACCCAAACTGCCTAGAAAGCCAGTCATCCGTCGGGCAAACAAACTAAAATCAGGCATATTCCGGTTTTCGATAAATGTAAAATTCAGATTTCCGGCATCATGATATACCGCTCCGCCTCCGGTTAACCTGCGTGCCAATTGAATGTTTGCTTGCCGGGCATATTCCGAATTTATTTCTGCAAGTATGTTTTGGAATTTTCCCACAACTACAGCGGGCTTATTCTGCCACAGCAAAAAAATATCATCAGAAAAATTCTTTAATAAATATTCCTCTGCAGCAAGATTAAAATACACATCTGTTGATTGCGGAAGTAGATAAAGCATTGGTAGAGCTCTTTAAATTTAAAGCTTCAAAATTAACCCTTTTCAGGCAGTATTGTTTACTTAAAATTTTATAAAGAAGACCTTTTTTCGTGTGTTTTATTTTTCCGATACATACTCTAGGGCATGTATTTATAGCCTCTATTTCTGTAAATTTGATTATATTTGCATGTAATATGTTCTTGAGAATATTTTTAAAAATAAACACACATCATCATTAAATGAAAATCAAAAGTATTTTATTTTTATTAGCTACT
>JAVBQU010000151.1:0-4966 GCA_031548675.1 Bacteroidales bacterium
AAACTGACAGCTTCCGATAAAAATCAGAGAATCTTTCTTGAAAAACCAACAGTGTTGAATAAAAAAACGGCGGCTTCGGTTGAAAAAGAGTCGGCGTTGCATGAAAAAATGACGGGCTTGCTTAAAAAAGTGTCAGTGCTTCCTGTTCGAGAGGCAAGCTTGCTTGAAAAAGAGGCAATCACACATCAAAAAAAATCAGGAATTGCCTCAAAAAATAGCAACATTGACCAAAATACTGACAACGTCCTCTCAAAACCAGACAAGTCCGAATAAAAAACACCCGGCTTCCTCTAAAAAATGAGAGAAGCCGGATGTTTTTTGCTTGATACCGGGCTTTCCTTGATAAAGCCCGATTGATTTTTGTTAGTTCTTGGCTCTTTGTTCCCCAACATTCTTACTTCTACCCGGAAAGCGGGCAGAAAGTTCAGAAGCTATTTCTTTCGCACCCGGAACGTCGCGGTGACCAGCATCTTTTGCCAAGTTGTAGATAGATAAAGAAGCAGTGTAGGCTTCGCTTCCGGCTAATAGTGCCGAATCGAACAAAGGAGCAGCTACCTGATTCAATGCCCTGATAATATGATTCAAAGCTTGATGAGAATTGAAATCTTTTTTCAATTCGTCCAAATTTACAAACGAAGGCAGCACTGCCGCATTGCGTGCAGCTGAGTCTATGCACTTTTCGACAAAAGCAACCGTTTTATCACCCATCTTGGGCATTGCATGTTTTTCTTCTTCGGTCAAGGTAATCAAGCCTGTAGGCAGTAAAGCTTTAAGTTCTTCGATTTTAGCCAGGATAGCTTGTTCCTGTTCAACCGGAATGCTTAATGAAATTTGGTTTTGCATAAAATTTGGTTTTTAGTTAATATGTAAGTAAACTAGGTTTAGTAAACGCAAAAACCAAAATTTTAGTATTTATAGGTTTAAAAAATATAAAGTTTGTAAGGTTTATAACATTGTTGAATCGTTGATTTGTTAATTTGATTAGACTTCTTCGCAAAATAGTTTGATACGAAAGCGGTATCTTTGTCTGATGTTTTACAACGATATAGAAAAATTAAGTTTTTCCCAGTTCAAGCGATTAACGGGCGTAAAGCGGGAAGTCTTTGAGCAGATGCTCGAGGTACTGAATGAAGCCAAAGCCCATTCAAGGAAACATCCCAGTCGGGGAACCCCTGCTAAATTAAGCAATGCAGACAAATTACTATTTTTATTAATGTACTATCGGGAATACCGCACCCAGTTTCATATAGGCGTTACATACTGTTCAAAAACAGCAGGGTCTGCTTCAAAAAAGAAACAAAATGTATGGTGGACACCGGTTATCAAGGAATACAAAAACTGCATGACAATAGTGAATTACCGAAGAAAAAGAGCAAAAAGAATCCGCTAACAAAACAAGATAGAAAACAAAATCAACGAATCTCATCCACCCGAATAACTATTGAAAATATCATTAGGGATGTAAAGATATTCAAGATTCTTGCTGAGAAATATAGAAACAGACGGCGACGGTTTACTCTTAGATTCAACCTCATTGCTGCCATTTATAACCTTAACTTTGACTATAAATGATTTTTCGAAGAAGTCTATTATAATTAATACGATGAAAACTTATGATTTTAATCATAATGATGTTTCAAACGGATTCTCTCCTAATTATGAATATGATTTTTCTGATTTTTACAAAACTTCTGATGCAACGCAGATTCTGCAACAATTTAAACAAGTTATAGAAGTAAAAAAATAAGTTACTATTCTAAAGGCAGGTACGAATATTTGTATAGTTCCACGTGTAATTCCTGTAGTAGAAGCTATGTCTGCTTTGGTTTTAGCTGATCATTTATTGAGATCCTGCCAATAAGTTTATATCCTATAAGAATAAGAAGTTTTTCATTGATATTTCCAGTTCAAGTTGTTGGCACAGAAACGTATCAATGCACGGTCGGAGTTCTGGTTATTCAGGTAGCCTACCATGCAGATTTTGAAAAATACCACAGGGTCGATGCTTTCCTGTCCTTCGGAGCCATAGTATTGTTGGGTGGCGGGATAAAGAAAGCGTAAGTCGATTGCTTTTGCGAGTTGCCGGTAGAAATCGTCTTGCGGAACCAAGCTGTCCAAGCTCAACGAGTAAAATAAGCGGGGAGTAAATTCTTTTTTACCTTGCATACTGCAAAGGTACGAATATCATTCCTTTAGACTCAACTATTTTGGCTAACTTTGCAGTTGTGCAACAAGCACAAGCGGTTTGCCGTCAGGCGGGGGCAAGTGCGGGATTTGAAAGTTTGTGCGTTGAAATCCCGCCCGAACGGCAGACCGCCAAACGCTAGGGGCAATGCGGGTGACAGTGCAGGCGGACAGCAAGGTGAAAAAACATAAAAATAATGATGAATAAAATTTTTATTACAGGAGCAACAGGCAACGTTGGAAAAGAAGTTATCAATTGTTTATCGTCAATGAAATACAACTTTTCGATTATTGCCGGAGTGCGAGATACAAAAAAAGAAAAGCAACATTTTTCAACCCTTAATGTGCTACTTCAACATTTTGACTTTGAAGACAAGAACACATTTTTTCCTGCATTCTCGAACTGCGACACATTATTTTTACTGCGTCCACCACAAATATCTGACGTAAAAAAACATTTTGCACCATTGTTGAATGTGGCGAAAGAGGCTTGTGTTAAGCATATTGTGTTTCTTTCTGTGCAAGGTGCAGAAAACAGCAAATTTATTCCTCACTATAAAATTGAGCAACTTATAATTGAGAGTGGAATACCTTATACTTTTATTCGACCTGCTTATTTTATGCAAAATTTCACAACAACTTTGTATAAAAATCTGACAGAAAAGAAGTTGATTTTCTTGCCGGCAGGGAACGCCAAATTTACTATCATTGACATTGTTGATATAGGATTAGTTACTGCAACGGTACTTTTGAATACAAGTGCACATATCAATAAAGCATACGCATTGACAAATCGTGAAAAGTTGACTTTTGGAGAAATGGCACAAATGATAAGCGAGGCAGTTGGTGCAAAGATAACGTATCAATCGCCAAATTTGCTGAACTTTTTCATTAAAAAACGAAAAGAGAAAGTACCCACAATGTTTGTGTTTGTAATGATAATGCTTCACTATTTTCCACGTTTCCAGAAAGAGCCGGAAATAACTGATTGGATAAAAGTGCTGACAGGAAAAGAGCCGAACACATTCGAGGAATTTCTGTACAAAAATAAAAAATTGTTATGCTGAACGAAAAATACACTGTCTACAACATGGGTTTAGCACAAGCGACGTACACTGCGAAAAAATTAAGACAATAAAAATTTCATGCAAAAATTACTTTTTTTAATCGGCATATTGCTGACAATCGCTGTAAAAGCAGAAAATACAAATGACACAATAGTCGTTGAAAATACAAAATTTTGGGACGGTGTAGCTTCAATGGCTAATTGGAATCGCCCGTTGTGGGCTGATATGCACTCTACGCTATTCAGAGCGGAAGTGTCTTGGGCTGTAAACAGTTCGGAATACGATTGGGGCGAAAAAGGCGATACATACCGACCATACGTTTTTTCAAATCTTGGTGTAGATTTACCTGTATGGTCGGGTAACTTTTCAAATGGAAAATATGGATTCAATGTCAGTATGCCTTTTATGATTGATATTTGGCTGGATATGTTTGAACGCATTACCGCACCAGTTATTAATACAGGTTATCGTTTTGGTGCTTTCGATTTTGGATTTATACACCGTTTGGATAATCCATGGCATGGCATAAAAAACTATGCAATCAAACTTTCACCAATGAAACACGAATGTACGCATTTGGGCGATGAATTGACCATAAAACGGCTAAACGATAGTCTTGAAATTACTCGCGTAAATGTATCGTATAACTATGCTGAGTTGGTACTTACCATCAACGACCCTGATGGTTCGCTCAAGAAAAACCACTGCTTTAGGTTTGGTTTTATGCTGTTGCACAACTTTAAAGGCGGCTGGTATAATATTTTGCCCGAAGAGGGCGATGTAGAGATAGTAACCCCTACTGACCATCCTTACGAATTTTATTTGCAATATCAATATCAAACCAATACGCGCAAAAATTTTCAAGGCATTGCTTCATTCGAGTTGCGCAATCGCCCAAGATATAACTATCCATTTCACTACACGAAGGACGATAGCGACTGGTTCAAGGATTATTATCCCAACGATGAGGATTTCTGGGGAAAAAGCACTTGGACTATAAACGGCTTTTTGGGTGTGCGCTTTAACAATCCAAAATCTAAAGCCTATTTTTCTAAAATTGGTGCAGGATTAAGAGGATACATGGGCATAAATCCATACGGACAGTTCCGCTCTGTGCCTATGTATAACCAATGGGGATTCGCATTGATTTTTGAATAATTATATTGAAGTAATTATGAAAATTGACGAAATAATATTAGAGTGCCTGACGCCTACCTTAGGTTTAGCTTCGCTGAACTCGCAAGCTCGGTTGGCGCAAGGCGGGGTTTGGTCGTAACTTGACGCTTCGTGCGGACAATGAAAAGTAGAATTGAACATCAAACAAAATATAAACCGTTCGACAAGGACACAAAAGTAAGAAAAATGGGAAAAGCATTAGTAGTAATCGACATTCAAAATGATATAACAAAGAATTACAAGGAAATAATCGGTAATATAAATAAAGCCATAGATTGGGCGGTTAATAATGATATTCACATTGTTTATATAAGACACGAAAATTTATCAGACGGCACAAGGACTTTTAAGCCCAATACACATGGATCTGAATTAGTTTCGGATATGAAAATAGTATCAAAAAATGTTTTCACAAAATACAAAGGAAACGCATTAAGTAGTGAGGAGTTCGCAATTACGAAAGTAAAAGCTGTAAAATAATTAATTTGAATGACTTGTTATGCCAATAGAAAATAAAATAAAGTATTTTGAAAACAGAA
>JAVBQU010000065.1:0-18635 GCA_031548675.1 Bacteroidales bacterium
CAATATGCAGAGGCCGCCGATTTGCTCAACCAATTAATTCATTTCCAGCAAGAGCATGCAGGCAATACATTACCTTCTTCTTTTAAGCAGAAACTTGAGATTTTTTACAACCACTCTAATGCTTTTTCATGGCTTTTTATGGTAAATCTTTTATTAGGCATTGTGGCTTTTGCATTATTTATTTTCAATATTCTGCATCATAAATCCATCCGAATGGGCAATAGAATTATTCGAATCTCTTTGCTTTTTGCTTTTATTCTCATCACATTCTTTTTTGCTCTTCGTAGTTATATTGCCGGATATTTAGCTCTGAGCAATGGTTTCGAAACCATGTTTTTCATTGCATGGTGTTCGCTGTTGATTGCTGTTATTTTTCATAAAGTTTCAAATGTAATTCCTGCTTTCGGCTTATTAATTTCGGGTTTTGCTTTATTAGTTGCTCATTTGGGCAATCTAAATCCACAGATTACGGCTTTGATTCCTGTGCTTGCATCTCCTTTGTTAAGTATTCATGTTTCGCTGATGATGTTGTCTTATTCATTAGCCGCTTTTCTCACTTTAAACAGTCTGGCGTACCTACTTATTATCATTTTTACTACAAGATTCGATAAGAAAGTTACATTAATTTTTAAGAAACTATATATTTTAAGCCGGATTATGCTGTATCCTTGTGCTTTCTTTTTAGGAGCAGGTATTTTTACAGGTGCTATTTGGGCTAATGTTTCATGGGGGCGTTATTGGGGCTGGGATCCGAAAGAAGTTTGGGCATTAATTACCTTTATTATTATATCATTAAGTTTTCATCAAAAAACATTTCGCATTTTTAAAAAACCTTTTTTCTTCCACTGCTATATTTTTCTTATTTTTGCTTCTATTCTCATGACTTATTTTGGAGTAAATTATTTTCTGGGAGGAATGCATAGTTATGGTGGAAATAAAGGACAAAGCTTAAATCTAATCTTGATTGGAAGTATTGTATTTATTTTATCAGCACTTATATTTATCGCTCGAAAGAAACTCTCCAGTAAGCATTTCACAAATCGAAGTACATCAAAATAACTGCAATGACTTTCAACCCTATATTACCTGAAACTTCAGGAAAGCCCATTATTATTGCCGGACCATGCAGTGCTGAAAGCAAAGAGCAGGTTATGACAACTGCTCAAGCATTGGCAAAATATCCTGAGGTAACTTTTTTTCGTGCCAGCGTTTGGAAACCCCGCACTCAGCCGGGCGCTTTTGAAGGTGTTGGGATTTTAGGACTAGATTGGCTGAAAGAAGTTAAGGCAATAACAGGTTTGAGAACCTGCATTGAAGTTGCCGGAGCAGCCCATGTTGAACAAGCATTAGCTGCCGGCATAGATGCCGTATGGATTGGAGCACGTACAACAGTAAACCCATTTTTGATAGAAGAAATTGCAAAAGCCCTTAAAGGTACTGATATTCCCGTAATGGTAAAAAATCCGGTAAACCCTGATATTGATTTATGGATTGGTACTATCGAGCGTTTTTATCGAAATGATATTACACGCTTAGCAGCTATTCATCGAGGCTTTTCAGGTTTCCACAAAGGCATTTATCGAAATGAACCTTTTTGGGAAATGATTTTCGAATTGCGCAGGCGTCTGCCTCAGCTTCCCATTATCAACGACCCAAGCCATCTGACCGGAGACAGCAGATTAGTACCTGCTTTATGTCAAAAAGCCTTGGATTTAGAAGCCGATGGGCTGATGATTGAAGTACATCCTTGTCCCGAAAAAGCATTAACAGATAAAAACCAACAACTTACTTTTGAAGAATTTGCCCGTCTGATGCAAACGTTGGTTTATCGGAAATACAATGACGATAATATCCATACTGAAATACTACAGCTTCGTACACAAATAGATGAAATTGACATTGAACTAATCAAACTCTTAGCCCACCGCATGGGATTAGTCAAAAATATAGGCAATATCAAACGTCAGAATCAATTAACCATCTTACAAATGGATAGATGGAAAGATGTAGTAGCTTCCCGTTTAAATTACGGACAAATGCAAGGTCTTGATAAGGAATTTCTTTTAAAAATATTACAAACCATTCATGAAGAATCGGTTAAAGTACAATCCGATATTTTCGAACAGAAAGGGTAAATAAAAACGGAGTTTTGCAATTTTCGCACTCCTAAATGTCTTTTTCTCAAACAAAAACACTATTTTTGTGGTTTGATATAACCATAATACCCTTTTTGTGTTATAACAAGAAAGTATTATTAGATAATCCAAAATATCAAGACCAAAAGAGACTATCTAATAAAGACTAAAAAACGTCACTGCTATAGAATTCAACTATTTCCCAATATTTTAATCCAAAAGATTATGCTTCCCATTGTAGAAAAAGACCCTTGGCTCAGACCTGTTGAGCACAAAATGGCAGAACGTCATAATGCTTATCTCGCTGTCAAAAAAAGTATTGAAAAAGATTTTGGAACTTTAGCCCAATATGCGGATTGGCATAAGTATTTAGGCTTTAATTACGATGCACAGCAAAAAGGCTGGTATTTTCGCGAATGGCTTCCAAGAGCGGAATACGTATATTTGATGGGCGATTTCAACGATTGGGAGCTTTGCCGGAATCCTTTGCAAAAAATAGAAAACGGTATCTGGGAAATATTTCTGCCTGATGACTTATGGTCTGAAAAGCTTCGGCATAACTCAAGAATAAAATTGTATATTAAAGGAAAAAATGGCTGGCAACAACGGATTCCTGCTTATATCCGCTATGCAAAACAGGATGAGGTAACCAAAGATTTTTGCGGAATTTTCTATAATCCGCCAACTTCTTTTGATTGGGAAGAAGAGCATTTTGATATAAAGGCACTGAATAATTTATTGATATATGAATGCCATGTGGGCATGGCTCAGGAAAAGGAAGGTATTGGAACCTATGCTGAATTTACCCGAAATATTTTACCCAGAATTAAAAGCGAAGGTTATAATACTTTACAAATTATGGCTATAGCTGAACACCCTTATTATGGAAGCTTTGGCTATCATGTTTCAAACTTCTTTGCCCCTTCTTCCCGCTTTGGCACTCCCGACGAACTAAAAAACCTGATAAAGGAAGCCCACCGTCTGGGGCTAGCCGTTGTGATGGACTTGGTACATTCGCATTTTGTAGAAAATACTTTGGAAGGTTTGAATATGCTCGATGGCGAAGAAGGCTTGTATTGTTATGCAGGAGAAAAAGGAAATCATCCGCATTGGAAATCCAAGATTTTTGATTACTCCAAACCGGAAGTACAAAGGTTTTTACTATCTAACATCCGTTACTGGATGGAAGAATTTCATTTCGATGGTTTTCGTTTCGATGGTGTAACGTCTATGTTATATAGCCATCATGGTTATATCGATGAATTTGGTTCTTATGATTGCTACTTCGGCGATGCTGTACAACAAGAGGCAATAAGCTATCTTACTTTAGCCAACGATTTAATCCACAGCCTTAAACCTGATGCTGTAACTATTGCCGAAGAAGTAAGCGGAATGCCCGGAGTTGCCATTCCTGTTCAAGATGGCGGCATCGGTTTCGATTACCGGATGGCTATGGCTATTCCGGATTTTTGGATCAAGCTTTTGAAAGACCAAACCGACGAACAATGGAATTTGGAGGAAATGTGGCATACGATGACAGACCGTTTATGGAATGTAAAAACCATAGCTTATTGCGAAAGCCACGACCAAGCTTTGGTAGGCGATAAAACCATCGCTTTCCGCTTGATGGATAAAGCCATGTATAATAAAATGAGGGTAGATCAGCATGACTTAATTGTAGAAAGAGGCATCGCGCTGCATAAGCTTATACGTTTCTTTACTATTAGTTTAGGCGGACAGGCTTATTTGAATTTTATGGGAAATGAATTCGGTCATCCCGAATGGATAGATTTTCCCCGTCAAGGAAATGGCTGGAGTTATGCCCATGCCCGCCGGCAATGGAACTTGGCTGATGATGAAAATCTAAGGTATAAATTCATGTATCATTTTGATAATGCCATGCTCGAATTTATCAAAAGCTACCAGATATTAGCTTCTGACTTTGCTATTAAGCTCCATATTGACGAAGAAAATAAAACAATCTGTTTTGAACGGGCAGGTTTAATTTTTGTGTTCAATTGGCATCCTACTAAGGCTATTCCTAATTATCGCTTCTATGTAAGACAGCCTGGAAAATATAAATTGATTTTTCATACCGATGCACAATTATTTGGGGGCTATAATCGATTAAGTACTCATGTAGAGTATTTTACCTCGGAAAATAAAAATCAAACCGATTTCTTACAGATATACAATGTCAATCGTTCTGCAATGGTATTTATGAAAGCTGACTGAAATAAACACTTTCCAACGTTATTAACATTCAACTGTGGATAACCTAAATTCTAAAACCTTATTTATACCTGAAAATTTGGCATACCTTTGCATCAGTTTTAACAAATCAATTTATTAATTTAAAACGCAAATTTATGAAAAAAACATTTTTAACATTAGCAATTGCTTTATTGGCAGGTTCAATGGCTTTTGCACAAAAACCTTCACAAGGTACATTTACTACAGAGGTAAACTTTATTCCTTTTAGTATTCAAGAAACTCCTATTTCTATAACAGGTCTTAAAGGACGCTATTTTATCAATGATAATTTAGCTGCCAGACTTACTTTAGGTTTTGGTTTCAATACTGAAAAAAATCATGCATTTACAACTCCTGGTACTACTCCCGAAGTAGAACAAACTACCACTTCTAAATTCAACACTTTCAACATTGCTCCGGGTATTGAATATCATTTTGGCAATTGGGAAAAAACTTCTCTTTACTGTGGTTTAGAATTAAGTTTTGGTATGAACAAAGCTTCTGAAAAAATAGAAAATGCTAATTTTATATCAGGAACTACAGTTGAAATTAAAGGACAAAATGCTAATGGAGATCGTTCTGCCAGCACTTTCGGTGTAAATTTATTTACAGGTGTTGACTATTACATTACAGAAAGTTTATACATGGGTGCTGAATTTGGTTTAGGTTTCCATTCTTCAAAACAAAAAGAAGTTGAAACTACTGTTGCTGGAACTACTGTAACAGAAAAAGACTATGGACAAAATTCTGGTTTTGGTGTAATTTTCAATCCTGCTATCCGCTTAGGTTGGAAATTCTAATAACAATATAGATTCAAAATCTAAAAAGAGGAGTTCAAAATTTTTGAACTCCTCTTTTGTTTTCTGCACTATCTATTTTCTATAATATTTCTCAAACATTTTTACTGCCGTTTCTACCGGATTCTTCCCTGAGGGTTGAATCTCTTTATCAATATCTTCGTACAACCATGTTTGTGTAACAGCAAAAAGATTAGGATTGGGGATGTCTGGATTATTCCATGCTTTATTCAGATAATTAAAATATATATCCCATCGCTTATAATAATAAGTTCCTAAAAACCCACCCAATTCGCGATGAGCATAATCATTCAAAGCCCCATCTACTTTTTCCCAAGAAGTAAGTATTAATCGATTGTAATATTCATATTGATCTTTAATTCCCTGTGTACTTCCAGCATCTCTCGCACTTTGCAACCAAGGTTGTAAACAAAAATTTCGATGTGTAAGTAAAAGTTCGTTTTGGTCTTTTATTAGTTGGAGAAAACCTGAAACAGCTTTATCAAAAGCAGTCTTATCTTTATTTTTCCATGCAGCTTGAATATCTGCATATGTAATTCGTCCTAAATTTGAAATATATTGCCTTACCATATCTACAGCATCGTAGCTGTAGTTCGCATTATTTTTAAAATCCTCTGCACTCTGCAAAAACAAAGAACATGCCACTGCAAAACTATCTGGATTGTAATATATTTTACATTGCGACCAAGTAGAAACTCTATCTACTGCTAAACTTGGTTCGGCACAAAAAACAGGTTCTGAGGGTTGGCGAGAACCTTCATATGTTCCGTAGATAGTATGATAAAAACCTTTCCAAGCATCTTGTAAAGATTGTGGCGGATTTGCATTTCCATATCGATATTGCACATAATTTGCAATCCATTTTTCCATATCGAAAGGCTGCTTAGTCCAAATCATATCGCTCCATAAATCGGCAATAACCGGATTTATACCAATGCCTTCGGGTGTATAACCAATCCCTTTTAGGGTTTTAGAGGCTTTTGTATCTTGTTGTGCTTCTATCGGTCGGGTAGCAATAGCGTCTAATCTCCCATGCGAGCCGATATTTCCTCCCCAATTTGAAATATTTGACCAAACCCAAGGGATATAGGCATATGCATCTTTTTCTTTCCAACGATTCCAATATTCTGCACAGAGTTCGATAATTACAGAATGTTGAGGATCTAAACCTTTGAGCAATTTGGGTGTAGGATTATGTCCCCAACCCTGCACAACCCAAACAGCATCAGGATTATGTTGCAACATAGCTGTTTGTAATGCTTTTGCACCCGCTGTTACATCTAAAGTTCCGGCTTGTCCGCCCTCATGAAACAAATCTCCTGCATAAAAATCAGCTTTACCAAAAAGTGCTGTATATTCATCATACCAAATTCCAGCAAAACGTTTAAAATCATTATCTAAAGGAGATAAAATACTAGGGCGGTTAAACGAAAACCATTTGCCTTGGTCTATAATTTGTGCATTGGGAAAATGATTTTTAAAATCTGTGGGAACCATACCGTAAAAAGCTTGAAATATAGGCTTCATGCCATATGACCGCATACGTTCTAAAATTTTATTTTGTAAAACTACCTGTCTGTCGAACCATTCATCGGGCATAGGTCCGCCGATATTCTCAATATTCCCCATCAGTAACCAAGGCATATAAACAGGTCCTGTCAAAAATCTCTTAGCATCTTCGCTAGAATAACCGACTTTTTGTAAGAAATTATACCAAACCTTCTCTACGCCAACCATTGCCAAAGGATGTGTAATCCCATTTAATGCCATCCAATCTATTTCTTTTTCCCATCTGTTCCAATCCCAATAAACCGTTGTGTAACCGAAGGTACAATAATTAAAATAGGTCGAAATTTCGTAAGGGCTTTCTTTTTGGATAGTTTTTTTAGGCAGCGGTAATTTTTCCGGTAATTGTAACTGAAAATTTGTCCAGCTATAAGAAGTTTCCAACTCATTTTTCAAATAGTAATTAATTCCCGAAGCGATGCTGGTAGGCGAATTACCTTCAATTACAATTTTCTTATCTGATGTACTTATTTTGTAGTAATTATGCTTAGCCAAGGCATTCAATTTCAGTTTAAATTGATCCGCATGTTTAGGCATAATCCGCATCAGCAAATTTTCAATAGATTGAATTTCTAATGATTCAGGTTTTTGTGCATGGACACTCACTGAAAACACAAAGCAAATAGCAAAAAATAGGTATATGTTTCTCTTCATAAATAAAAAATAAAAAGCCTTAGGATTTTTAATCAAAAGGCTTGGTACGATTAGTTAATAAGATTCTATTTTCAGAAATGTTATTTCGATGACTTTTCTTCCTCTATTGGTTTACTATACAAAGGGTTGATATCTTCTTTGATAACAAAAGCATTAGGGAAATCATTTCTAATTTTAAGTTGGAATCCGCGAGCTTCACTCCTAGTACGAAAATCTCCTGCTTTCACTTTAAAATTAGGAGTTTCAAATACTATATAAGCTTTTACTTTGGGATATTTGTCTTCGAATCGTTTTTTTACCTCAAATGCTGCACTTTTAGAATTATTGCCTGATGCAAAAAAAACATTCAACCGATAGCCCGGAATATTATTGGCTTTTTCATTAAATTCTTTATGTTTTTCTACCAATGCTTCTACCCCTTTTTCAGTTACAAATTCTATATTGTGCTGGGCTTTGATTTGATTTGCACCAAAAAACAAACATGCAAATAAAAAAACACATTTAAAATACTTCATATACATTCAAAAATAAACAATTAAACACTAACTTTATAAATTTCTTTGGGTTGTATGCTCAAAACCGGCAGTGGGCTGTTATGAACCATTTGCTGGGCATAGGGACCTAAAAGCCAATTGGCTGCTGTTCTTTCTTGTTCGGTCATAATAATAATAAGATCAGCTTGAGCTTTTTCGGCATATTTAATGGTATCTTCTGTAACATTTTTTGCAGGAACCTGTGCTACTACACATTTAACATGCTCTTCTTCTAATACTTTTTTCACAGATTCTACATAATTATCAACTCTTCTACGAATTGAAACCAGAGTAGTTGTATATAAAGCTATTATATGAACTTCTGCATCAAATATTTTAGCAAATATTTTAGCTGAAGCAACTTTTTGGCGGGTATCAATTGAACTGTCAATAGGCAGAATAATACGTTCTAATTTCTTTTGGAAATTAAAATCCTGACGTACCGTAATTACCGGACATGGTGCATAGGTAACAATTTTAAAAGCATTGCTTCCCATCCATAATTTTTCAAATCCTGATTCGCCATGAGTTCCGGCTACTATTAAATTGGCTTCAATTTGTTTGGCTTCTTCGGCTATTTCGGAATATACTTTTCCTTTTCTAATTTTATAATCTAATTTACCAAAAAGTAATTTGCTTTTATAATCGCCCGCCAATTTCTCCATCAAGCTTTTAGTTTCTTGATTCATAGCTTCATTTTTGGGCTGAGTCGATAAAACTAAGGTATCTTTTTCCGACTTGTTGTCAACCCAAACAATAGTAAGATCTGATTTCATTTTATTTGCGATATCCACCGCTAAATCAAGAGCATGCAATGATCCTGTTGAAAAATCAACCGCTACTAAAATTTTGTCAAAGTTTTCCATAGTCATCGAATTTATTTATAACTAATTTTTTTGTAATTTTGGCGGTAAAAATACGACATATTTTTTAATCTGCAAAGAATGAATGAAAATTTAGACGCGAAAGGTTCTTCCATGTCGGCAACGGAAAGAGAAGTAGAGAAAGCACTGAGACCACAGGAGTTTGAGAACTTTTCGGGGCAGGAGCAAATTGTAGAAAATCTTCGTATTTTCGTACAAGCTGCCAAGCAAAGACAAGAGGCTTTGGATCATGTTTTATTACACGGACCTCCGGGCTTGGGAAAAACTACCTTATCGCATATTATCGCCAACGAATTAGGGGTAAATTTAAAAATGACTTCGGGGCCTGTTTTGGATAAGCCCGGCGAACTAGCCGGTTTGCTAACTAATCTGGAACCGAATGATGTTCTGTTTATTGATGAAATCCACCGCCTGTCGCCTGTAGTAGAAGAATATTTATATTCGGCTATGGAGGATTACAAAATTGATATCATGATAGAATCGGGTCCTAATGCCCGAAGTGTACAAATTACCTTGAATCCTTTTACGCTTGTGGGAGCTACCACACGTTCTGGTCTGCTTACGGCTCCGCTCCGTTCGCGTTTTGGAATCACTTCTCGCTTAAACTATTATGATGCAAATACTTTATGTAAAATTATTATCCGCTCTGCTAATATTCTCAATGTCCCTATCAGCGTAGAAGCGGCGATGGAAATTTCGCGGCGCAGCCGCGGAACGCCCCGTATCGCCAACCTGCTTTTACGCCGTGTACGCGATTTTGCCCAAATAAAAGGTGATGGAACTATCGATTTGAAAATTTCACAGATTGCCTTATCGGCTCTCAATGTAGATAAGCATGGGCTAGATGAAATGGATAACCGGATTCTTTCTTCTATCATCGAAAAATTTAAAGGAGGTCCTGTTGGGCTTACCACCATCGCCACTGCTGTGGGCGAAGATGCCGGAACGATTGAGGAGGTATATGAACCTTTTTTGATTCAGGAAGGTTATTTGATGCGGACTCCCCGCGGGCGAGAAGCAACTGCATTGGCTTTTCAACATTTGGGAAAATTCAAAACACAAAATAATCAGTCTGAATTAGGGTTTGAATAACCCCTATCCCCAACCCCTTTCCCCTCAAAGGAAAGGGGAGCAGGACAGAACAAGACTAAAAAATAATGTTTCTATTAAACAAAAAAATGATGAGCAATCCAAGTCCCTCTTTTGTGGAGAGGGATTTAGGGTGAGGTTAAATCATGAAATCTGAAATTATTAAAACTAAAGCCGCCGAATTAGGTTTTGATGCTTGCGGAATTGCTGCTGCTGAAAAGCTGAATCAGGAAGAAATTTACTTAAAAAGCTGGCTTGATAGTGGTTTTCATGGCAATATGCAATATATGGAGAATTATTTTGAACAAAGGATTTCTCCTGATTTATTGCTAGATAACGCCCGTTCTGTAATTTCTGTTTTGATGAATTATTATCCGAAAGAACTTTTGACTGAAAAAGATAATTATCTTATCGCTAAATATGCCTACGGGCAAGATTATCATTTTGTATTAAAAAAGCGATTGTATCAATTGATTGATTTTTTACAATTGCATTTTCCAAAAGGAAATTTCCGGTGCTTTGTAGACTCGGCTCCTGTTTTGGAAAAAACATGGGCTATGCGTGCCGGATTGGGCTGGATTGGTAAAAATTCTTGTTTAATCAATCCCAAAATAGGTTCTTTTTGTTTTATAGGAGAAATTATTACAGATATTGAGCTGGAAGCCGATAAACCGGAAAAAAGCCGTTGCGGAAGTTGCACAAAATGTATGGGAAACTGCCCTACCCAAGCGATTGTTAAACCTCACATAATCGACTCAAACCGCTGTATTTCTTATCAAACCATAGAAAATAAAGAAAATATCCCTGATGAAATTAGGTCACGAATGGGCAAACAAATTTATGGTTGTGATATTTGTCAAAATGTGTGCCCTTGGAACCAAAGTTTTGCCAAATCTACCGATTACCAAGAATTTAAACCTTCTGAAAACTTGCAAAATATGACTCGGGAAAAATGGCAGAATCTATCGCAAAGCGAGTTTAAAAAACTGGTAAAACATTCGGCTATGAGCAGGGTAAAGTTTGAGAAGATGAAAGAGAACATAAGGAATGTGCAATAATATTCTTTAAGCTTGAAGAATCTATGGAAAAATCAGTAACAGAATACAAAGACTATAAACAATGGCTGGTAGACCTGAAAACCAGAATCCGCCAAAGTCAAATTAAAGCAGCTATCAGAGTAAACACCGAATTGCTGAATATGTATTGGAATTTGGGGGCAGATATTGTGCAAAAGCAAGCTATTGCTAAATGGGGCAATGGTTTTCTGAAACAATTAAGCCAAGATTTGACAGAAGAATTTCCCGATATGAAAGGTTTCTCTGAAAGGAATTTATTGTATATAAAAACATGGTATTTATTTTACAATCAGCAAAATATAATTCCGCAACAAGTTGTTGCGGAATTGAAACATGAAAATACAATTATCCAACAAGTTGTTGGACAATTACCAAAATCGAATGATCCTCTATTTATTAATGAATTAATGTCTATTCCTTGGGGACATAATCTACTTATTATTACCAAGTGCAAGAAAATTGACAAGGCATTATTCTATGTTCGGCAAACGCTGGAAAACGGTTGGTCTCGAACTATTTTAGAACATCAAATCGAATCGGATTTATACAGCCGGAAAGGAAAAGCAGTTAACAATTTTTCTAACACATTGCCTGCCGTACAAAGCGACTTGGCAAAGCAATTATTGAAAGATCCTTATAATTTTGATTTTTTGCAATTATCAGAACCTTACTATGAAAGAGACTTGGAAAAAGCATTAACTGATAATATTACCAAGTTTTTATTAGAATTAGGAACAGGCTTTGCTTTTGTAGGCAAGCAGTATAAGCTTGAAGTCGGAGGGGAAGATTTTTACATCGACCTGCTTTTCTATCACCTCAAATTGCGGGCATATGTAGTTGTAGAATTGAAAACGACCAATTTTCAACCCGAACATGCCGGTAAATTAAATTTCTATTTGGCTGTAGCTGATAAACAATTACGCTCTTCGCACGACAATCCTACTATTGGTATTTTAATATGTAAAAACAAAAATGAAGTCGTTGCTGAATATGCTTTGCAAGATATACGAAAACCCATTGGGGTCTCTGAATATGAGCTGACACGCTTTTTTCCAAAAGAATTTAAAGGCAGCCTGCCCACCATTGAGGAAATTGAAGAAAAATTGAACGAAAATCAATTGGAAATCAATGTTTAACATTTAAAATAAATCCAACATTTATGTCTGCTAACACTTTTGGAAAACTATTTACCTTAACCACCTTTGGCGAATCTCACGGTTCGCATATTGGCGGGGTTATTGATGGCTGTCCGCCAAACATCGGAATTGATTTTGAATTTATAAATTCTGAAATTCAACGTCGTAGGACTTCGCAAAATAATTTTTCAAGTCATCGGAATGAAGCAGATAAAGTAGAATTTATTTCAGGAATTTTCGAAGGTAAAACTACAGGAACTCCCATTGCTTTTTTGATTCGAAACACAGATGCTAAAAGCGACGACTATGCACATTTGCAGAATGTATTCCGCCCTTCGCATGCCGATTTTACGTATTATAAAAAATACGGCATCCGCGATTACCGTGGCGGAGGTCGTTCTTCTGCCCGCGAAACCTTATCGTGGGTAGTTGCCGGAGCTATTGCCAAATTGATTTTACAAAAATATCACATTTCTATTTTTGCTTATACTTCTCAAATCGGATCTATAACATTCAACACAAATTATAAAATCATTGATTTGAAAAAGATTGCTGAAAGCTCTGTAGGTTGTCCCGATACAGCAAAAACGCAAGAAATGGAAGCTTTTTTAGCTCAAGTCAAAGAGGAGAAAGATACTGTAGGATGTGTCGTAAATTGCGTTATACAGAATTGTCCGGCGGGTTTAGGCGAACCTGTTTTCGATAAACTTCATGCCGATTTGGCTAAAGCCATGTTAAGCATCAATGCTGCCAAAGGATTTGAATATGGTTCGGGTTTTGGAGCGGCAAGCATAACAGGAAGCCGCCACAACGATTTATTTAATGCTGATTTTTCTACCCAAACCAATCATTCGGGAGGCATACAAGGCGGCATTTCGAACGGGGAAGATATTTATTTTCGTGTGGCTTTCAAACCTATTGCCACCCTTATGCAAGACCAAGATGGTTATGATTTTAGCGGCAATAAAGTAACTATTAAAGGCAAAGGCAGACACGATATTTGTGTAGTTCCACGTGTAATTCCTGTAGTAGAAGCTATGTCTGCTTTGGTTTTAGCTGATCATTTATTGAGGTCTTGCCAATAATTTCCAGATTACCCAACACTAAAAGTTTTTTATTTTTATAGATGACTTCTTATTTTCTCATTGTATAAAATCTTTTTTTATCAATGAGAAATATTGCACTTTTAAAAAATAATATTACAAATATACTGAAAAACAAATCTATGAAAAATTTTCTCATATTATCTGTTTTATTTCTGTTTATCTTAAATCATACTTCACTAGCTCAACAGCATAAAATTAGAAAAGCAAGCCGGATTAGAGAAGAAGAAAAACTATATGAACTTTCTATGATTTGGAAAGAGGTATCATATAACTTTGATAATATGGATAATTGTCCAAATTTAAATGTTGATAGTTTGTATAGAGCATATATTCCATTGGTTCGAAAAACTCAGGATGATTTAGAGGACTTCAAACTTATTCAACGATTTATGGCTCATTTCAATAATGCTCATACGTGCATGACGGATTTTCCTACATATTTGGATGATTATATGGGAAGATTGTACTTGAAAAGTATTTATAAAAACGGTAAAATATTTGTTGAGAATATTCCTATACAACATGTAGGCAAACTAAATATTGGAGATGAAATAATTACAATAAATGGAATAGATGCTGTTGAGTATTTCAAACAAAATTACATCCCTTACTATTCTCTTTCAAATGCAGATAATAAAATGTCTTCTGCAATGTTTGCTTATGGATTACCACATTGTCATCCGCTGCATACAAAATTCATTTTAGGGATTAAAACATCTGAAGGCATTAAGAAAGTTAAGATTTTTGCTGATCGAAAAATGGATGATGTATCTTCAAAATGGATTGTCAAAGATTTTTCATCTTTCAATGATAATATTTTTGCTATTGACTTAAAAAATAGCTTTGCATATATTAATTTAAACGGGGCTAACAGTAATTCTGATAAGTTTTTTGCTGAACATATAGATTCTCTCCGAAATATTCAGGACTTAATTCTTGACCTTTCTCATCATGGAGGGGGACAAGCTATATATAATCGCAATATATATGAATTTTTGTTGAAGCAAGATACTATTTCATATTCTGATTGTACAACGCGAGTAAATAGACCGTTTTATAAAGCTCGAGGAGCCTATTGGTGTAATGATACGCTCAAAGGGGATGCCTTAAACGACTTTTATTGTGCATGTTTTCATAATACCCATTTTGAACCTATTGAAGAATATACAAATTACAAATATCTCAATACTTCGGAAAAATCTTCCCGCTTTCAAGGCAATATATATGTAATAATAGGAGACAATACTTTTTCGGCAGGTGAAGATTTAGTCAATATGCTTTCTCAGGACAAAAATATCAAATTTTTTGGTAAAAAAACAGGAGGAAGTACAGGAAATCCATACCGTTTTAGATTACCTTCGGGGATTGAGATTAGACCTCTTCGGGAAATAGTAGAAGCAAAAATCAAAGCGTCTTTGCAAGGAGATAGAAGCCGACGAAGCAATCTTCTATTCAACAGATTGGAGTCTAATAAAGCTGAATATGAAAGTGCCTGATTTTCATCATGTTAAGCAATATTTGCAATGTTGCTTAACATGGAAGTACTAAATTACCCTCTTTGTTCTTTTCCCCACTCGAGGAAAGCTCAAATTACTCTTTTTGCCCTTTTCCCCACTCGGGGGAAGTGCCAAATTACCCTATTGCTGTTTACCGCGATATCACAACCCACTAAGAAGCCTTTATACTGCTTAATAGAGAAGCGTTCTGCCTAAATTTTTGGAAGAAAGTCCAGCAGAGATAATCTTTTAGTAATAAAATAGATTGCTTCCTGCTTCGTACCTCGCAATCGCAACCGCAGTCCAGAAAGGGCAAGCTCGGCGAAACTAATGACGTGCATTTCTCGAAGAAGTCTATTGTAGAAATTCCAATCAAAACACGCATCAAATCCTCTGCAATATTTAACTAGTTGCATTTTTAAACAATTTTTTATTATTAAAAAGTATTATCTTTGCAGTATAAAAAGAGTACATTCTATGAATTATCTTTTTTATAAATCATCAAATACAACCAAAATATGAAAATTTTTAGATTCTTTCCCGTTACATTATTTGCTATACTACACGCCACACAAGTATTTGCTTACAGCGGAGGGAATGGCACAGCAGCAAAACCATATCTTGTTTCTTCTAAAGCGGATATGATTCAATTGGCAACCAATGTTAATGGGGGAGAAACTTATTCCGGTAAATATTTCTCTTTGACTCGCGACTTAACAGCTTCTGGTGATATTATTTCCACTATTATAGGAGAGAATTCTTCTAAGTATTTTGGAGGTATTTTTGATGGAAATGGCTATACAATAGCTGTGGATAAATATGGTATATTCGGAATAATTAAGGATGCAACTATAAAAAATTTGAATGTAGTCGGAGTTATAACATCTTTTTCGGTAAACATCTCCTCTTTAAGTTCTTTTCCTCCTTTCTATTATGCTCATTACGCTGGAGGTATCTGTGCAAAAGCGATCTCAAGTTCAATAAGCAATTGCTCCTGTAGTGCTTCTATATCTATCTCAACGGATTATCGTCACGAACTTACAGGTGATCTTTCAGCATCTTTTACTCACGAAGCTTATATTGGTGGTATTTGTGGCCATACGAGTGAAAATACAATTATAACAACTAGCTACAATGCTGGCACTATATCTACATTAGTATATGCTAAAGGTGACACGAGAGGACCATTTTCTCCGGGAGGACCTATAATTTCCTATACGGTCTATCCATATTCTCTTGTAGGTGGTATTTGCGGATATATCTCTGCTACAGATAGTATTGTTGACTGTTATAATACAGGGGCATTAAATTCAACATCAAATTATTATACAGGAAATTGTTATGCTTATGCCGGTGGTATTTGCGGATATACCAATAATTTAAGTGCTGGGGTAATAAAAAATTCGTACAATATAGGCCATGTTTCGGCAAAAGCGCAGTTTACAACAAATTCTTATTCAGGTGGTATTTGCGGACGTTTTGGAAATATTCAAAACTGCTTTGTAGCTAACTGTGAAATAAAAAATGTGAGTGATCCAACCATGGTAAAAATAGGGCGAATTACAGGTGATAGCACTTCTGCGATTAATTCCAATTGCTATGCTGAAGGTTCTTCAGTATCACTTAACGGTGATGCTATAAGTAATCTAAATGCAAATAGCAAAAATGGCAAGGACGCTATGCTTACTGATTTTCAAAATGAAGCATGGATGACAACAAATTTGAGGTGGAACCTTTATGATGTATGGATCATTAAACCCGGTAATTTACCTGTATTAAGATCAAGCTTAAAATATGAAATTAATGCAACTGCATCGCCTATTGCAGGAGGTAGTGTTACCGGAAGTAAAGCATACAGAGCAGATTCTACAGTTTCACTACAAGCCAATGCTAATCCATATTATTCATTTGATGGCTGGGAAGAAAATTTGAATATTGTAAGTACTTCTCAAAATTATTCTTTTATAGCAACCGAAGATCGCACCTTATTTGCGAAGTTCACTCCTGAAACTTATAATATTACTTACAATTATGGCGGACTAACCGGAGTTACAAATACTAATCCAACCAATTATACCTATTCTACAGGAATCACATCATTCGCAACTCCATCTAAAGCCGGTTACAAGTTTGGGGGTTGGTATAGCGACATTGCATTAACCATCCCAATAACAAGCATCAGCTCCACCAACACTGGTGCTAAAACTTTATATGCGAAATTTAGCTTTGAAATTTATCCTATTACCTATAATTATGGCGGATTAACAGGGGTTACAAACAGCAATCAAGCCAGCTATACTTACGGAACGGGAATCACATCATTTACACCTGCATCTAAAACAGGCTACAAATTTGATGGTTGGTTTAGTGATATACTATATATTTCACAGGTCGTAAGTATCAGTTCTACCGAAATTGATGCTAAAACTTTATATGCGAAACTCTCTCCTGCTACTTACACTATCACCTACAATTACAAAGGATTAACCGGAGTTACAAACAACAATCAAACTAACTATACTTACGGAATAGGAATCACGTCATTCACAACTCCTTCTAAAACAGGTTATATATTCGACGGATGGTATAGCGATGCATTATTTACAACACCAATAACAAGCATCAGTGCTGCTGATGTAAACAATAAAATTATTTATGCAAAACTTACTCCTGAAATCTATAATATCACTTATAATTTCGGAGGATTGTCCGGAGTTTTTAATAATAATCCAACAACATATTCTTATGAAACAGGACTTTCATCTTTGCTTACACCTTTCAGAATAGGTTATAATTTTGAAGGATGGTATAGCGACGCCTTATTCGCCACACCAATAGCAGGCATAAGTTCTACTGAAATTGGTGCTAAAACTTTATATGCGAAATTTACTCTTGCAACTTATACTATTACCTATAATTATAACGGATTAACAGGAGTTACAAATAACAATCAAACCAACTACACTTATGGAACAGGATTTACTCTTACAGATCCATCTAAAACAGGCTACACATTCGAGGGTTGGTATAATGATACTTCATTTACCACACTGATAACAAACATCAGTTCTACAGATGCGGACAATAAAACTATTTATGCAAAACTTACTCCTGAAATTTACAATATCACTTATAATTACGGAGGATTAACAGGTGTTACAAATAATAATCCAACTAGTTACACCTATGGAACTGGAATTATATCTTTAATTACACCTTCCAGAACAGGTTATAATTTTGAAGGATGGTATAGCGACGCTTTATTCTCCACACCAATAGCGAGTATAAGTTCTACTGAAATTGGTGCTAAAACTTTATATGCGAAATTTACTCTTGCAACTTATACTATTACCTATGATTATAACGGATTAACAGGGGTTACAAGCACCAATCCGATGAACTATACTTATGGAACAGGATTTACTTTTACAGTTCCATCTAAAACAGGTTACACATTCGAAGGATGGTATAGAGATGCTTCATTTACTACACTGACAACAAGCATCAGTTCTACAGATATGGGCAATAAAACTATTTATGCAAAATTTATTCCCGAAGTTTACAATATCACTTATAATTACGGAGGATTAACAGGTGTTACAAATAATAATCCAACTAGCTACACCTATGGAACCGGAATTATATCTTTTACAGCGCCTTTTAAAATAGACTACACATTCAAAGGATGGTATAGTGATTCTCTATTTACAACTCCAATAACAAGTATTGGTAATCTTGAGACTGGTATAAAAATTTTATATGCGAAATTCATAATAAAAACTAGTATTCAAGATTCTAAGATTAATGTGGAATTAAGCGTGTATCCGAGTCCGGCAAATCAACATATTACTATTGCAGGAGCGGAAGGGACTAACTTAATAATATATAA
>JAVBQU010000013.1:0-5024 GCA_031548675.1 Bacteroidales bacterium
CAAAAAAATAAAGCCAAAACTAAAAACAGCAGGCAATAAGAGTTAATTAATATCTAAATGCCCAAAGCATCTTTTATATCAATTTTAAGTAAATACAACGCTTTTCCTATCCCAATTTGTTTTGTAACTTTGTTGTTTATATTAAAAAATCAAATTAAAAACGCAATAAATTGTAATATTATGGCACTAATAAAATCCGTTAGGGGAAAACACCCAAAGTTTGGAGAAAATTGTTATATAGCAGAAAATGCAACGGTAATCGGAGAAGTGGAAATGGGAAACGATTGCAGTATATGGTTCAATGCTGTAGTTCGTGGAGATGTACACTATATCAAAATGGGTAATAAAGTGAATGTGCAGGATGGAGCCATTATCCATTGTACTTACCAAACAGCCCCTACAACTATCGGTAATAATGTATCGATAGCCCATAATGCGATTGTACACGGCTGTACAATTGAAGATAATGTATTAATCGGCATGGCAGCCATTGTAATGGATGGAGCTGTTATCAAAAGCAATTCTATAGTAGCTGCCGGAGCCGTAGTTTTAGAGGGAACTATTGTAGAATCAGGAAGCGTGTACGCCGGTATGCCTGCTAGAAAAGTCAAAGAAATAGACCCGCACCGTCTCGAAGAAACTGTAAACCGTATTGCCAATGCTTATCCCACGTATGCGAGCTGGGTTAAGGAGGAGAAGTAAAAAATGTAACGAGTGACGAGTAACAGGTAACGAGAAAAATCAGTCACTCGTTACCCGTTACGTGTCACAATTAACTTAGATAATCAAATAATGCGAAAGAAAAGAATCAGGATTATTTTAATTGTCATTATTGCCCTTTTTATTTTGGGTATGGCATTTTTTCCTACCTTAAAAAAGAACTTTACCGGACAGAAAGAAAAACCTGTAGCTGTTGCTGCCGAGAAAAAGCAAGGTAAAAAAGATAAACCCTTAAATGTTAATGTAAAGGTATTAAAATACGAGAGTTTGGAAGATGTAGTACGTACAACAGGAAATCTTTTGCCGGACGAAGAAGTAAATCTTTCGTTTGAAACTTCAGGAAAAATTACCCGCATTTATTTTAAAGAAGGTTCTCAGGTAAAAAAAGGAGACTTATTGGCAAAAGTAAACGATTTGCCTTTGCAAGCTGAATTGAAAAAGCTGGAAACCCAATTGCCATTGGCAAAAGACCGTGTGTTTCGTCAGAAATCTTTGTTAGAAAAAGATGCTGTGAGTCAAGAAGCGTATGAACAAGTAAATACTGAATTGGAAAAACTTTATGCAGATATTGATTTGGTTAAATCGCGGATAGCACAAACCGAACTGCGGGCTCCTTTTGAAGGGGTGATAGGTTTGCGTTTAGTAAGCGAAGGTGCTTATGTTTCATCTGCTGTTAGTGTTGCCCGTTTGACCAAAATCTCTCCATTGAAAATAGAATTCTCTATTAACGAACGTCAGGCAAGCCAAGTAGGAGAAGGGACTAAACTCAAATTCCGCGTGCAGGATGATTTAAAAGAATACATAGCTACGGTTTATGCTGTCGAATCGCAGGTGGATATGAGTACAAGAACTTTATCTGTACGTGCCACTTACCCTAATCCTGACCGCAAACTCAAACCCGGACGATCGGCTTCTGTGGAAATACAGCTAAGAGCCATCAACAATACGCTTACGGCTCCTGCACAAGCTGTGATTGCCGAAATGGGACGCGATATAGCCTATATTTATAAAAACGGGAAAGCGCAACAGGTAGTACTTTCGAAAGGTTTGCGAACCGAATCCAAATTACAAATTCTGGATGGTGTTTCGGTAGGCGATACTTTAATAGTTAACGGAGTAATGCAGCTGCGCGACGGCATGCCTGTTGTGATAGACCACGTAGAATAGAGATTATGAATATATCAGAACTGAGCATAAAACGTCCGGTACTTTCAACCGTTTTTATATTGATTATCTTTTTATTCGGAATAATCGGCTATACTTATTTGGGTGTACGCGAATATCCCAATATCGATAATCCTATTATTTCGGTAGATGTATCTTATCCCGGAGCCAACGCCGATGTTATCGAAAATCAGGTTACAGAACCTTTAGAACAAAATATCAATGGAATTCCGGGCATTCGTTCATTATCGAGCGTGAGCAGTCAGGGTTCTTCGCGTATTACGGTAGAATTTGAATTGAGCGCGGATTTGGAAACCGCCGCCAACGATGTCCGCGATAAAGTTTCGCTGGCACAACGCTTATTGCCTAAGGATTGCGACCCGCCTACGGTAAGCAAAGCCGATGCCAATTCCGACCCTATTATACAGTTGACGCTTCAGAGCGATAAACGCTCGCTGCTTGAGCTGAGCGATATTGCAGAGCTGACGGTAAAAGAACGTTTACAAACCATCTCTAATGTAAGTTCTGTAGATATTTGGGGTCAAAAACGCTACTCCATGCGGCTTTGGCTCGACCCTGATAAAATGGCAGCTTACGACATCAGCCCGATTGATGTAAAAAACGCTTTAGATAAAGAAAATGTAGAGCTTCCGTCGGGTAATATAGAGGGAAATAAAATACAGCTTTCTATCCGCACTATGGGGTTGCTGAGCACGCCTGAAGATTTTAATAATCTGATTTTAAGGGAGGATAATTATAATGTAATTCGTTTTCGCGATATCGGCTATGCCGAATTGGGAGCAGAGGATCAACGAAGCATTATGAAACGCAACGGAATACCTATGGTGAGCGTGGTTGTAATTCCTCAGCCCGGAGCTAACCAGATAGATATTGCCGATGAGGTAAAAGTGCGGATGGAGCAGATGAAAAAAGACCTTCCCGAAGATGTGGTGCTGGGCGTTGCATTCGACAATACAAAATTTATCCGCTCATCTATAGCGGTTGTACAGGAAACCGTTTACATCGCATTTCTTTTGGTAATCCTGATTATTTTTCTTTTTCTCCGCAATTGGCGTGTAACTTTGGTCCCCTGTGTGGTAATTCCGGTGTCGCTGATTGGAGCATTTTTTGTGATGTATGTGGCGGGATTTTCTATCAATGTGCTATCCATGCTGGCAGTGGTGCTGGCAGTGGGCTTGGTTGTGGATGATGCTATTGTGGTAACCGAAAATATTTATCTTCGGATAGAGCAGGGCATGAACCCTAAAGAAGCCGGTATAGAAGGTTCTAAAGAAATCTTTTTTGCAGTAGTTTCTACAACCATTACCTTGGTAGCTGTATTTTTCCCGATAGTTTTCTTGCAGGGGATGACAGGCAGGTTGTTTCGCGAATTTAGTATTGTTATTTCAGGGTCGGTGCTTATTTCTGCTTTTGTAGCTTTGACTTTTACTCCAATGCTTTCGACTAAATTACTGAAAAAGCATGAGAAAGAAAATTGGTTTTACCGTAAAACAGAACCCTTCTTTGTAGGGTTGAACCGGTTTTATGAACGTACATTAAATTATACTTTGCACCATAAAGCTTTTGTATTTCCTTTTTTGGCTATAGTTATAGGCTTGATAATTTTTTTATGGATAAAAGTTCCGTCGGAGATGGCTCCGCTCGAAGACCGTTCGCAAATTACTATTAATACAAGGATTCCCGAAGGGGGAACTTATGAATATTATCGGGATTATACCGAAAAAATAGCCGTATTAGCTGATTCGATAGTTCCCGAACGAGAAGTAAATATTTTATTTGTTCGTACAGGTATGGGATTTGATCGTTTAATGCTGTCCGGTATCAAAGACCGTAAACGCAGTCAAATGGAGATAGCCGATGCCTTGTCGGCAGCCGTACGTACACAAACAGATGCCCGTGCTTTTGTGCAGCAGCAATCTACTTTCGGCGGACGGCGTGCCCGGATGCCTATACAATATGTGTTGCAGGCTCCTAATCTAGAAAAACTACAGGAATTTATTCCTAAGTTTATGGAAAAAGTAAATGCAAGTCCATTATTTCAAATGGCAGATGTGGATTTGAAATTTACTAAACCCGAAACCCGTATAGAAATAGACCGTGATAAAGCAGCATTGCTTGGCGTAAGTACACGAGATATCGGACAAACCTTGCAATATGGATTGAGCGGTCAGCGGATGGGTTATTTTTATATGAATGGAAAACAATATCAGATTTTGTCGGAGATAAACCGTCAGCAGCGTAATAAGCCGATCGATTTAAAATCTTTATATATAAAAAATAAGGATGGAGTGATGATACAATTGGATAATCTGGTAAACCTGAAAGAAAACGTTTCTCCACCCCAATTGTATCGGTATAATCGTTTCGTATCAGCAACCGTATCGGCAGGCTTAGCCGGAAAAGCTACTTTGGGCGAAGGCTTGGATGAGATGGATAAAATAGCAAAATCTACTCTTGATGATAGCTTCCGTACGGCTTTAGCCGGAGACTCCAAATCTTTTAGAGAAAGTTCTTCGAGTTTGCTTTTTGCATTTGTTTTGGCATTGGTTTTAATCTTTTTAATTTTAGCAGCCCAGTTCGAAAGTTTTAAAGACCCGTTGATTATCATGTTTACCGTACCTTTGGCAGTAGCCGGAGCTTTGGTCTTTATTTTTATAAGCGGTGTTACCATGAATATTTTTAGTCAGATAGGGATTATTATGCTGATAGGCTTGGTAGCCAAAAATGGAATTTTGATAGTAGAATTTGCCAACCAACGTCAAGCAGTAGGTGTTGCCAAAGGCGAAGCCATCCGGCATGCCTCGGCACAACGTTTGCGTCCGATTCTGATGACTAGTTTAGCCACTATTTTGGGAACGCTGCCTTTGATTTTTTCCCGAGCCGAAGGAGCGAATGGTCGCACGGCGATGGGTATTGCCGTAGTGGGCGGTATGTTTATTTCTACTTTCCTCACGCTGTATGTTGTGCCTATTATGTATGATTATATTTCGACCAACAGGAAAGCGAAGGAAGAGAAATTTGAATGAAGAAAAGATATAGTGCCAATATAATTATTGGATAGTCTAAAAATAAGAAAATGTTTTATATGGAAGCTAAGACCTCACAGGTTTTAAAACCTG
>JAVBQU010000099.1:0-17487 GCA_031548675.1 Bacteroidales bacterium
TTCTGCTAATGTAGTTGATATGGAATATTATACTTTCCAAATTATCAATTTTGCCGGAGTGGATAATATCATATTCTCTACAACAGGCTATACAGGAGCGGGCGGATGTGAAATATATATTCCTAAAAAAGAAGCCTTAAAAGTATGGAATGCCGTATTTGAAGCCGGAGCGGAATTTGGTATTAAACCTGCCGGATTGGGCTGTAGAGATACACTGCGTTTAGAAATGGGATTTTGTTTGTACGGACATGAAATAGACGATAATACATCGCCATTGGAAGGTGGTTTGGCTTGGATTACCAAATTTGTAGATGGCAATGATTTTATCGACAGAGCTTTGTTGGAAGAGCAAAAGAAAAATGGACTTTCTAAAAGAGTTTGCGGATTTGAGATGATTGATAGAGGAATTCCACGTCAAGGTTATGAAGTGATGGATGCTAATGGAAATATAATCGGCGTGGTTTGTTCAGGAACTCAATCGCCATCATTAAATATTGCTATTGGTACTGCCCATGTAAAACCTGAATTTGCCAAAGTAGATACAGAAATCTACATCAATATCCGCGATAAAAAAATAAAAGCAAAAGTAGTTAAAACGCCTTTTTACAAAGGATAATTTTTTAACTAGAATTATGTGACGCGTAACAGGTAACGAGAGACGGGAATTTTTTTTATTATCACCTATAGTTACCATTTAACATTCTTAGATTTATACAAAACTTAATAAGAGGTTGTAAAGATTTTCTCGTTACCTGTCACGCATCATATGCTACTTAATTCATAGTTCATCATTTATAGTTCATAGTTTAATAAGTATGGAAGAAAATAAAGATTTTAATTCGGTCAATTTTCTGGTTTTTTTATGGAAATGGCGTAAGTTATTCATTATTGTATTTATAGCTACAGCCATTTTATCGGCAGCAGCCTCGTTTTTAATTACTCCGATGTATAAATCTACAGTGGTTATGTTTCCAACCTCCACTAATTCCATATCCAAAGCCCTTATTTCGCAAACCTCATCAGGAAAAGATGATATTTTAGAATTTGGAGAAGAAAACCAAGCAGAACAAATGCTTCAGGTTTTAAGCTCAAGTAAAATCAGAGATGAGATTGTAAAACGTTTCGATTTATTTAAACATTATAAAATAGATCCCAAGTCCAAATATAAACTTACCCAATTGCAAAAAACGTATGATGATAACATTCGTTTCCGCAGAACAGAATTTTTGGGCGTTGAAATATTGGTTATGGATTCCGACCCTAAAATGAGTGCTGATATTGCCAATACCATTGCCGAATTGATGGATTCAACCAAAAATGCAATGCAGAAAGAACGCGCAGTCAAAGGTTTTGAAATCGTAAAAACATCCATAGCTAATTTGCGGAAAGATATTTCCGAAATGGAAGACAGGCTTATTGTTCTCCGTAAAAAGGGTGTGCATGATTATGAAAAACAAGCCGAAATGTTTAATCAGGAGTTGGCTGTACAAATAGGCTCAGGCAATACCGCCGGTGCAGCACGTTTGCAACAACGCCTAGATACTTTGGCTCTTTATGGCGGCAGTTATGTGATTTTGAAAAACGAATTGGAATTTAAAGCAGAACAAATGGTGCTTCTGGAAGCCAAATACGAAGAAGCCCGTGTAGATGCCGAAGAGTATATTCCCCAAAAATTTGTGGTCGATCATGCTTTTCCGGCAGAACGTAAATCATATCCGGTTCGTTGGTTGGTAGTTGCTGTCTCTTGTATTTCTACAATGCTTCTTACACTGTTTGCTTTGATAATGATAGAAAATATCAAACGCATCAAACCTGAAGAAGAAGAAAAATAAATCCGGTTTTGAAAAACTTTTTTTCACTCAGGCAAGACTTAATGACTAATCGCAAGGTATTTTTTATCACTTTGTCGATTAGTTTATTATTTACCCTTGCCAATGCTATTCTTTTTACTTTCGATTTTTATTGGCTGCTGCTTGTTCCGGTTATTTTTTTTATAGGTTATGCTTATTTTTACGCATTAGATAAGATTTTATTGGTTATAGCTTTTGCTACGCCTTTATCTATAACAATCTCCGATTTCTCAGCCCAATTAGGATTATCCTTGCCGGCAGAACCTTTACTGGCTGCTTTTACATTACTTTTTGTAGTCAAAACCTTATTTACTTCCTCATTCGACAAGCGGATTATCTTTCATCCGATAACTATAGCCATTTTGATTAATTTATGCTGGATGTTTATAACCTGCATTACCAGCTCCATGCCGATAGTTTCTTTTAAATTTTTTATCTCACGCTGCTGGTTTGTTATTCCTTGCTATTTTGCAGCTGTTTTGCTATTCAAAGAAAAGAAAAATATTTACCGCATTCCCTGGTTATATGCCGTTGGTTTAGCTATAGTGGTTATTATCGTAACTATAAAACATGCCGGATTTGGGTTTGATGGGCAGATAGGACATCATGTGATGAAACCTTTTTACAACGATCACACCATTTATGGAGCCATGCTTGCATTTTGCATTCCGGTTATTGCAGGTTTTGTTTTTGAAAAAAAATACCATAATACTTGGAAGTTATTCGCTTTGGTTATTTTATTGATACTTTTCGTAGGATTTTATTTATCATTTTCGCGTGCTGCATGGTTGAGTTTGGTTATCTCAATAGGCTTGTTTATTCTGATTTATTTCAAGATAAAGGTAAAATGGATAATCCTGACAGCTATCGGATTGCTCGGATTATTTTTGGTAATGCGCCACCAAGTCATTATGAATCTGGAAAAAAATAAACAAGATACTTCTACCAAAGGCAGGCTTTCGGAACAAATACAATCCATGTCCAACATATCTACAGATAGGTCTAATAAGGAGCGTTTGAATCGTTGGCATGCTGCATACAGCATGTTTAAAGACAAACCTGTTTTTGGACATGGTCCCGGAACCTATCAATTCGTTTATGGCGGTTATCAGCATTCTGCTGATTTAACCTTGATGAGTACCAATCACGGATGGTTTGGAACCGCTCATAGCGAATACCTGTTGCCTTTATCGGAAGAGGGATTGTTAGGAATGTTATCCATTATTGCGGTTTTTGCTACAACAGCCTTTTATGCAATCAGGGTATATTACCGAGCCAATCAGTATTGGGTTAAATGGATGAGTATGGCAATTTTCATGAGCTTGATGACTTATTACATCCATGCACTCCTCAATAATTTTTTAGATACAGACAAAGCTTCTGTACTTTTTTGGACTTATACTGCCATGATTGTAGCTTTTGATATTTATTATACACCCCTCCCTAACCCTCCCCACAAAGGAGGGAATAGAATATCCTTTCTCCAAAGCTCTCTCCGCAAAGGAAAGCAGGACATTGGAAAAGTAAAATAAAATGCCATTCTCAAACGAAAAAACTAGGAAAAGCATTCATAATCTTTCTCCTATGGAGAGGGGGAAAGGGGGAGAGGTTAAACTTCATCTAAAACATATTGCCTCTTTGCCATCCACCAATGCACATTTGATGGAATTGCTTGATAGTTCTGATATTGAAGAGGGAACTGTAGTTTGGGTGGATGAACAGACTCAAGGTAAAGGGCTACAAGATAATACATGGGAAAGTGAAATTGGAAAAAATCTAACTTTCAGTATAGCGTTACATCCAAGCTTTTTGGAACCTTCTTCCCAATTTCAATTAAGTAAAATGATTTCCTTAGCCTTGATAGATTTTCTACAACAAAAATATCCTTCCGATTTATGGAAAATTAAATGGCCTAATGATATTTATTTTGATAAAAGGAAAATAGCGGGAATTTTAATTGAAAATAAAATTATAGGCAATGAATATGATACAGCTATAGTAGGAGTGGGGTTAAATATAAACCAGAAAGAATTTTTCAGCTCTGCACCCAACCCCGTTTCATTGATTCAAGTTTCAGGAAAAGAATATGACTTGCAAGAATCCATTCAAGAATTATTTACTTGTATAGCTATTAGGTATAGCCAATTGCAAAAGCAACCAGCCTTGATAGATGATGATTACTTAAAAAATCTTTTGCAATTTCAAACATGGGCAAAATATAAATATTTGCATACAGAAATAAAGGGCTGTATCACAGGAGTAGATATGTATGGCTATTTACAAATAGAAACTTCCAATAATAAATATCTAAGCTGCGATTTGAAAGAGATAAAGTATTTGTGGGAATAAATGGGGTGAATTTTTTATAAACATCTAATCATATATATCAGATTTATAGAGGAATATTAATTTAATTATAAAAAAACGAAAAATATATTTTGATATTTAAGAAATAGTTCTTTTCTTTGCATTATATTTATTAACCAAAAATTAATGCATTATGAAAAAAATTATGTTTTCTGTCTTTGCCGTAGGTTTAGCATTTAGTGTAAATGCGCAATTTCTTTCAAGTTCACCCACTTCACTAACCACTCCTTTAAAACATGAAGGTAATCTGCGGATAGGTTCTGCTACAGATGCTACATCACGATCCAGATATGTTCTCAATTTCGGCGATGGGGAATATGTGAAAATGGGTGAGTGGGAAGCTGATGATCAATTATCATTTCAAGCAAGTCAGTATAAATTTAATGGTGGCAATATTACATTTCCAGGTACTTTATCTACATTGTCTAGCTCTATGGGTTTTAATGTTGCAGGAAAGACACTAATGAGACTAGCTAATCTATCTAGTACAGAGCAGCAAATTATTTTTAGAGGTACTGTAAATGTTCCTCAAAGAATTTGGTTTAGAGATTATGATGCAGGAGAGGCAATAAAAGGGCGCATTGAATTAAATAATGACTTGGGATTGGTTGATTATACAGGGGCATTACATTTTAGACCTAACGACAGGGTTTGGATTGTCCCTCTTACCCTATTTGATGATGGTACTGTTGGCATAGGCATGGATGGAATTTTTAATACTCCCAATACCAACGATTATCCAACTAAAGGGTATAAATTAGCTGTTAAAGGTAAAATGATAGCTGAAGAAGTTGTAGTAAAACTTTTTGCAAACTGGCCAGATTATGTTTTTGCTAAAAATTTCACATTGAGGAGTTTATCTGAAGTGGAAAATTATATTAAGGAAAATAACCACTTGCCTGATGTTCCATCCGAAAAAGAAGTACAGGAAAATGGAATAAATTTAGGTAATATGGATGCAGTACTTCTCCATAAAGTAGAAGAACTTACCCTTTATATGATTGAATTGAATAAAAAAGTAGAGGTTTTAGAAAGAGAAAATTTAGACCTAAAGTCTAAAATTCTTTTGTCTAAGTAAAAACTATAATATTAAATAGATTATGAAAAAAATATTATTCGTCTTAATATTACAAAGTATTAGTATAGGCTTTGTATTTTCACAAAATAATTTATGTGCTGCTGTATGTGGTGCGAATTTTATCACTATATATTGGGACGCTAACACAAGTTATAAAAGCCCCCGGTATTCCATTCGTGTTGATGATACTGAAGTAAATATAACATCTGATACACAATGTAAAATAATTAATTTAGAAAGTTGTAGAACTTATACAATAACAGTGAGATGTCTTGAAGCTTCAAGTGAAAGGTCTATTACCGCAAGTACAACATCATCTTTTACCTCAAATATTACTATTTCTAATTCCGTAGCATTTTCCCCTGCCAATTATGTAGTTCAGGCAAGTAATAGTATTGTTATGGTTGCTGGAGCTAATATTAAACCAATCAATGGGCAGTCATTTAATGCAAAAATTGTGCCATGTGGTAGTGTTCAGAAGAAAAGCTTAGCATATGATAATCATGAAGTAGTCATAGGGGGAGGGGATTATTCTATTGAAAATACTAATTCAAAAACCGATTTTGGGCAAGTATTAATTTATCCAAATCCAGCATCTGATATTGTTAATATTAATTATCCCAATTTTAAAAAGGCCGAAAAAGCTATTCTCACAGATATTTTAGGTCAAGTTGTATTTGAGATAACAATAAATTCAGAATTAACAAGGGTTGATTTATCATCTCTTTCATCTGGATTATATACTATTAGCATATCTAATGAAAAGAATGTTTCTTCATACAAAATAATAAAGAAATAATGTGTTAGAATTATTATGGTAATACATTATTTCAAAAGTATCTATATAACTTATAGGTTTAGATAAGATATGCTTTTATCCCTCTAATGTACATTAGAGGGATTTTATATATTCATTTTAGTAGAAATCTTCTTTTATTTGTATCTTTGTCTATTATTTTAAGATTAGATGAAGAATATCAAATATTTCTGTATAATCCCCATTTTTATAGTACTTTATGTACTATACCATACTGCAGGCTTATTTGATAATTCTCTAAATAAACTAGATGTTGTTTCTATTGCCACTTTTGAGAATTATAGCATTGATGCCTTAATCTGGTTTTCATACTTATTCATAGGTGGGTTTATATTAGGAATAAGTTTACTTACTTTATTTTTTAAATGGCTGTATAAACAGTCTTCGATTTTTCAATATACAGCACCATATCTCAATGCTTTTTCAGCCATTGGCATTTTATTGCTATTTTGTGTCTATACCCGAAATGCAGGTATTGCCGAAGTCAATTCTATTTTTCTTTTATCTTTCGCTTATATTTTATTTTCTCTCAATCCAAGTCGAAAAAAAGCTTATTTTTGGTGGCTATGTATTTTAACTTTATCGTTAAGTATTATGGTAAAAGATGTGTACTTACTTTGCCATAGTACTAAAATACCTGATATAGGAATTATTTGGTTTGTTACATTTAGTTTATTGTTGGTTGGTAATTTTATATTCCAAAAGTTTTCGTTGAAAACTAAAAATATACTTTATGCTTGCCGTCCCCTATTTTTTCTGCCTTGGCTATCTATTTTATCAGATGAAATTTATTTAATTTTCAATCAACGAGGATTTAGTCTATTGTCGCCTGATAAACTTTATGTTTTAGGGTTAATGCTTATTCTGTGCATTTCCGGTTTTCTTTATTTTAGGAAAAATATTTGTAAATCTATCATAAATGAGTTGTATTATTCTTCATTTCCTGTAATGTTATCAGGATTAGCAGCATTTACATTTTATAGAGCCTTTATAAATCAACCTGACGAATTGTTTGAGCTTGCCAATCCTGCCAATGCATTGGCAAATATATTCGTACATCATCAAGTTCCTTTTGTAGATTATTTGAATTCACATGCTTTATCTGAGTTATTTTTCAAATTTATATACATCGGCTTCAATGGATATTCCGGAACAGTCGATTTTCTACTCTACGATTTTTTATTTACTGTTATTTGTACATTAATTTGCTATTATTTTTTTCTACGGATATTTGGCAAATGTCCGGTTGTTTTCTTTCTTGTATTATTTTGCCCATTTACAAGCATATTAGTTCCCTCGACAATTGCCCCCACATTGATTCTTTTATATTTATTGTATCGTTTATTTGAAAGATATTCTTTCAAAAAGCTATTGGGGGTTACTATATTTACTATTTTTATCGGTGTTTGGCAATTCGATGTTGGTTTACCATGCTTATTTATTTCATTAATCTTCTTGACAATCTATTTAATCTATCATTTTTCGCGTAAATATTTGCTGGATTATTTGAAAGTAGTGGGAATTATTTGTGGAATTATGGGACTTTTGGCAATGGTTTTCTACCTAAGGGATTCTCAACTTTTTGTAGGTAACTTTAAACAAGCATTAGGATATTTATCAGCAAACCAAGCACATGCTCATCCTAGCGTATTGTCTCCTGATTTTCGTATAAACACTACACATTATGTATTATTTCCTATACTTATAGGTATAATAGTACTGCTTGTATTGTACCTAAAGAAAACCCAAGCTATTTCTAAGCGAAATTGGTTTATCGGATTTAGCATATTGTTTTTGGCATTGTTTTATTTCTTTAATTTCCAACGGGGTTTAGTGAGACATTCTATGGCAGAAGGCATGGATTCGTTTTTGATGCGGTTTTCTTATTTGACAATAGCTTTATTTGCTATTTTTGTACTACCCCAAAAATATTATCATTATCGACCTTATGTTTTCTTTGCTACAGCAACCCTATTGATTTATTGTTTCAAATTTCCGGAACCCCAAGAAGAATGGAGTCTCTATAATCAATTTCGGTTTAAATATAAAAAAGTAGAAAACCTTGAAGTTTTACCTGTAAAAACCCCAAGAGTTCTCAACACAAAAACATTTGCAGAAGAAAATTACAAAGACATACAAAGTTTCATGAATCAGTATTTTGATTCTTCGGCTACTTTTATTGATTTTTCTAATACTCCGATGCTGTATTTTTATACGCAGCGGAAAGTCCCCTCATATTTTTGTCAATACATGCAAAATACAGTTACAGAGAAATTACAGGAAGAAAATCTAAAATTATTACGCACTCTAAATATTCCGGTAGTAGTATTTTCTAATTTTCCCCAAACATGGTTTGACTGTACAGATGGAGTCCCTAATACATTACGATATAGAAAAATAACTCAGTTTATTTATCATAATTATAAACCTTATACGATACTAAATCATCACACTATTTGGCTTAGAAAAGATTTACATTTACAAATACCAGATTCAACATCAAAAGATTTTGCATATATAACCCAGTATCATGATTTAAAAAAATATCCTTATTTATTAGGTAGATATGGGGAAATTAAGATAGAAAAAAATCATTTGAATATTATAAAATCAAATGAGGGAGTACCTGTTTCATTTACACTTACAAATAAGGAAGTCTTTTGCCTTATAGATATGCCTCCTTTGAATGAACTGGCAGCTCTTAAATTAAATTATTATTATCAAGGAAAAGAGATGGGTAGTTATCAATTCGAAACCATACCAAGCCATCAAAGAGAAGCCTATGTAATTCCTGTAAATTATCAATATAATTGGTATTGCGGACTCATAGATAGTCTAAATATTATAGCTGATAAAAATATGTCAGGGCGTATAAAATTTAAACTGATTAACAAATAAAAATAAGTAGCTATCTTTAGTATGAAAACATCTCAACTTTTTACTATTGAAAAGTTTATAGTACGTCCGATTTTGTGGGTGCTTAATGTATTTGTTTACATACTTGGTAAAATCTTACGTCCTGACCACACCTTAACGAAAGAATTTACAACCATTGCCATTGCTAAATACAAGGGGATGGGAAGTATTATTCAATCCACACCATTATTACAAACTTTACGAAAACGTTATCCTAATGCTGAAATTATTTTTATATCAACCAAAGGGAATGAGAAAATACTGGAAAAGATAGAAAATATAAATACATTGATTTTGCTAGATGATAAAAACTTTTTTACCCTGCTTTATTCATTTTTCCCTTTTATGTTTACATTAATCCGAAAGCGGGTAGATGTATATTTTGATTTGGAAATATATTCAGATTTTAGCTCTTTAGTTACTACTGCTAGTATGGCAAAAAACCGTATAGGCTTTTATTTACGTTCTAGCGACTACCGGATGGGAATTTATACGCACATGATGTATTACAATATTAATTCGCCTATTTCTTTAGTGTATTTACAACTAGCTAGATTGTTAAAAATAAAAGATATAAAAACAAACTTACAAAAGCTATCAGCACAGCAAATATTTAATATATCCGAACAGCAAGATAAAACAGCAGTAAATCAACTCAAATACTTTGTAATTAATGTAAATGCATCAGACCTAAGGATAGAAAGACGTTGGAATAAAGATAGTTTTATTGAGTTGATTGATAAAATGCAGCAACAATACCCTGATTATAAACTTATCTTAATTGGAAATTCTTTAGAACAAGCTTATGTAGAAAATATTATTAGTTGTTTGTCTTTTCAGGATAATATAATAAACTATGCGGGCAAAACTAATATAGATGAGTTAATAAGTCTGATAGAACATGCTTCATTAGTTATAACAAATGATACAGGACCTATGCATATAGCTTTTTCTACTCAAACCAAAACTGTTGCCTTATTTGGTCCATGTTCTCCAAAACAATATGGACATTTTCAAAATACCACAATTATTTATCATCAAGTTTATTGCAGTCCTTGTGTGCATGAATTTGTGATACCACCCTGTAAAGGTAATAATCAATGCATGAAATATATTTCTGTTTTTGAAGTATTGGATGGTATTGAAAATACACTATCAGGGAATGCTCCTCTACAAGATGTAGTTTTCCAAAACATAATTTTACAAGATAAAAACTTCGAGGATATCCCTTTAGGAATTGTTTATAAATACCCTGTTGCCAAGATAAATTAAAAAATACCCATGAATAAGCGTTTTCTATATGCCACTTTTCAAATACGCGAATTTTTCCTGAAATACATGCAGGAACGCTCGTTTGTTTTGGTATTAAGCTTTGTAGTAGGCTTGTTAAGCGGTTTAGCAGCCATCATTTTAAAAAATACAGTTCATTTTACCCATCATTTTTTAGCAACCCGATTTGATGTAGATACAGGGAACTATTTATTTTTACTATCTCCCATGATAGGTATTGGCTTGGCAGCCTTGTTTGTTTTTTATTTTGTAAAAGATAATATCAGTCATGGAATTAGCAGAATTTTATATGCCATAACTCGTAAACGGGGCAGAATAGCAACACATAATATGTATAGTTCTATCGTTTCTTCCACGCTTACAGTAGGTTTTGGAGGTTCGGTGGGTTTGGAAGCACCTATTGTTTACACCGGAAGTGCCATAGGTTCTAACTTAGGGCAATGGTTTAGGTTGAATTATAAAAATACCTTGCTGTTGGTAGGATGCGGTGCTGCCGGAGCTATAGCTGGTATTTTTAATGCACCCGTAGCGGGAATTGTATTTGTTATAGAAGTGCTGATGCTCGATTTAACCTTAACAACTGTTATCCCTTTATTGATTTCGGCAGCTACAGCCGCACTTATATCTTTCTTTTTGATGGGAACCGGAGCTCAATTTTCATTTCCGGTACAAGCACAATTTCATATAACAAACTTTCCTTGGTATATTGTTATGGGGATTTTTGCAGGTTTTGTTTCCTTATATTTTTTGCGGATTTCGAGGTTTGTCGAAAAGCGTTTTTCCAAAATATCAAATCCTTTATATCGTTGGCTTATAGGAGGTTTGTTGCTGGGAGGTTTGATTTTTTTATTTCCTCCGCTTTTTGGCGAAGGTTATGATACTCTCAAAATGTGTATTAATGGCGAAGGAATTGACATATTGAATAACAGTTTCTTTTATTTTCTAAAAGACGCGCGCTATATTTGGTTTTTGCTGATATTACTTACCTTGATGATATTTAAGGCGGTAGCAACTGCCGCTACCACAGGGGCGGGAGGAGTTGGCGGTGTTTTTGCCCCTTCATTATTTTTGGGCGGAATTGCAGGATTTTTTGTAGCCAATGTTATCAATCATACAGGAATAGGACACGTATCAGAAAGTAATTTTGCTTTAGCCGGCATGGCAGGCGTTATGGCAGGTGTAATGCATGCCCCTCTGACAGCTATATTTTTGATTGCAGAAATAACGGGAGGTTATCAATTATTTGTTCCGCTATTGATTACCTCTGCTTTTTCTTATATCTCTGTCCGTCCATTCGAGAAATATTCCATTTATACAAAAAAATTAGCTCAGGAAGGAGATTTAATTACCCATCATAAAGATAAGGCTGCCTTAACTATGATGAATTTGGAGAGAATTATTGAAACCGACTTTGCTACTGTAAAACCTACAGATACTTTGCGTACATTGGTTCATGTTATTTCGCAATCAAGTCGTAATATTTTTCCGGTTGTAAACGAAGAAGGGAAATTCTTGGGAGTTGTCATTATGGATGATATACGAAGCATTATGTTCGACCACAACCAATATGACACTCTTTTTGTCCGTAATTTTATGTTTATGCCGGAAAATGTGGTTGAGTTAACAGAAGATAATATGACAGTAGTTATTGAAAAATTTCATCATTCAGATACATATAATTTACCTGTTTTAGATCAAGGCATTTATAAAGGTTTTGTTTCCCGAGCCAATATTTTTTCAACATACCGGAAAATGGTTAAAGATTTTTCGGAAGATTAATTGAGAATCATAACAATTTGGATGAAAAAAATTCATTGATTGAAAATGTTGATATGTGCGATTATGTGTATTTTAAAAATCAGAAAATCAGAATTTAATATAAGAAAATGGAGGGTAGCAATAATTGTGGAAAGAAAATTTTACGGAAAATTAGGAAGCTAGGCAAAAAGTGTGTACCTTTGCAAACCTGAAAATAATAATTCTATATAGAAATGGCAAAGAAAAGTAAAGAAGCAAGAGGACAAGTAATACTAGAATGTACTGAGCATAAAGCATCTGGAATGCCAGGAACTTCAAGATATATTACCACAAAAAACAGAAAAAATACTCCTGATAGATTGGAATTGAAAAAGTACAATCCTATCTTAAAAAGAATGACTATTCATAAAGAAATTAAATACTAAAATACTATGGCAAAGAAGGTTGTTGCAACACTGAAAACCGGCACAGGCAAAAGTTTTGCCAAAGTCGTTTATGCTGAAAAATCTCCTAAAACTGGAGCTTATGTTTTTAAGGAAGAAATTGTTCCTTCAGACTCTGTAAAAGAATTTTTAGCAAGTAAGAAAAAATAAATATAGGTATCAATCTATATTTTTAATTAAAAGTCCCGTTTTATCGGGGCTTTTTTTTTCCCAATTAGCTATCATTTTGTAACTTTGAAACATGGAAATTACTTCAAATAGGACTCAGAATAAACGTAAGCTTACCCAAGATCAGGCTTTTGCACTGCACGGTAAAGTGCCTCCCCAGGCTTTGGAATTGGAAGAAGCTGTGTTGGGAGCTGTAATGCTGGAACATAATGCATTAACAACAGTTATTGATATCCTGCAACCTGAGTTTTTTTACAAGGAAGCCCATCAAGTTATATATAAAGCTATCCGCAGGCTGTTTCATGATTCTTTGCCGATAGATATGTTTACAGTAGTAGAAGCACTCAAAAAATCGGGAGAACTTGAATTTGTAGGAGGAGCTTATTTTATTACCCAGCTTACAGAGCGCGTAGTTTCCGCTGCTAATATAGAAACGCATGCACGGATTATTGCTGAAAAATTTATTCAACGTGATTTGATACGGGTTTCGACCGATGTAATTACCGATGCATATGACCCAACTATGGATGTTTTGGATTTATTAGATAAAGCCGAACGTCAATTATTGGATATAGGGGAAAAGAATTTTCGCAGCGATTACCGCGATATGGCAGATTTGCTTAGAGAAGCCTTAGGAGAGGTAGAGTCGGCAGCCAAAGTAGAGTCGGGGATGAGCGGAGTTCCTTCCGGTTTTACAGATTTAGACCGAATGACTGCCGGATGGCAGAAATCAAATTTGATTATTTTGGCAGCCCGTCCTGCGATGGGTAAAACAGCTTTTGCCTTATCGATGGCAAAAAACATAGCGATAGATCATAAAATTCCGATTGCGTTTTTCTCTTTAGAAATGTCTGCTGTAGAATTGGTAATGCGTTTAGTATCTAGCGAATCTGGCATTTCTTCTGAAAAACTAAAAAAAGGGCAATTGGCAAATTATGAATGGGATGCATTACATACCAAAATATCAGCGCTATCCGAAGCTCCCATGTTTATTGACGATACTCCTTCTCTCACTATTTTTGAATTACGTGCAAAATGCCGTCGTTTGAAACAAAAGCATGATATCGGCATGATTTTTATCGATTATCTGCAATTAATGAATGGGAGTGCCGAAGCCAAAGGCAACCGCGAACAAGAAATAAGTATGATTTCGCGTCAGTTGAAAGCCTTAGCTAAAGAATTACGAGTTCCGGTATTGGCATTGTCACAATTAAGCCGTGCGGTCGAAACTCGCGGCGGTTCCAAAAAACCGGTATTATCCGACTTACGTGAATCCGGAGCTATTGAGCAGGATGCGGATATTGTTATGTTTATACACCGTCCGGAATATTATCAAATTTATGAATATGAAAACGGAGAGTCCACTCTCGGAATGGCTGATATTATACTGGCAAAGCACCGGAATGGAGCTGTAGGAGATGTACATTTGAAATTTATTGCTCAATTTGCAAGCTTTGTGGATAAGAATAAAGATATTAATTATGACCTTATGGCAGGGCAGGGAGGTAGTATTTCTATTCCATCCAAAGGAAATTTCAGGGCAGAAGATATGGGTTCGGGCATTGCCGGCAATACAGGTTTTGATAACGAAGGTTCTATAATTCCACCTCAGGAAAATGGTTTTCAACAAGATGATTCTGATCCTTTCTAATTTTATAGAGGTTCTAAAAATTTAATACATAAATAACACATCGTTTCTACCTAATCAGTAATATATACTTAATTTATGGGGAATACTTCTATATTAATCATTTATACAGGGGGAACTATCGGAATGATAGCCGATGCCCAAACAGGGGCTCTTTCGCCGTTTAGTTTGGAAAAGATTTTGGAACATGTACCTTCTATCAAGGATTTTCCATGCGACATAAAAAGTTATGTATTTGAACATATTATTGATTCTTCGAATATGCACCCTAAATTTTGGGTAAAACTAGCGGATGTAATAGCTGAGAATTATAATGAATATGATGGATTCGTAGTTTTACACGGAACAGATACTATGTCCTATACCGCTTCTGCATTAAGTTTTATGCTGGAGAACCTGAATAAACCGGTTGTACTTACAGGTTCTCAGCTGCCTATTGGAACTATACGTACGGATGGACGCGAAAATATCATTAATGCCATCGAAATTGCTATTGCCAAATCCGGCGGACAAGCTGTAGTTCCTGAAGTTACGATTTGCTTTGAAAATAAATTATACAGGGGTAATCGTACCACCAAATTTAATGCGGAGAATTTTGATGCATTCTTATCGGGCAACTATCCATTGCTGGCAGAAACAGGCGTTCATATCAAATATATGAAAAACCTGATTCTGCATCCGTCAGAATTACCTTTAAAAGTGTATACTCATTTAGATAACCGGATTTCTATTTTAAAACTTTATCCGGGCATCAGCCCAGAGGTTGTACATGCAGTGCTGCATACAGAAGATTTGAAAGCCGTGATTCTGGAAACATATGGTTCGGGTAACGGACCTACCGAAAAATGGTTTTTGGATGCAATTTCGGATGCTGTGGAAAGAGGTATTATCATATATAATGTTACCCAATGCAAAGCAGGGTCTGTTGATCAGGGGAAGTATGCTACCAGTTTCGATTTAGAACGTATCGGAGTAATCAGCGGATATGATATTACTACAGAATCTGCCGTTACCAAACTTATGTTTTTGTTGGGAAATTACACCGATAAAGAAGAAATAAAACGCTTATTGCAGATTTCGCTCAGAGGCGAAATTACTATAGAAAATGAATAATAAATTTATACTTAAAAATTAATACTATGAAAATTGTTAAAGACTCTGTTGTATCATTGCTTTATACCTTAACCTACGATAATGCCCAAGGTGAACTTATCGAACAGATAGAAAAAGAAAATCCTTTTGTAGGATTGGTTGGTCATGCCGATATGCTTCAAAAATTCGAAGAGCAGATTATGGGAAAAGAAATCGGTAATAAATTTTCGGTAACTGTAAAACCGGAAGATGCTTTTGGCGAATATGATGAAGAAGCTGTTAGAGAAGTATCTGTATCAGAATTAGTAGACGAAGTTGGCATTGAAAATGATGAAATATTTGAAGGAAATGTTCTTTCTTTGGTTGATGAAGAAGATGACGAAGAATTTTCTGCCTTAATAGTTGAAGTAAGCAATGACACAGTTACTTTAGACTTAAACCATCCTTTAGCCGGAGAAACCATTCATTTTGAAGGAGAAATATTAAATATCCGTCAAGCAACAGCAGATGAAATTTCAGCAGGTTCTGTAACCAGTTTCTAATTTTAAAATACGTTTTATGCTTCAAGTTAAGACCTTTCCGTTTAACGAAATTAGAGTAAATACATTGGTTGTTTATGACGACACTTTGGAATGTGCTATTATCGATCCGGCATGCTATACCGAACGCGAACGCCAGACTTTAATTACATTTATTGAACAGCATAATCTAAAGCCAAAGTTTATCATTACAACCCATCCGCACATCGATCATATTTTAGGGATCGCAGCTATCTGCAAGCACTTTAACCTGCCATGGACTATGCATAAAGATGGGCTTCCGTTAGTAGAAAATGCCCAAAAACATGCATTGGCGTTCAATTGGAATTATGATGACAGCGTCAAGCCTTCAAACTTTATTAAGGAGGGGGATAGTATTACTATCGGAAATTCTACATTAAAAGTACTTTACACACCAGGTCATGCAGACGGCAGTATTTGCTTGGTTGCTAAACAAGAGCAATTTGTGATAGTAGGAGATGTGTTGTTTCAAGGAAGCATAGGCAGAACAGATTTACCTACCGGAAATTATCAAACACTCAGCCATAATATTTATCATAAACTGTTTGTTTTGGCTGATGAATTTCTGGTATATACCGGACATGGTCCCACAACTACGATTGGATATGAACGGCAAAATAATCCTTGCTTGTAAACATATTATAAACTCTATAAATTAAAGCGATAATTCTAAATTTAGAATTATCGCTTTAATTTATTTATCTCCCTAAAGAAATTTCGATAAACCTAAGTTTTGCTTTAAATTTGCATTTAATTAATTTTTATGGAAATGAAGAAAATAATTGTTTGCCTTTTGTTTGCTTGCATGATTGCTTCTGTTTTTTTTTCATGCAAGCGTAAAACCAATACCTATACTACAAATAATGGGGTAGAAGTAAAAACTACTCAGAATCAACCGCCTAAAATCTGGCGTTATGAGCAAGCCATATTTACCATTCCTGCAGATAAGCTTGCGGAAAACCTGCAAAAGATACAAAAAGACTATCTGATTTTTTTAGATACGAATTTAACCCAGCCTAATGTTTTAAAGCAAATGGCAGAGTATCTCAATAACCCCTTTTCACAATTGCTATATAAAGATGTATCTAAAAAATATCCCAACTTATCGTGGTTGGAAAAAGATATGCAGATGCCCTTAGAGCGCTTTGTAAAAAATTTTCCTAAGTATAAAACACCTAAGATATATACTTTTATATCAGGCATCAGTTATGAACAGAAAACTATGTTTCTTGATACAGCTCTGCTCATCAGTATTGATTGTTACTTAGGGGCTAAGTACCCTCATTACCCTTCGGCAGCTATTCCTAATTACTTGTCTGCCTATATGGATAGTGCCTATATTCTGATTGATTGCATGCATCAAATAGCAAATTCATTGGTAGATTTCAACGACGATAAAGCTACATTACTGGATTATATGGTTTATCAAGGGAAAATGATGTATTTTCTGGATTTAACTTTGCAGGATGCCGCAACAGATGAAATGAAAATAAAATATAC
>JAVBQU010000168.1:0-4939 GCA_031548675.1 Bacteroidales bacterium
GGCTCATCCAGCATCTGCGAGACGAAGCCCACCGGTTCGGCATCACACACCATCGCAATAAACGCTCTAAGGGAACTATTAAAACCGAACTAACTGATATTACAGGCATAGGCGGACAAACAGCCCAATTGCTTTTGAAAACTTTCAAATCGGTAAAGAAAATCAAAGAGACGTCGGAAGAAGAATTAGCAAAAGTAATAGGACAAGCCAAAGCAAAATTATTAATAGCACATTTTCAAAAATAGAATTCCCATTTTTAGTTTACAGCATAACCCTTCATTATGAGAGTTGTTATACAAAGAGTTACCCAAGCTAGTGTTCGCATAAATCACGAAATCGCTGCCGAAATCGAACAGGGATTACTTATTTTATTAGGCATAGAAGATTCAGATAGCCAATCAGATATTGACTGGCTGTGCAAGAAAATTACAAATCTGAGGATTTTCAACGATGAAGATGGTGTTATGAATAAATCCATATTAGAGACAGGAGGCAATATCATAGTAGTAAGCCAATTTACCCTGCATGCCAGCACCAAAAAAGGCAACAGACCTACTTACATACGGGCATCTAAGCCCGATATTGCCAAACCCTTGTACGAAGCCTTTCTTACAACCCTAGAAAAAGAATTCGGAAAACCGATAGGACAAGGCATATTTGGGGCAGATATGCAGGTTTCGCTAATCAACGATGGTCCGGTAACTATTCTGATTGATACGAATAATAAAGAATAAAAAGAAAGCTGTTTGAGATTATTCAAACAGCTTTCTTCTATATATATTAAAGGTATATATCATACTACAAAGCATCAATAATATCCTAAAATTTTCAACATCGATTTATGGCTCTGCTCTTTGCTGAATAACTTGGTTGTGTATTCGCCATTTTCATCCCGGTCGATAATAATATGCTTTGGAGCCGGAAGCAGACAGTGCTGCAATCCGCCTAAACCGCCCAAACTCTCTTGATACGCTCCCGTATGAAAGAATCCGATATATTGAGGAATGTCATCTTCTGTCCGTTCAATACGAGACTTATCCAATTTAGGCAAGAAAACCGCATTCGAATGAGCTTCCGAATTATAGTAATCCATACTATCACAAGTAAGTCCGCCCAAAAAGATTCGCTGATACTCCTTATCCCAGTTGTTAACGGCAAGCATGATAAAACGCTGGTTGATCGCCCAAGTATCAGGCAATGTAGTCATGAAAGAGCTATCAATCATATACCATAATTCCCTGTCATTTTGTTGTTTTTGGTCTATAATAGAGTAAAGAACTGCTCCAGCCTCCCCTACCGTAAACGATCCGAACTCAGTAAATATATTAGGTTCATCTACTCCATTCGAAGCACAAATTGTTTTTATCTGAGCTATAATCTCCTCAGCCATGTACTCATATTCATAGTTGAATGCCAAAGAATTCTTAATAGGAAACCCTCCGCCCAAGTTCAGTGAGTCTAGTTCAGGACATACCTTTTTCAAATCACAATAGAGATTAACACACTTAGAAATCTCATTCCAGTAATATGCCGTATCTTTTATTCCGGTATTAATGAAAAAATGCAGCATCTTTAACCGGAACTTCTTATTTTTAGCTATTTTGGTTTTATAAAACGATACAATATCATTGTATCGGATTCCTAACCGAGATGTATAAAACTCAAACATCGGAGCCTCTTCTGCGGCAATACGTATACCTATTTTTACCTCTGAGCCATCCTCAATCAAATCATTTAAAATATCAAATTCTTCTTTATTATCTAAAATAGGAATAGTATTTTTAAACCCTGCATGCACAATTCCTGCAATATTTTCCAGATATTGATCGCGCTTAAATCCGTTACATATAATGTATATATCCTTATTTATCTTTCCTTGCTCGTGTAGCTCCTGAATAATATTAATATCGAAAGCCGAAGAGGTTTCTATATTTACATTATTTTTCAACACCTCTTCTATAATAAAAGAAAAATGAGAACTCTTGGTACAATAGCAGTAGTTATAGCTTCCCTTATAATCAACCTTTGCCATTGCAACATTAAAAAGCCTTTTTGCTCTTTGAATTTGCGAACCTATTTTAGGCAGATATGTAATTTTTAAAGGCGTCCCATACTGCTTGATGATATCCATCAAAGATATATTATGAAAATATAACTCATTATCAATAACTTCAAATTCCTCTTGCGGAAACTCAAAGGTTTGCTCTATTAAGTTGATGTACTTATTCTTCATTTTAAAGTTCAAGTGAGTTAGGTTAAAAAAATAAACGCAATCCGACTAAGTCGGATTGCGTGCAAAATTACAAAGAATAATTCTAATATTATTCTCTTTGATTTACTTTAATAATCAGGAAAATAATTAAAGATTGGTAAGATTATCTAAATAGTACTTACAAACCGCTATTAAGCCGCATTCGCTGCATTTGGGTTTACGGGCAAGACAGATATACCGCCCATGTAGAATAAGCCAATGATGTGCAATCGGTATTTTATCTTCAGGAATATACTTCACAAGTTGTTTCTCTGTTTCCAAAGGAGTCTTAGCATTTGTAGTCAGTCCGATACGAGCAGAAACCCTAAATACATGGGTATCTACCGCCATAGCCGGCTTATGGTATATAACAGAAGCTACCACATTGGCAGTCTTACGCCCTACTCCGGGCAAACGCTGTAACAAATCGACATCATCTGGCACTACGCCTCCGAAGTCTTTGATAAGCATATTTGCCATCCCTATCAAATTTTTACTTTTGTTATTAGGATAGGAAATAGATTTAATTACATTAAATACCTCCTCTTGCGATGCAACAGCCAATAATTCAGGTCTTGGGAAATGCTGAAAAAATACAGGCGTAACCATATTTACTCTTTTATCAGTACATTGGGCAGAAAGGATAACGGCTACCAATAATTCATAAGGATCGGTGTACACTAATTCGCTTTCTGCAACAGGGCGGTTTTGCTCGAAATAAGCGATAACTATATCAAAAAGTTCCTTCTTTCTCATTTTTCTTCTGTAGGTTTTTTTTGTAAAATACTGATAACCGGATAATGGTCTGAAAACTCGGCTTTCCGGATTTCATGAGAACGTGCAGCAAATAATGGCGAATGCAAAATATAATCAATTCTGAATGCCGGCATTTTACCATTGTAAGTAGCTCCTGTCCCCGTACCTTTCTCTTTAAACGTATCTTTGAGATTTTTACTGATAAGATGATACGTGTACGATGAGGGCGTATCATTAAAATCGCCACAAACAATAACAGGATAAGGGCTTTGTCCTATCAAATCCGATATCAATTCAGCTTGTTTAGCCCGTTCTTTAAAAGCCTTATTAAGTTTGTAATACAATGTATGTCCGCCTTTCGACAAAGAATCATGATCTACATTCGACATTTGATTGTAAAATTCTTTTTCCCTTTCCGTAAATTTTATAGATTCCAAATGAATATTGAAAACTCTCAAAGTATCTTTATTAACTGCTATATCAGCTACCATGTAGAGGTTACCAGAATTATCAAAATGCTGGCGTTCAAAATTGACAATAGGGTATTTCGAAAAAATCATAACCCCTCCAACCGAATTAGCAGCAGAAGGAGTATAAGATACAAAAGGATAATCACATTTCAGTTGCAATGTATCAAGGATATTATAGCGTTTTTTATGCGAAAAAAATTCCTGAAAGCAGATAATATCCGGTTTTTCTTCTCCTAATAAATCTACTATATATGTGCGGTTACGCTCTCCTGTTTCCGAATTCTTCCACAAACTATTAAATCCGTGCGCATTATACGTAAAAATCTTTATATCATTCTTTTCTTTTGTGATAGACTTACTCTGCATCAGGCTCATGCCTATAGGAAAATTACCCCAGTGAATCAAGATAGCAACGAGTGAAATAAAAAAATACTTATTTAACAAAATAATCCAAAGAACTACAAATACAAAATTCAAAAAAAACAAAATAGGGTAAGCTAATCCAAAAAATGCAATAAATCCAACACTTTCAGGACTTATGTATTCTGCCAAATACGACAAAATCAAACATAATGCCAAAACAATATTACAGATCAATAAAATTAAACGAGATACTGAAAAGTTCTTTTTACTCATATACTAAATATACGCTGGCTAATAATCATATACCCTATTGCTTTTCTTTAAATGCAAATATAGCTAAAATTTCAACATAAAGTAAAAAGAAAGAGTTACATAGTTTTATTGATACACAAAACCTATATCTATTTCTTGTATCAAACTCCGGTTCATAATAAATTACCGGAAAAACACCTCAACTCTGCTCTATATCTGCTAAGTACAACCGGATAAAGCCAAATACATTTTGACTTTTACTTATAGTTTATTTTTGATTGTATTATCGTATATTTGCAACAAAAAATCTTCATGGAGCATTATCTTAAAATAGCAGCCGAACTCAATATTCCATCGCGTCAAGTGCAGACTACGATTGGTTTATTGGACGAGGGAGCTACCATACCTTTCATTTCTCGTTACCGCAAAGAAGCTACCGGAAGTTTAGATGAAGTAGCCATTACCAACATCAGAGACAGGCTCAATGTGTTGAAAGAAATGGATAAACGCCGTAAAACTATTTTGGATACCATAGAGGAACAAGGACTGCTTACCAAAGATTTGAAAACCCAGATTTTAGAGGCTGAAACGCTGGCTCAATTGGAAGATTTGTACCTGCCTTATAAGCCCAAACGCAAAACCCGTGCTACTATAGCTATTGCCAAAGGCTTAGAACCTTTAGCTAAAAATATTTTTGTACAATATAATTGCGATTTGCAAAAAGAAGCCGCCAAGTTTATCAATGCAGAAAAAGGTGTTGCTGATACAGAAGAAGCTTTAGCCGGAGCACGCGATATTATTGCCGAATGGATTAACGAAGATGCATCCGCACGTACCCAAGTGCGGA
>JAVBQU010000250.1:0-7584 GCA_031548675.1 Bacteroidales bacterium
GTTTGAAAGCTTAATATAGCGTTTACAATTAAATTAATGACTATGAAAAAATTATATTTGCATACAGTATTTATTTCAGCATGTTTTGTTTTAACCTTAATTCCGGTAACAATACGGAGTCAGCATACAATAAAAACTTATCCTGTAAGTTTTTTATTCCATAGAAAAATGTACCTGAGTTATGAATACCATCCCTCAACTTCACTTATCAGCTTTGGATTGCTAACATCAAGCTATTTAAGAACAACAATTAATGAATATCAGGGATTTGATGTATCTCCTTTTGTAAAAATAACAATGGGCGAAAAAAAACTGCCTAATGCTTGGTATTTCGAACCTCGTTTGATTTGGGGATATTTATATGCTAATGAACGATATGGTTATGAAGGAGCTGCAGGTATGAATTTCGAATCTTTTTCTATTGATTTTCCGATTTATGGATTTGGATTTTTGTTAGGAAAGCAATGGGTATTAAAAAATGGTTTTACTTTAGGTATAGATTGTGGTTTAAAAAGGGTTTTCAGAAAAATTCCGGAAAGTTTTGAACAATCTGGAAAAACTTATGAGGCTAATCAACCGGTCTTTTTGTTTACCACTTGGCAAATGGGACCGGGGTCAATATTTGACGGGCATATTTCTATTGGCTATACTTTTCCTTTTGTAAAAAAATAATGGAATCAGCTTTAAGCAGAATTTCTTTGCATCTTCGCTAAAAAGATGTAATATTGCAATATATCCTTTATCAAGTTATTAATATGGTTTACAAATATATCAGCAGATTTTTTATAGTATTTTTTTTAATAGGTTTATGTGTAAAGGGAGTTTCGCAAAAGGATGTTATTTCATTCAATAGTTATTCCGACACCAATATCATTATAAATCACTTAACAAATATAACCCAAACAAATGGATTCAGAAATTACAGCAATATCCCATTGCTAAACCAAACAGCAGATTATGTTTTGTCTGTTTTTAAGCAATATGCAGATACAGCTTATTTCCAAGAATATGAAGTAGAAGGGAAAATATATAGAAATGTTATCGGACAATTTGGGACACATATACATAAGCCTTTGATAATAACCGGAGCTCACTATGATGTTTATGGTAACCAAGAAGGAGCCGATGATAATGCTTCGGGTACTGTGGCACTGTTAGAACTTGCTCGTATGCTCTACAATCAAAAGCTTAACTATCCTATAGAATTGGTAGCCTATACTTTAGAAGAACCTCCTTATTTCCGTACAGCTTACATGGGAAGTTATATTCACGCTCAATCCTTAAAAGCGTCAAAAACCAAAGTTTATGGCATGACTGCCATCGAAATGATTGGATATTTCAATGATGAAAGTAATTCTCAGGAATATCCTGTAAAAACGATGAAAGCAATTTATGGCTCTAAAGGAGATTATATTCTACTGGTTAAAAAATTAGGACATAAGAAATTTGTCAAAAATTTTTCGAAACAATTCACTATTGCAAATACTATCAAAACCAGTAATTTAAAATCTCCAAAAAAAATATCCGGAATCGATTTTTCCGATCATTTAAATTACTGGAATGCTGGTTATGATGCCTTAATGGTTACCAATACCGCATTTTACCGCAATAAAAATTATCATAAATCCACCGACACTATGGAAACGCTAGATATTGACAGAATGTCGAAGGTAATTGATGCAATTTACTATAGTCTTACCCATATAAACTAAAATGTCGTATGATAAGTATCTGCATTCCCATATATAATTATGACATTACCCAATTGGTAAACAAGTTGTACTGTCAGGCAGAAACTTGCGGCATAGAATTTGAAATATTGGCAATAGATGATGCTTCAGAAGAAAAATACCGCCGCCTCAATAGCCATATCCTACTGCCTCATTTTCGCTATATACAATTGTCCGAAAATATAGGCAGGTCGAAAATCAGGAATTTATTGGCAAAAGAAGCTTGCCAGCCTTATTTGATATTTATGGATTGCGATTCGGATGTAGCTGATGAACAATATATACAAAGATATTTATCTGTGTGTAAACCTTGTATAGTTTGCTGCGGAGGAACTATTTATAATACCACACCACCAACAGATGAGACCTATTTACGTTGGCTGTATGGAATTCATAGAGAAGCATTAACAGCTGCAGAACGGAATAAGAATACTAACTCAGGTTTTCGCACTCATAATTTTTTAATTGATAAAACGGTTTTTCAAACCGTACAGTTCAATACCGAATTGGAAGGCTATGGTCACGAAGATACTTACTGGGGATTAGAACTCGGCCAAAAAGGTTTTTCGATTCTGCATATTGATAATCCATTAATACATTTAGGTTTGGAAAGTGCAGAAATATTTTTAGCCAAGACTGAAAAAAGTATTGAAAACTTGATAGTTATTAATCGTTTATTAAAAAAGAATTATCCTCAACTGGTTAATCATTCAAGATTGGTTTATACAGCAAATACCTTGCAAAGATTTCATCTGAAAGGAATAGTAAAAATACTATTTAAACTTTGTAAGCAGGCAATGAAAAAGAATCTTTTAGGAAAAAATCCCAAACTAAAAATTTTTGACCTTTATAAATTAGGCTATCTATGTAATTTAAAATCATAGAAATCAGATCATAATAAAGTTTTCATATCATTCAATAACTTACAATTATTTATCATCATGAAAAAAATCTTATTCCTTAGTTTGGCTGTTACGCTCATGTTTGGAGCGTGTAAAGAATCGCGCCACAAACCTAACTTAACTCCTGTAACCATGATCCAAAAAAATGAAAAAATTGTGCAGCAAACACTCGATTCGTTAAAAGCCCGTTATGCCGATTTGAATATCGAACGTGTCCAAAAAGGTATTTTGCAAATTGCCCAATTGTGGGATGAAAGCGATGGCAATGATAGTACTTTTATCACTTTTTGTTTAGCAAACTATGTAAATAACGAAAAAGACCGCGAAGCTTTATTTCTGAGCCTTTCAAATAAAATAGAATTGATTACAGGCTATTTCCACAAAATAGATGTAGGGCTTAAAGAACCTGTGCAGCAAACCGGAAACGAACCTTCTGCTGTAGATATGGAAATGGGAGGATATGATGTAACCTCTCATTTCAAAGATGATATGTTTACCAACAAAATAGCTTTTGTTACTTTGTTGAATTTCCCTTCGTACAGCCTGAGCGAAAAACAAAAATCGGGCGAAAATTGGAGTCGTTTACAATGGGGATATGCACGCTTGGGTGATGTGTTTGCTTCACGCATTCCTGCTGAAGTACAGCAGCAAGCTGCTAAAACTTTGGCTGATGCCGAAGCCTATATTTCGGATTATAATATTGCAATGGGAGCTTTGCGTAATGATGCCGGCAAAACATACTTTCCCAAAGATATGAAACTGATTTCGCATTGGGGGTTACGCGATGAATTAAAATCTAATTATGCCGATGCACAACAAGGTTTGGAAAAACAACGCATGATTTACACGATTATGAAACGCATCATTAAGCAAGAAATTCCGAACAGAGTGATTAATAAAGATGATATACAATGGAATCCGCTTGATAATAAAGTATTTCAAAATAATAAAGAAATAAAAGCTGAGGCAGAACCCAACAAACGCTATGAGGTTTTACTAAATAACTTCAAAGCCCTACAAGCCGAAGATGCTTATACTCCTTCACAACCTACTTATATTCAAAGGGCTTACGAAGGTAATATGGAATTTACTAAAGATGAAATCTGCAAAATGTACACCCAGTTTATTTCTTCTGAACAAGTAAAACAGGTAGCTACACTAATAGCCAAACGTTTAGGTAGAAAGTTAGAGCCTTTTGATATTTGGTATGACGGTTTCAAATCACGAAGTAGTATTTCTGAAAATGACCTGACTGCGAAAACTCAAAAACTTTATCCCGATGCCAAAGCATTTGAAAAAGATTTACCTTCTATCATGAAACGCTTAGGTTTTTCGCCAGCAGAAGCTGCCCGTATTTGCGATAAAGTTCAAGTAGATGCTGCCCGTGGTTCGGGACATGCATGGGGTGCTGTAATGAAAGGTGATAAAGCCCGTTTGCGTACACGGGTTGCTGCATCGGGCATGGATTATAAAGGATATAATATTGCCATGCATGAATTTGGTCACAACGTGGAGCAAACCATCAGCTTGTACGATGTGGATTATTATATGATGACCGGTACACCCAACACCGGTTTGACCGAAGCTCTAGCTTTTATATTCCAAAAACGAGATTTAGAAGTGTTGGGAATTAAAGAAAATAATCCGGATAAAGATTATTTGACTACTTTAGATATTTTCTGGGGATGTTATGAAATTATGGGCGTTTCGCTGGTAGATATGGGCGTATGGGAATGGATGTATGCACATCCTGATGCGACACCAGAACAATTGAAAGAAAATGTAATCCGCATTGCTCAAAAAGTATGGAATCAATATTATGCTCCTGTATTGGGCGAGAAAGACTCCCCTATCTTGGCTATTTACTCACACATGATTGATAATCCTTTGTATTTGGCAAATTACCCGATGGGACATTTGATAGAATTTCAATTGGAAGAGTATCTAAAAGGGAAAAATTTTGCTTCGGAAATACTACGGATTTATCCTTTAGGTCGTCTTACACCACAGGTATGGATGCAGCAAGCTACCGGAAAAGTCTTAAGCATAGAACCCATGTTAGAAGCAGCTAAAACAGCGGCTGAAAAAATTAAATGATTTTAGCTATAGGTAAATAAACATACAGTGTGTTTATTTACCTGTTTTCTGTTTTTTGTTAATCCCAAAAAATTCAGTAATTTTGCACAGAAATATTCAAAAATAAAAAACAGGATGTAGATTCTGTTTTTTTATTTTAGAGAGTTCTTTTTATTATTAATCTAAGGAGAGGTGTCCGAGTGGTCGAAGGAGCACGCCTGGAAAGTGTGTATACCTCAAAAGGGTATCCAGGGTTCGAATCCCTGTCTCTCCGCCAAATAGCTAAAACAGTTAGCGACAAAAAAAGGAAAAGTCCTACATAATCAATGATTTGTAGGACTTTTTTTATATATCATCGTCATTTCTAAGAGCTAAGTAAGAAATTTAAACAAGTCAAATATTACCAAAACATAAAACCCGTAATTAATCATGAATTAATTACGGGTTTTATTGTTATCCGACCAGGATTCGAACCTGGACTGACTGAACCAAAATCAGGAGTGCTACCGTTACACCATCGGACAATCTTTTCTCAAAATGCGTTGCAAAGGTACTACGAAAAATCGAACTATCAAAGAAGAATTTCAATTATTTCTTATGAAAATTGTTTTTAAAAACGAACTCTCAAAAAATCAGTTTTCTACTTGCTCTGCATAATTTCTTTGATAATATCATCTGTAGAATATCCATCGGCATCAGCATTATAATTTCTTACTACACGATGGCGTAATACCGGCAATGCTACTGCCTGAACATCTTCTATATCGGGCGAATATTTTCCATTAATCAATGCTGCATGACATTTTGCAGCAATTACTAGGTATTGTGAAGCCCGAGGACCTGCTCCCCATGATAAATATTTATTGGCGATAGAATGTGCATCAGGCGTCCCGCAACGGGTAGATGATACTAAACGCACGGCATAATTCATTACATTGTCGGGGACAGGAATTAGACGAACCAAATGTTGATACTCTATGATTTCCTGGGCAGAAAGTACAACTTTGGTTTCTATATTTTTATCCTGAGTAGTTGATTTTACAATATTTATTTCTTCTTCAAAAGAAGGATAATCCAACTTAACGTTGAACATAAAGCGGTCTAATTGAGCTTCAGGTAAAGGATAAGTACCTTCCTGCTCAATGGGGTTTTGTGTCGCCAGAACAAAAAAAGGTTCATCCAGGCGATATGAAACTCCCGATACGGTTACCGATTTTTCCTGCATGGCTTCGAGCAAAGCAGATTGAGTTTTAGGTGGTGTACGGTTAATTTCGTCTGCTAAAATAATATTAGCAAAAATAGGACCTTGAATAAATTTGAATTTCCGGTTTTCATCCAAAATTTCAGTTCCGATAATATCCGAAGGCATCAAATCGGGCGTAAACTGAATACGGCTATATTTCAATCCTAACGATTTTGCGATCGTATTTACCATCAATGTTTTAGCTAATCCCGGAACGCCTACTAATAAACAGTGTCCTCTGCTAAAAATTGAAATCAGAATATTTTTTACAACTTCATCCTGACCCACAATTACACGCGAAACTTCTTTTTTGAGTAATTGATATTTAGACATTAAGGCATCTATGCCTTCTACATTTGATTTATATTCCATAAATTTGAAAAATAACCGGTTATTTACTGTTCAACCATTGAATGGTATTTGTACAATATTTATAATCGTCCGATATTTTGATATAGGTTTTTGTAGCAGCTTCTTTAGCCCACTTATTGATAGCCTGAGTTTTGGCTTGCTCTAAAGCGGCTTGTTGAATTTTATCATAATCGTCTTTCATATTAGCTTTATGGGCTGGAATCTTAGCTTTCATATACACAATCCGATATGCATCTTTTCCTTCATCAGTTTGATAAGCTAAAGGCTGTGTATATTCTCCCACATTTAATCGAGACGCCACTGAATACATTTTAATTTCTTTCAAAAGAGGTTCTGAGAACCAAGCATTGCCTGTATATGGATTTAACAACACTCCTCCATTAATTTTGTTTGGATCATCTGAATATTTGGCAACTGCTTCTTCAAATGTTATTTTCTTTTCTTTTAATAATGTATAAACAGAATCTAACAGCATGGCTGCTTTTTGCAGTTCATAGGGAGAAATTTTCGGCATTATCAAAATATGACGTACATTTACATATTCGCCTTTACGTTCAATTAATTGAAGAATATGAAAACCGGCTTGTGTTTCGACAACGGGAGATAATTCTCCTTTCTCCCTTAATGCAAAAGCTGCTGCTTCGAACTCTGCAAACATTTCTCCCCTGCCAAAGTAGCCCAATTCTCCACCTTTTTTTGCTGAACCCGGGTCTTCGGAATATAGTGTAGCCAAAGAAGCAAATTTTTCACCTCTGGTAATTCTCTCTCTCAGCTCGTTTATTCGAGCTTTTGCTACTTCTTTTTCAAGCGGAGTAATCTGCGGAGTTTTAATAATCTGGGCTAGTTCATATTCTGTGTCAATCATCGGAATGCTGTCAGCAGGTATTTTGGAAAAATAATTACGTACATCTGAGGGTGTAATTTTGACCCCTGAAGTTATTTTATCCTGTATCTGACCGGAAAGTAATTGATTTTTAAATACATCCCTAAATTCATCTTTAAATTGATCTACCGTTTTTTTGTAGTATTCTTCAAATTTTTCTTTAGACCCAAATTGGCTAATGAAATAGCGAAGCCTTTGATTCAGGCGTTCATCTACATCTTCGTCAGAAATTTTTATACTATCTAAAGCGGCTTGATGCAATAGTAAGCGATCTATCAGCAAGTGTTCAAAAACCTCACAACGTCCGGATTCGGCATCAGAAAGATTTCCATTCTCAAGCATTTGCAGATAATTTTTTTCTATATCTGATGCTTTAAT
>JAVBQU010000085.1:0-2735 GCA_031548675.1 Bacteroidales bacterium
ATCCGGCATTCACATTATCCGGATTCTGGCGAATCTTATCCTTAAAAGAAGCAGAACGTTCCAATTCCCCTAAATAAGCATTCATATTCAAAAACAAATATAATTCTGCTACTTCAGGTACATCGCTTTGCACATAAATAGTGGCTTTTTCCGGGTCGAGTCCGGCAGCTAAATATTCTACCAACACCTGACGTACATTGCCATGCAGATTGCTTGGTGTAGGATGCGTTGTTAAAGAATGATAGTCGGCTATAAAAAAGTAGCATTGCTCTTGATTCTGCATAGTTACAAAATTTTTCAATGCTCCAAAATAATTACCCAAATGTAAATTGCCCGTCGGACGGATACCGCTTACTACAATACTCATGTTTATAGGCTTGTAAAGTTTATATGGTTTGAACGTTATCGCGTTCTTAATTTGATTATTATATGTTGAATTGTTGAACTTGTAAGCTCGGTTATAAAGTTTGTAAAGTTCAAAGGTTTATAAAGTTCTCAGGTTTTATAATTAATTTTCCCGTCACGTGTTACCTATCACTTGTAACTTGTCTACTCGTTTACTTGTATCTAAAAACTACTTGTCAACTTGTATCTGAATCTACAAAGGTTCTTGCTGGCTCAAGCAATGAAAACTGCCTAAACCCCAAATAATATCTGTAGAATCAATGCCTATTACTTTCCTATCAGTAAAACATTGTGATAAAATTTCCAATGCCTTGTCATCATTATTACACTGGAAAGTAGGAACAATAACCGCATGGTTGCAAATATAGAAATTAGCATACGATGCCGGTAATATTTCATCATTATAAATAACCGTTTTAGGCATAGGCAATTCAATAATATTCATCTGTTTCCCATTTGCCAAACGCTCTTTTGCCAAAATATCCAGATTTCGTTTCAAGGGATGGTAATTTTCGTTGCTTTTGTCATGCTCCACCATACTTACCACCGTATCTTCATTCACGAAACGAGTTAAATCATCCACATGTCCATCCGTATCGTCGCCTATAATTCCATCTTCGAGCCAAATTACATTTTTTACGCCATAGTAAGAACACAGGTATTCCTCAATCTGACGCTGGCTGTAATCAGGATTACGGTTCGGATTCAGCAGGCAGGCTTCGGTAGTTATCAAATCGCCTTTACCGTTAAAATCTACAGAAACGCCTTCCATAACCAAAGGAGGCGTAAATGTAGGCAGACCCAGATATTCGGCAATGCGGTGCGGAATAAAATCATCCAAATCGTGCGGATATTTCCCTCCCCAAGCATTATATTTCCAATTTACAATTACCTTAGGAATTTCTGCCTGCGGATTTACCAAAAAAGCAGGACCATGATCGCGGCACCAAGCATCATTCGTAGGATGAAAATGAAAAAAGATATGGCTCATATCCACATCTATTGCCTCTAATTCTTCCGAAATACGCTGCCGCATTTTATCATCCGAAACGTTGATATGTACTTCTTCTCCTTTGCTTATCTCTTTAATAAACAAATTATAAAAAGGAAAAATAGTGTGGATTTTACCGGGCCATGATTTTTCGTTATGAGGATAACTAAGCCAGGTTGCTAAATGTTTCTCCCATTCAGCGGGGAAATAATACCCCTGGTCTTCAGGGGTGGATTTTAAGTCTGTATCCATTTAAAATGTTAGTAATGGTTTTGCTTGCAAAATTCGGTATTTTTCTTTGATTTTCAAAGTATAAAACCCATAATATAGTAAATCTGTTTAAAAAGCATAAACCTCTCGCATCTGCCCTGCCCTAATTCATTAAAAAAGAGCTTACAAAAATTGCAAGCTCTTTGGGTTTCGGGTAATGAAAAATTAGCGTCTGGTTCTAATCAATTCGAGAAATGCATCTTTATTGCTATTAAATGTAAATAGCTTGGCTTGAAGGTATAAATTCTCCGGGTCAATAACTTTAGGAATAAGAACTTTTGAACTTTGCAATCTTCCGTCATCAAAAGAAAACGTTTTTAGAACTTCCCCAAGCTGATCGCTTACATACAATTCATAAGCCGCCGAAAGTTCTACCAGTTTCATCCTGTCGCTATCAAAAGAACATTTTTTTAACTCTGCCAGCAATTGATTAAACTCCTTATCCCCTATCGGTCTTATTCCCCTATCCTTGCCATCGGGAATATCCCGCCTGTCCCTATTATCCGGATACAGCAAAACACTATTCGGATCAGTTGCAAGATTTATATTAAATGTATTATTCATTCCTATGCTGATATTGGTACGCATGCCGGAAGCTACACGTATATTCTGGTTAAAAATCGGCATTATACGGTCTTTCCCTCTATGATACGGCGTAACTTTAATAAAATAATCACCCGGTAATAAATTTGCCAAAAGCAAATCTCCCATTAAGTTTTCTGATAAAAACATAGTACCGCTTATCTCAATTATCAAAGGACGGGAATTTGCAGACATTGCTTGTATTTTAATGCTGCCGCTGCCGACACCTCCTCTTTGGGCAAAAGCAGAAGATATATGTAGAAATAGAATGATAGCAAAAATAAAAGCTAGTAATTTAAATCTTCTCATGGCTGGTAATTTTAAAGGATTGTCAATAAATTTTGAACTATGGGGATTTTGTACCTCCCTGTTTTAAAAACTTGCCAAATCCATTTTCTATAAATTCAAAATCTGTTCAACTTTGAATTACATAATATAATCAGCATATTACCAAATTTTTACAATCAAAAGATAAAGAAAATTCAAA
>JAVBQU010000137.1:0-3914 GCA_031548675.1 Bacteroidales bacterium
AAAATTACGAAAGCATTATCGAGTGTACGTCCCCGCATAAAAGCCAGAGGAGCGATTTCGATAGTGCCGTCTTCCCAGTAGGAGAGAAGCTTTTGGGTCGGAATCATATCGCGTAAAGCATCATAGAGAGGCTGCAAATACGGGTCGAGCTTATCCCTCAAATCACCGGGTAGAAATCCTAAATTTTCGCCCGCTTCTACTGCCGGACGGGTTAAAACGATCCGTTTTATTTCTTTGTTCTTTAATGCCCTTACTGCCAAAGCTACGGCAGTATAGGTTTTGCCCGAACCCGCAGGACCAATGGCAAAAACCAAATCGTTATGATGGCAGGCTTCTACCATGCGTTGCTGGTTTTCGGTACGGGCTTTGATAATTTGTCCGTTTCTGCCATGCACTAAAATATCATTGTCTATTTCTTTTTCCGAAAAATTTCCCCCGCTCGATTCGGCAATTTGTAAAATATCGCTTTCGGTAATTTTCCCGAATTTTTCAAAATAAATAAGCATGGCATTAAATTTTTCTTCGAAGGCTTGCAGTTCATCCGCTTCGCCTACAATTTTTACCATTTCGCCGCGTACGATAAGTTTGAGTTTGGGAAAGATTTTACGTAATACTTCCAAGTTTTTTTCATTGGCATCAAAAAAATCTAAAGTAGAGATGCCTTCGAGGGATAATATTTTTTCTATCATTAAATGAGGTTGGTTTTGTTTCTTTTTTTCGAATTATGGTTTTTCAAAATCGGCTTCGCAGGTAAAGCAATGGTATTTCCTTTTTATAAAAAGCAAAGGTATGCCTAATAAAAGAATAGATACAGCATATAAAAATACCGGCAATTTGTGCGGCAGTATAGCTCCGGAGCCACAATTTGGGCAACGTCTTTTGCCATATACTTCTTCGGCAGGTTGTATAATATTGTCCTGCGATTCCTCGTTGCTCAAATCGATATAATCGCTTTCGTTCAATGCTATAATTTCCTGAGCTTTGGCTAAATCGCTTTCTAATACTTGCAATTGTACGCCGCCTGCCGTATTGGAGTAAAACGGAGCTACCTGTATAATCTGTTCGTTTTTCAAAAAACAGGGAATGCCTTCTGCTTCCAATCTGCCCTTGATAACCGTTAGTTCGTGGGGATAAACTGCCGTAACGACCGTTATGAGTTTTTCATCTAGCTTGCTCATCATTTTATATTTATTTCATTCTTTCAATCAAATCTTGATGCTCTTTTTCATATCCGGGTTTTTCGAGTAAGGCAAACATATTTTTCTTATAATGCTCTACCCCGGGCTGGTCAAAAGGATTAATATCCAAAAAATAGGCACTTAATCCACAAGCAAATTCATAAAAATACAGCAATTCTCCCAAGGTAAATTCGTTCAATTCCGGCAGGGATATACGGATGTTGGGTACTTTGCCGTCCACATGAGCCAGCGTAGTTCCCGCTTCCGCCTGATGATTTACATAGCCCATAGTTTTAGAACTTAAAAAATTCAATCCGTCGGAATTTGCCGAATCAACAGGAATATTTATCGTATGCTTATTTTTCTCGATGCTTAATACCGTTTCAAAAATATTCCGTAAGCCATCCTGTATGTATTGTCCCATCGAATGCAGATCTGTAGTAAAACTTACACCCGCAGGAAAGATTCCTTTGTTTTCCTTGCCTTCGCTTTCGCCGTACAACTGCTTCCACCATTCAGTAATGTAATGCAGACATGGTAAATAATTTACCATGATTTCGTTGGTTTTTCCTTCTTGATACAAGGCATAACGGGTGGCTGCATACAAGCAAGCCGGATTCTCTTTTATATCGGACGACCGCATAAGGATATTACGCATGTTTTTTGCCCCTTCAACCAATTTTTCGATATCGAAACCGGCAGCGGCTATAGGCAGTAAACCTACCGGAGTAAGTACCGAATAGCGTCCGCCTACATCATCCGGAATAACATAAGATTTATAGCCCTCAGTATCAGCTAAAGTTTTTAAAGCCCCCTTACTTTGGTCGGTAACAGCAATAATGCGTTTTTGAGCTTCCGCTTTGCCGTATTTTTTTTCGATATGCTGTTTCAGAATCCGAAATGCAATGGCAGGTTCGGTTGTAGTTCCCGATTTGGAAATTACAGTCATGGCATATTCTTTTTGATCCAATACTTCAAGTAAATCAGTTAGGTAATTTTCACAGAGATTCTGTCCGGCATAAATTACCAAAGGCATTTTTTGCGGTTTTAAAAAAGCAAAATTATGCTGCAACGCTTCAATAACTGCTCTGGCTCCCAAATAAGAACCTCCAATGCCGATAACAACATACACTTCTGCCATTTGAGCAATCTGTTCAGCATCTTTTCGGATAGATTGCAGCAATCCGGACGAAATATCGCAAGGCAGATCAACCCAGCCTAAAAAATCATTTCCTTTACCCGTTTTTTGTACCAGATTTTGATAATTAGCATCTATTTTGCTTTGCAATCCGGCTATGCTTTCCCACGATACGAAAGGAAGCACATTTTTTATATCGACTTTCATTGCCTGTAATTTATTTCAAGATTTCAAAATATCAGGATTATAACATTGTTTAGTTGTTGAATCGCTGAGTTGTTGATTTGTTCATGGTTAAAGGTTTAACTTCGTTGAGCTCGCAAGCTCGGTTATAAAGTATTCGAAATTCATTATTCTCCTCGTATCTTGTCAACTCGTTTACTTGTACCTTGTCAACTTGTTTACTTGTATCCAAAAAATTCATCGTTCATATATCATAAATCATAGCTTTTTAGCATCTTAATTTTTTACGCTTAAATCCCAAACGCCCTTGCAAATCCGCTTTGGCAATATATTCCGCAGCCAAAGGCACTTTACAGCTGGTTTTGCCCATATATACTTCAACCTTGCCGATAGCTTCAGCAGCCGCTACAGCTTCGTTGTGCAAAGGAAGATACGAAATACCGACTGCCGTTACAAAACTGTTTATCGCATAGCGTGTGCGGTTAGGAGCTTGATGTATTGTTTTTTGGGCTATTTTCAATAATTGTTTGATTCTGCCGATGTCAAAAAAGTCATCCTTTCGGATGCCTAACAACCAAGTATAAGTACACCAACCTGCCGACATTTTAAGTTCATCCCCGCTTGCTATCCACTTATCGGCTATGGCACAAGCCATCGGAGAATCGGCTAAGAGAATAGCTACCGTATAATCCGAAATCATGTGAAAATATGCCTGCGACATCCATCTGTCGAAATCTGCCTCAGTCATGGTTTTAGGGTCGGCAATCATAGCCGCCAGATACATGGCATCGTAGTTGCCGCTTGCATACAATTCCTCTGCCAATGCATGGTTGGTTTTAATTTTTTTAGCTATAGGGTTGAGTTTATTTATAGTTACACCAAACAAAGGTTCTTTCGCCCCGTGATTGATATAGGTTTTTTTAGTTTGTGCATTTCCCAACTCTTCGAGTTGCTGCATAATAGTTTGATAGTCCATAGCGATTTGTAGTAATTTTTTATAATAAACAAATTAACGGTCTATTTGTATGCAAATATAATGATATTTTTCTAGTACAGTTATGCTGGGTTGGGATAAATCCCTATAGGTACTTAGATAATTATTGAATGAGGTGAATTTTAAATATGAACTGTTAAACAATATCCTATTATGGTTGTTGACAGAATACTAGAACATCAAAATTAATAAAATAATACAATAAACGTATGAAAAAGATTTCAATCATGCTGATAGCTTTGTTTATCGGCGGTTTAGCCCAGCTTAAAGCTCAGTCAACAGATAACCAAGATTTAGCTATTATCCAGAATATTTTCGGCAAGCAGAAAAAAGAAATTATAGCTTCTTACATGAAGTTAGACCAAGTGCAAACACCAAACTTTTGGACGCTGTCTGATGCGTATGAACCAGAACGTCAGAC
>JAVBQU010000105.1:0-10324 GCA_031548675.1 Bacteroidales bacterium
GGCAGTTTGATCCTGAAATAGTAAAAGAAGCAGAGGGCTACCCACATGGCATGGTAGGAAATCCTGAAATTAATGATTATAATGCAGGTATCTTATATTTAGGCTATGGCAATATGCGGGTGGGCTGGAATCATGATAATATCAGACATGCTTTCCAAAACCATTTTGCACATGGATTCCTTACTAAACAGGCATGGATTCCTCGTAAAGATTGGCCCAACGGACCCTATGTAGTATATGGAAAAAGCAATCCTTATACCAACTATTAAATCACATCGTAATATGGAAACAAGAAATATATTCAAATTGGTATATGTATTTGGTATCATTATACTATTAACCCAATGTCATGCAACTCAAAAATTACATTTCTCAAGAGAAAATTATAAAGGAACTTTAAGGCTGGATGGGGTTTATTATAATAAACCCAACCAGATGTTTATGTTTTTATACGCCAATGGAGTTCGTTTTGTAGGAGGCATAGCTAGTGATAGCTGGGAACCGGGAGTAAAAGGAATAGAAGAATTTTACTCCGATACCTCTAACTACAAGAATTCGTACAATCTTCCATACCGCTGGGGAATTTACAAAGTAATCAATGATGAAGTTATTTTTTCAGGCTGGCTATCTTATTATGAGTTAGGGGGGTATGCAACCTATACATACAATGGAAAAATTCTTAATGATACAACCTTAGTGCTTAATAGACCGGAGATATATTCTGTTTTAGAACCTCCGCGGAAAATAAATATAGATACTTTTTACTTTTATCCATGTAAATATAAACCAGACAGTACTAATAAATGGATAAAATAAATAAACTAATAATAGGACTTGGGAATAAACCCCAAGTCCTATTATTGATTACAAAGACAAGATAAATAGGCAGATTTATAAAGACAATTACACTTCGCTAAACCTAAAAACTTCTTATCTGATGACTGAAAAATCTATTACAGATATTTACCTGTCATCAGATAATTTTTCACATAGTCCGAGACACCTTCTTCTAAAGTATAAAACGGCTGTGTATAGCCTGCTGATAAAAGTTTTTGCATTTCTGCCTGCGTAAAATATTGGTATTTATCCCGGATGTCTTCAGGAGTATCGATAAATTGTATATTTTCGGGTTTACCCATAGCTGAAAAGGTCGCTTTTGCCAAATCCAGAAAAGCACGGGCTTTGCCTGTACCCAAATTATAGATACCGTTCTGTTTTCGGGTCTGCATAACAAAGAATAAAACATTAACGACATCTTTTACATACACAAAATCCCGCAACTGCATTCCATCTTGGTAATCGGGGCGATGCGAGCGGAAAAGTTTTACAAAGCCTTCTTTATTAATTTGATTGAATGAATGGAAAATAACTGAAGCCATGCGTCCTTTATGGTATTCATTAGGACCATATACATTGAAAAACTTAAACCCCGCCCAAAAAGGAGGACAGGAAGTCTGCTGTAATACCCATTTATCAAATTCATTTTTAGATTTTCCGTAAGGATTCAACGGCTGTAATTGGGCTACAATTTCATGGTTATCGCTATAGCCATGTTCTCCCATTCCATAAGTAGCTGCCGAAGAGGCATAAACCAACGGAATATGGTAATCGGTACAAGCTTTCCACATCTCTTGGCTGTATTTCAGGTTCAAACCTTCCAGAATATCCCAATCAAATTCCGCAGTATCGGTACGGGCTCCAATGTGGTAAATACATTCTACTTGGGAATAGTTTTCTTTAAGCCAGACAAAAAATACTTCGCGGTCGATGCAGAAGCCTATATTCTTATCTTTCAAATTTTTATTTTTCTCCTCGTTCGAGAAATCATCTACTGCAATAATATCTTTGCAGCCTTCTTGGCTGAGTTTGGTTATCATGCAGCTTCCTATAAATCCGGCTGCTCCTGTTACAACTATCATAATTTATAAAGTAATGTTTTTGTAAAATTCTTATGACTATCTCTTATTTGGATAATAAAACAACTGCATAGGCAGATACACCTTCTTCCCTACCCTCGAAACCCAATTTTTCGGTAGTGGTGGCTTTAATGGAAACATCTTCAACCTCTACTCCCAAGATTTCGGCTAAGGTTTGCTGCATAAGCGGAATAAATGAAGCTATTTTGGGCTTCTGCAGACAGATTGTAGAGTCTATATTGTTTATGGCATATCCTTTTTCTTGAATCAATTTCAGGGTACGTTTCAATAATACCTTACTATCAATCTGCTTAAATTCTGCCGAGGTATCGGGAAAATGCTTGCCTATATCTCCTAAATTAACAGCTCCCAGCATTGCATCGCAAATGGCATGAATGAGAACATCTCCATCTGAATGGGCTACTGTTCCCTGAGTGTGTTCTATTTTGATTCCTCCCAACCAAAACTCCTCGCCTTGTGCTAAACGATGTACATCAAATCCTAATCCTATACGTAGTTTCATCTGTCTATTTTTTATCTGATTTTTCGGCTTCTTTGGTTTCTTTTTTATCTAGCCTTTTAAAGGTATCTTCGAGGAAATCTTTTAATTGTGCCGGAGATACATCCAGCGTAAGATGTCCTGTTTGGCAATAGGATATATTGCCTGTCTGCTCTGAAACAACGATAGCAATAGCATCGGATTGTTCTGTTATACCCATAGCCGAGCGATGCCGGAGACCTAAGTTCGGAGAGATATCGCTATTGCCCGACACAGGCAGAATGCACCGTGCGGAACGGATTCTATCTCCATGTATAATAACTGCTCCATCGTGTAAAGGTCCGTTTTTGGCAAAAATACTTTCGAGTAATTGAGTCGATATAGCTGCATCGAGATATTCTCCTGTAAGGCTGAATGTATCGAGTTCATGCTGACGTGCAATTACAATTAAAGCTCCTGTTTGTTCTTTCGACATCCGCTGGCATGCCTGCACTATAGGGTCGATAAGCAAGGGGGATGTTATGATTCTCTTCCAAAAAAGCAATCCTTTCTTGGAACCTCTGTAAGCAGATGGTGTTCCCAAAATCAATAAAAAACGTCTGATTTCGGGCTGAAATACGACAATTAAAGCTATAAAACCTACGCTGATAAATTGGTCGAGAATAGATGCAAACATCTGTAAATGCAATATCCTTACTATTTTTGATAGTAGAAAAACAGCCAAGATACCCAAAAATATATTGAGGGCTGCTGTTCCTTTTATCAAACGATACCCTTCATAGAACAATACGGCAACTAAAATAATATCTACAATATCTAATATACCGAACTGGGGTAAGAAATCTATCAATCCTAATATCATGGCAGTTACGAGTTTATTCTTTAAAGCTTAATGCTCTTACTACAAATTGGTTGAGCGGAAGAGTGGCTTTAAAGGCTTGGATAACATAATCCATAAAATCATTCTGCAACGCAATGCCTTTATCAAACCCATGAATGGAAGCATAACTCTTATATTGCAGCAGGTTTATATCCGGAAAATCTTTAGGGAATCCTTTAGGGGCTGTTTTCAGTTTTTGATCGTCTGAAATTTCTTTGTAATACTTTACAAAGTTCTTATCCTTGATAATCTTTTTAAATTCGTCTGTGTGATAATAAACTTCGGTTCGTACCAGTTTCAAATCTTCGGGTGAAGGCATATAAATTCCTCCGCCTATTAAACATTCATCGGGTTCTAGATGAACATAATATCCTGTTTTTCCTAATTGCTTATTGCCTCCAATGGCAAAGAAAGCTGCCAGATGGGTTTTATAAGGGGTTTTATCGGGAGAAAATCTTGTATCGCGATATATCCGGTATATGCAGCTAGAAGCTTTAGGGCTTCCTATGCCGCTATCTAAGGCTGCAACCTGAGGAATCAATTCTTCGATAAACTGTTCGAAACTTTCTTTAACAGCCAAAAATCTTTGCTTGTTTGCATTAAACCAATCCCTGTTGTTGTTCTCTTTCAGTTCGCTTAAAAAGGTAAATATTTCGTTATTTAAAATCATGTCATTTTGTAGTTTAAAATAACTAAATCGTAATTTAAAAAGGTATTTTCTACAAAGTTACGTGTAAAATGGTTAGTGGACAAAATAATCTGCCAAAATCATTTCCCGCAGCATATTTAAAGCGGCAATAGTTCCCCGCTGGATATTACGGATACGGTCGCCATTGAAATGAAAGCATCGGGCTTGTGTTTCTTTTCCATTAGATACGGCTATCCAAATTGTTCCTACGGGCTTTTCGGTAGTTCCGCCTTGGGGTCCGGCTATGCCCGATGTTGCTATGGCATAATCCGTTTTCATCTGTAAGCGTATATTTTCTGCCATCTGCCTTACTACGGCTTCGCTTACGGCTCCGTACTCTTTTAAATCATGTTCGGAAACCTGCAATACTTGTGATTTGATTTCGTTGGCATAAGTTACCATAGAGCCTTTGAAACATGCAGAACTTCCGCTTATAGATGTCAGCAGATGGGCTATATAACCTCCGGTACAGCTTTCGGCAAATGAAACCGTTTTTCCGTTTTGGGTAAGCAGGTCAAAAATAACCTGCTGCATAGTGGTATCTTGTTCTGCAAAAATATATTCGGGTACTATCTCTTTAAGCGTTTTTATTTCTTCTGCAAGCATTTTTTCCAGCAGCTCTTTATCGTGTCCTTGGGCTGTCAGCCGTAAGCGGATAAGACCGGGCTGAGGTAAGTATGCCAAGCGAATGCATGAGGGTAAGCTTAATTCCCAATCTTCTATGGTATCAGAAAGAAATGATTCTCCAATACCTTGTATCATTAAGGTTTTATGAATGATGTGTGTAGAGCCTGTATGTTTTTGCAACCAAGGAATTACATAATTTTCCATCATGGCAGTCATCTCGAAAGGTACGCCGGGCATGCTGATTAGGATTCTCCCATCTTTTTCGAACCACATGCCACGTGCCGTACCGTTTTTATTTGGAATTTGTGTACAGGATTCGGGTACAAATGCTTGTTGTTTATTGGTTTCTGTTACCGTTCTGCGGGTTCTGGCAAATATGGCTTCTACCTCCTGATAGGCTTCTTCGGAAAAGACTAAACGGGTATTAAAGTACTGACAAAGAACTGTTTTGGTAATATCGTCTTTGGTAGGTCCGAGCCCTCCGGTAAGCAATACAACATCTGCCTGTTTCATGGCACATTCTATGGCTGTTGTAATGGCATTTTGTACGTCGGCAATGATTTTTACCTGATTTACTTTAATTCCTATGTCGTTTAGGTATTGTGACATTTTAGCGGCATTGGTATTAACTACCTGCCCTATGAGTAATTCGTCTCCTATATTGATAATTTCTGCGTTCATATCTATGTAATTTTCTTAGTCCGGGTTCAAAATCTGTTGAGTTCTTGAGTTGTTGAATGTTTATAATGTTATAACGTTTGTAAGGTTTATAAAGTTATAACGTTCATGATTTCTACCATTACTTTTATTTTGTGTCTCGTATCTTGTTTACTCGTTAACTTATTCACTTGTATCTAACCTTGTTACCCATCACACGTTTTACCACATAGACACATAGGTTTACCTCGTCAACTCATAATTCATAATTCATAACTCATAACTTGTACTTTATATCTTGTACCTCATTCACTTATTTCCGAATAATCTTAAATTCTGTCCGGCGGTTGTTGGCTCTGCCCTCTTCGGTGTTGTTTGTATCTATGGGCTGGGTTTCGCCATAGCCTTTGTAGGTTAACTTAGATTTATCGATGCCATTTTGAATTAAATAATTATACACTGACAAAGCTCTTTGGGTTGACAGGATTTTATTGGCTTCGGGGTTTCCTACATTGTCGGTATATCCTGAAATTTCTATGGCTAATGCTGGATTATTTTTGAGTAAGGTCATAATCTTTTGCAACTCTACCTTAGATTCTTCTTTAAGCTCGGACTTGGCTGTGGCAAAGAATATATTTTTCAACACTACGGATGCTCCTATTTCTAATTTATGCAGGGGTATATCTTTGTAATAGGGTTTTTGACTGTTTATTCCTTTTAAATCGAAGGTTTCGGAGAAGAATAAGTATCCTTCTTTTGCTACATTAAGGGCATATTGTGCATTGGAGGGCAGACTTACTAAATAATTTCCGGTAACTACGTCTGAAGTGCTTGAGGCGGCTATTTTGCCACTGGCTAAATCAACAACTTCGAAGTAAGCTTCTAAAGGGGCTTTGGTTGCGGCATCATATACTTTTCCTTTCATATAGGTAACTAAAACAGGGCGGGCTTCTGGATACAAATCGAAAGCGTATAAGTCCTGCTGTCCGAATCCGCCTTCTCTATCGGATGAGAAGTAGGCTTTATCTCCTTTGGCAGAAACTATCAGATTTACCTCGTCTGCAAATGTATTGATAGGGTATCCTAAATTAACAGGTTTATGCCATTTTCCGTTTTCATCCATGCGGCTGTAAAAAACATCTAAGCCTCCCATGCCTACATGTCCGGATGAAGCAAAATACAAGGTATGATTATCGGGATGGATATAGGGCGACATTTCTTTTTTGGGTGTATTGATGCTGTCGCCCAAATTTTCGGGAACAGTCCAAGTACCATCGTCCTGCAAATAGGTTCTCCAAATATCGGCATCTCCAAAGCCGCCCGGTCTGTTGCTTAGAAAGTAGAGGGTACGCCCGTCGGATGCAATGGAGGGCTGGGTTTCCCAATAGGGAGTATTTACAGGTACTCCCAAATTTATGGGCTGTGTCCATGAATTCCCTTGTTTTTTAGATACATAAATATCGCAGCTTCCTATGCCGTCTTCGCGGTTGCATGCTGTAAAATATACCGTTTGTCCGTCGGGAGCTAAACATTGTGCTCCTTCGTTTCCAAAGCTGTTTAAGGGTTCGGGCAAACGTGAACGGGGCATCCATTCTCCATTCTTTTTATAGGATACGTATAAGTCTTCTTCTTCTTTATTGTGTTGCTGAATCGTATTCTTGGTTTTGGGAAACAACACCGTAAAAACGAGCATAGAATCGTCGGCACTTATTGCCGGCAGATATTCTGAATATTCGCTGTTTATATTTTCTCCTAAATTTTGAGGGTCGAACAGCACAGGATGTTCGATGGCATGAATGCTGAATTCGGCAATATCTAAAATATTTTGGGCATCTTTTACCAAGCTTTCTTTTTGCTTGGGATAGTTTATAAAGGCTTGTGCATGTTCGTAGGCTTCCTGATAATTCCCTATGGATAGTTCGAGCTTAGCTAAGGTACAATATGCGGGGGGAAAAAACGACGGATTGATGCGGATAACTTCTTTGTAAGATTGAATGGCGAGGTCTTTTTGCCCCATGTCGCGGTATATTTCGGCTAACATCATATGTGCATCTACATAATCGGGGTCTTCTTTTACTGCTTTTTTTAGTTCGGTAATGGCATCATTATTCTGCCGCATGTCGTACAGATGGGTTCCTTTATCGAAATAGGCAATCGCTTTTGATGAGTTACTTCCCTTGCGGGGCTGTTTTTGGGCATTAAGAGTTTGTATGGTACTTATTGAAAGAATAAAAAGCAAAATCCAAATAAGTTTTTTCATCATCATTTCCTATTATTGATTTGTATAGGCAAATGTACGGAAAATATCGGTATGAGCTTATCTTTTTGTAATGAGGGCTTCCGGAATAGGGTATAAATTATTTAACAATAAAAGTCTCTGGAATATATTTAAGAGTGTTATGGTGAACATGGCAAAGGCATTTCTACTATTCAACAGATGATATCGAGTTACGGTCTCCCCAATAGCGGAATAGCCGGCACATAAAAAAGGGCTTCACTTTTGGTGAAACCCCTCTCCTCTCTCATGCTTCTGTTCAATCAAAAACGCATGACTAATCTAACTAATTAATCCAATTTCTCATATCTTCTTCCACCGTAGAGATTCCGCTGATGCCGAATGTTTCTACCAACACCTTTGCTACATTGGGCGACAAGAAAGCCGGCAAAGTGGGTCCGAGATGAATATTTTTTACACCTAAATACAATAACGCCAAGAGTACTATTACTGCTTTTTGTTCATACCAAGCGATATTGTAAACAATAGGCAGTTCGTTAATATCTTTCAAACCAAAAACTTCTTTCAGTTTCAAGGCTATTACAGCCAAAGAATAACTATCGTTGCATTGTCCGGCATCCAATACGCGAGGAATTCCACCGATATCGCCCAAAGGCAGTTTATTATAACGGTATTTGGCACATCCTGCTGTCAAAATCACAGAATCTTGAGGTAATGCGGTAGCAAAATCGGTGTGATAATTACGGTCTTTCATTCTGCCGTCGCAACCTGCCATTACTACAAATTTTTTGATAGCTCCGGTTTTTACCGCATCTACTACTTTATCTGCTAAAGCCAGCACTTGGTTGTGTGCAAAACCGCCTATGATTTCTCCTTTTTCTATTTCTGTAGGTGGATTGCAACGTTTGGTATGAGCTATAATTTCCGAAAAATCTTTTTGTCCGCCGTTGCTGCGCATCGGGATATATTTAGCTCCTTGCAATCCTGTAGCTCCGGTTACATAAATACGGTCGAGGTAAGCTGCATTGGATAAAGGGGGTACAATACAATTGGTGGTAAATAAAATAGGACCATTGAAACTTTCAAACTCTTCACGTTGGTGCCACCAAGCATTTCCGTAGTTACCTACAAAGTGGCTGTATTTTTTAAATGCAGGATAGTAGTTTGCCGGAAGCATTTCGCTATGGGTATACACATCTACGCCTGTACCTTCGGTTTGCTTCAACAGTTCTTCCATATCTTTTAAATCGTGTCCGCTTATCAAAATGGCAGGATTATTACGCACGCCGATATTCACTTTGGTAATTTCGGGATTTCCATACGAGGTAGTATTGGCTTTATCAAGCAAAGCCATGGTATCTACTCCATATTTTCCGGTTTCTAAAGTAAGAGCAATCAGTTCATCGGCTGTTGCGTTTTTGTTGGTGGTTTTAGCCAAAGCATTTTGTATAAAGATATTGATATCTTCGCTTTCGAAACCTAAATTGGCAGCATGCTCTGCATAGGCAGCCATACCTTTTACGCCTAATATTACCAATTGCTTCAATGAACGAATATCTTCGTTGCTTTCGCTCAAAACACCTGCCAGCTTTGCCATAGCATCCCATGTTACATGGGTTCCATTCCATGTAACTTCATTCACCTGAGGAATGCTTACATTTCGTTTTTGAGCTTCTTGCAACAATTGCTGTTTGAGTTCGAGACCATTTTCAATGCGTTTTTCTATACTTTTTACATCGAAATTGGCATTGGTAATCGTCGAAAACAAAGCATCGATAACAAAGTTAGAAACTTTTTCGCTGCGGTAGCCCGATTTGTATAATTCGGTATTGATAACAGCAACACCTTTGGTTACATACAACAGCAGATCCATGCGATTAGCGGTAAGGTCGTCTTTTCCGCAAACGCCTTTTATAGTACAGCCTACGCCTTTGGCTGCTTCTTGACACTGGTAGCAAAACATATTTTCCATAATAGTTAATTTTTGGAGAGTTATTTAGTTATTTGTTAATTTCAAGTTTCAGATTTCAAGTTTCAAAATTTATTCCACAGAGTTGCACTGAGGATTCACTGAGATACACAGAGTTTCCTTATTACTAAAAAAGTTCATAGTTCATCATTTATAGTTCACTACACCCATTCTTCTCTTAGAATATTTCCACGTAAGCCTACTTCTATAAATTTAATAGGAATTTTACGCTGGGCTTGGGCTGTCGCCATTTGTGCTATCTGCAACAATCCGCTGCAACAGGGCACTTCCATAATCATCACGGTTAAGGTGTTTATCTTGGCATCGTTAATCATGCTTACGAGTTTTTCTACATATATTTCCTTCCCGCTATCGAGCTTGGGACAGGCTATTGCCAAGCGTTTACCTTTTAAAAATTCGCCATGGAAATCGCCCACCGCAAAAGCGGTACAATCGGCTGCCAGCAACAAATCGCTGCCTGCTAAATAAGGTGCTTGGGGCGATAGCAAATGTAATTGGATAGGCCATTGCTGCAACTCACTCTGTGTATTGGCAGTGGAAGCGGATGCTGTATGGGTATTTTCAAAAGACATGGCTCTGCTTCCGGGACAGCCTCCGCCATGAGGCATGTTATTTTCATTCATATTATTTTTGCTTTGATTTTTAAACCTATCTATATTAATACCTATGTTATGGCTTCGGATGAAATCCAAACCTTCTTGTAATAATTCCTCTTGATTGCAATTTTTCAAATGCTGTAAATGGGCTAGCACCACCTTTTCATCTTTTACAACCAAACGTTTCATTACTTCGGTTTCGCTGTAAGGTTCGGCTTCGCGTTCTTCTAGTTCT
>JAVBQU010000182.1:0-8946 GCA_031548675.1 Bacteroidales bacterium
CTTATTTAAGTATATAAATTATGGTTCTACAGTTTGTTCGTAAGCACCCAAAGTCGGATTGAAAGACCTTGCAAAGCCTTTTATATCGTAGGGGACTAATAAGCCATCGTCAGAATTACCTTGCCCCACGGCTGGCGAACCGGTTTGTAACCGTAAATCATTATGTTTGGTATCAACAAATTTCGGGTCTTTATTCCGTAAGGCTTCGCAATCTGTAAATCCACTTATATTAAATGATTGCGATGACTTAATTAAACAATTCCTGAAACTGTAAATAAAATTTCCTTCTGTTCTTCCGCTCAATGACAATTCGTTTTCGATATTGCCATAGATAATGCAATTGCCAAAATAGGCTTGATCTAAGTTACGCACATGAATATTTCCGTCTCTATCTTCGTACCAATTATTTAAGATAACAGAAGGTGTCACTCTTGTACCTCCGTTCCAATAATTGCCAATGGTCGAATGTCTGAAATTATAGCGTCCTCCGATAGTAAGGGCTACTGCCGATTGTCCGCAATTGCTCACTACTACGTTTTCTGCATCTACGGCTGCCCCTTGAGCCAAAATGCCGTACATATGGGCATTTTTTATAATCGTATTAGATAGTTTTAAGGTCGGATTTGCATTTACGCAGCTATCTATAAGCAGCCCTATGTTTGAATTCCGGATTATGGCATTATCAATTTCATTATCTTTACTGCCTACCGACAACCAGATTCCTTCCCATTGCCCCGGCACATCTTGATAGAAAGACTCTAAGCGTGTTCCTTGAAAAGTAACAGGCGAATTGGTTGTTCCGGAAACTTTAAGCGTTCCGCTGTTATAAACCCATAATCTTCCTTTGCTGGATAGATAAATATCAGTTCCTGAAGCTAGTTCTAAAATCTGCGTAGAATCTACTACACAATAATCCACAACTACGTGGGGCTTATCCGTTTTCCATTTAATTGTTCCGCCCGATATTTCAACGCCGCTTTTAGCGCCTCCTTCATCTGCCAAAGAATAATATATCCGTCTTTCCCGCATTTTGTCGTCGAGATAAACAAAATATCTATTAGAATTATAATCGGGTACATGGTAATATGCATTCCGCCCATATGCCGAGAGCATAACTTTTTGCGTACTTCCGTTGATATTAAACATAATGGAATCAGATACGATAAAAGGCGTCGTTTTATCATTCGGATTGATATTTACCCTTACAAAAATAGAAATACTATCTTTGGGAAGTATTTCTACATCGCTTACCGAATTTCCCATAATACCGTCAACGGTAATTCTGTAGCGGGATTGGTCGCCTTGGGGAATAAAAATTGAAGAGATTTTTATCGGGTCATTTCCATCATTATACACCCTGAGTTCGCGAAAGGCAGAACTGGTCGTTGTAAAAATCGTATCGAAAGTGATAGTATCATTAGAAAAGGCAAGCCGAAAAGAAGAGTCTGTATTGAATTTATCTTCTTTCACGCATGAGGTCAAAGAAATAGCACAATACAATGAAAGAAAAGCTATGCCTATGAAATATTTTAATTTGTTCATCCCAAAGTGGGTAATATGTAATGAAATGCAAATTTACGGAAAAGTTTACTTTACACAACGGATTTTTACATAGATTATTGTATCTCTTCATTTTTCAAAATGTATTTATCCTTTATGGGTTTTATATTTTTTTATACGCAAAATACATTATAAATTAAGCTTTTTACGTAACTTTGCTGTCTAAAAATGTGAGTAATGAGCAGGGTTTTAGCCATAGATTACGGACAAAAAAGAGTAGGTATTGCTGTAACCGATACGCTGCAAATTATTGCTACAGGGTTAAAAACTTTATCGCCCCAAGAAACTATTTCGTTTCTCAAGGGTTATATCGAACAGGAAGATGTGGAATGCATTGTTGTAGGCGAACCTCATCGGATGGATTATTCCGCTTCGGAAGTTGAGGCAGATATTCAATTATTTATTAATGATTTACAAAAATCCGTCCCCCATATCCCGGTAGTTCGCTACGATGAGCGTTTTACCTCAAAAATAGCTTCCCAATCCATATTGGATATGGGGTTGAAGAAAAAAGACCGGCAGAATAAAGGTTTAATTGATACAGTAAGTGCAACGCTTATTCTGCAATCTTTTTTAGAGCATAGAAACAGATTATAATTATTTTAAAATCTACATTACACCATGATACGACCTATAATAGGCTATGGACATCCGACCTTAAAAAAAGTTGCTGCAGATATTGATAAGGATTATCCCGAGGTACAACAATTAATTGCAGATATGTATGAAACTATGTATGCCGCACACGGTGTGGGTTTGGCTGCTCCTCAAATAGATTTATCTATACGTATTATTGTAATTGATGCAAGCCCTTTTGAAGAAGATTATCCTGAAGCGAAAGATTTTAAAAAGACTTTTATTAATTTACATATAGAGGAAGAAAACGGCGAGCCTTGGTTTTTTAACGAAGGCTGTTTGAGTGTTCCCGATGTGCGTGAAGATGTATCGCGTAAGCCGGAAATTACAGTAAGTTACTATGATGAAAATTTTAATTTCCATGAAAATGAAGTTTTCACAGGTCTTCAGGCAAGGGTTATGCAGCATGAACATGACCATTTAGAAGGTAAAATTTTCACAGACCGTTTGTCGCAATTGAAGAAAATGATGATTAAACGAAAACTAAACGATATTACACACGGAAATGTAAGTGCAGACTATAAAATGAAATTTGCTGTTACAAAACGGTAATTTTCTAGTAATGCTTACAGGCAAATGTAAACTTGTAAACCCTATGCTTTTTAGCTAAATCTTGAAATCTGAACCGTAGCGAAGCGAAGCTCGGCGAAGCCAAATTTGAAATAATATTAACTCATAAGCACATGAAAATTTTCAAATATATTTTTATTTCCTTTATTTGTATTTCTTTGTTTTCACAATGCCAATCACAACGTGAAAAAGATTACCAGCAAATAGCTGCTTTCGAAAATGTTTTATTTGAGAATAAAACAACCTCTATTCAGCCTGAGAAAGCAGATTCTATCATTATGCTTTATGAAAACTATGCGTCGCATTACGAAAAAGACTCATTATCTCCCGATTATTTATTGAGAGCCGCTGATGTTGCCATTCAAATGAAAAACGGAACTAAAGCCATCTCGCTTTTGGATAAAATTACAGGAACTTATCCTGATTGCAAACAAGCTCCCGAAGCAACCTATTACAAAGCTTTATGCTACAACGAAATATTAAAAGACAGCACTAAGGCAAGAGAAAATTGTGAGAGATTTTTGCAAAAATATCCGAATCATTACAGGGCATCCGACATAAAAGATTTACAGATGATTATAGGTCTTTCGGACACTCAGTTGATGGATATGATTTTAAAGAAATCGCAAGAACACGAAGCATCTAACCAATAAACGCTTATTATGCCTAAGGATAAGGCAATTCATATTGGAATTTTCGGAAGACGCAATACCGGAAAAAGTACTTTAATTAATCTTTTGGCTGGACAAGAAATAGCTATCGTATCTGACCAAGCAGGAACCACTACCGACCCTGTAAAAAAGTCAATTGAAATCAAGGGTTTGGGCGCTGTGGTCTTAATTGATACGGCAGGTATTGACGATGTGGGCGAACTGGGCAGAAAACGCATCGAAAAATCGGAAGAGATTATCAAGCAGATAGATATTGCCATTCTTATATGGACACATCATAACTGGGGAAATTTTGAAGAAGTTTTAATTAAGGAATTTCAAAACTTTGATATTCCTTACCTGCTTATCCACAGCAAAAAAGATATTTGTCCGCTTACAGCGGAATTACAAAAAAAGTATCCCGAAACTATAGAAATTTCAACTTTCCATCATCAGAGTTTGGATTTAGTAATAACTGCTTTACAAAAAAAGACAGAGAATCTTAATCCTGCACACAAATCTATGTTGAAAGGAGTTATTTTTGAAAACCAAAAAATTTTGTTAGTTACGCCCATTGATACGGGAGCTCCCGAAGGTCGCTTGATTTTACCTCAGGTACAACTCATCAGAGATATTTTAGATAATAAAGCTATAGCCATTACCTGTCAGCCGGAACAAATAGCCAATTGCTTACAGACTTTTACGCCTGATTTGGTAATTACAGATAGTCAGGTTTTTGATATCGTGAATAAAAGCATACCGCAAAATATTCCGCTGACGAGTTTCAGCGTAATTTTAGCCCGCCACAAGGGAGCTTTTGAAAAATATTTAATGGGTACAAAAACGATAGCTGATTTAAAAGATGGGGATAAAGTTCTCATTCTGGAAAGTTGTTCTCATCATGCTTCGTGCGAAGATATCGGACGGATAAAATTACCCAAAATGCTTTTAGGTTTTACACAAAAACAACTGGAATTTACCATTGTAGCCGGACTTTCTCCTATCCCTGATGCCATACATGAATATGCTTTGGTAATCCAATGCGGCGGATGCGTTATAACGAAAAAGCAATTGCATAACCGGCTAAAACCGGCAATAGAGGCAGATATTCCGGTTTCTAACTATGGACTTACGATTGCCTATATCAACGGAATTTTTGACAGGTCTATAGAAATTTTTAATTAAAGAACTGGTTTAAATAAAATTGCACCATTTAAAATAGAAAAATAACAGAGCATAATACTATTTTCTCCCTCATACATAGGTTTTTTTAATGTGCAGATAAGCATTTATGAACTTTGAAACTAAATTTTTTCAAGCAAGCCTAAGTACTAAACAGTACCGTTTAGTAAAGTAAGTAGTACTGGATACTTTAGTCTCGCAAGTGAGAAAACTTAGTAAGTAGTACTACTTACTAAATCTATACAAAGCCTGTAAGCTTAGATATACGGATGGAGAATATGTTTTTATTTAGAAAAAAATAATAGCTATGAGTGTACAATATAAGATGATTCAGATAGCTGATACTATTAATAAACCACCCAAAAAAGGCTTAAAGCCCAGTGTGGTTAGCAAGGGAACTTTCGATTTGAAAATGCTTGCCAAAGAAATATCATCCGCATCATCCTTGTCCGAAGGCGACGTTTACAGTTCTATGATTAATATGCGTGATATGATGGTGTTTTTGCTACAAAATGGATTCAATGTAAAAATTGATGATTTGGGAACCTTTTCTGTTACAGCCCAAAGCCGGATAGTGGAATCTGCATCAGAAATACGTGCAGCCTCCATTCATTTCAAAAGGGTAGCTTTCAGACCTGCAAGGTCGCTGAAAGATACTATGCAGAAAACACAATTTGAAAGAATCAAGGATAAGAAAATCTAAACCGTATGAACCTCCAGCATCTGTTAAATAAAGAATCGTGGTCGAAAGACGAACTTATTATGTTATTATCTTGCAAAGATCATGACCTGCAATTGCTTTTACAAAAAGGACTTGAAACCAAAGCTAAATATGTAGGACGCAAGGTTTATTTACGGGGCTTAATAGAGTTATCGAATACTTGTGCTAAAAACTGTTTGTATTGCGGCATCCGTTGTGGAAATTTGCAAATTGAACGTTATTTTTTAAGCGATGAAGAGGTTTTGAATGCTGTAGATTTTGCTGTAGAACATAATTTTGCATCTATTGTAATGCAATCAGGTGAGCGAACCGATAAGGCTTTTACAGATAGGGTAACTTCTCTCTTACAAAAAATAAAACAAAGGCATAACCAGCCTATCGGTATAACTTTATCAATGGGCGAACAAACCGAAGAGGTTTACCGCCGATGGATGGATGCCGGAGCAAATCGGTATCTGCTGCGTATCGAATCTACAAATCTCGATTTGTATCACAAAATACATCCCAACGACAGCCTGCACAATTATCAAAAACGTTTGGATAGCTTATCCTTATTGAAGAAATTAGGTTATCAAACCGGAACCGGCGTAATGATTGGGCTGCCATTTCAAACTTTGGACGATTTGGCTGATGATTTATTATTTTTCAAAGAATTTGATGTAGATATGATAGGCATGGGTCCTTATGTGGAACATCCCGATACGCCCCTATTCGAATACCAATCTCTGTTACAGCCTAAAGAACAGCGTTTGGAATTGGCATTAAAAATGATTGCTGTTTTACGGATTATGATGCCGGAAATAAATATTGCAGCAGCTACGGCACTGCAATCGCTGGATGATTTGGGTAGGGAAAAAGCCCTTTTGGCAGGAGCGAACGTGGTGATGCCTAATCTTACACCCGAAAAATACCGCGAGGGTTATAAGCTTTATGAAAATAAACCCGGCACACACGAAGAGGCTCATGATACTACTGCGGCTTTAGAAAGACGCATTCTTTCTGTAGGTGATACCATTGCATACGGCGAGCAGGGCGACTCGAAGCATTTTACATTTAAGAAAACAAATTATAACCTTTCATAAAGCTATGGATTGCTTGGCTATTGCAGCAATGACGAAGTAATCTAAAAGCTAAAACATAAGCAATGAAACAATTACTTTATACTACTACAAATAAGATGTTAAAAGCATTACAATTAAGGCTTCAACAGCCTTTACCGGGTAAAAACGCCCAAGTACTTATGTCTCCTCCCATGCGTACAGCGGATTTATTGGCAGAAGATAGTACCACTCATCATAAAACAGCCAAGCTGGCTGCGGTTTTGATTTTATTTTATTATAAAAATAATGATTTACACATCGCATTTATTAAAAGAACTACTTACGATGGGGTACATAGCGGGCAGATTGCATTCCCCGGCGGTCGTTACGAAACCTCAGACCCCGACCTTATTTATACCGCCTTACGCGAAGCAGAGGAAGAAGTAGGCGTTCCTAGGGCTCAAGTAGAAGTTTTGGGCAAACTTACAGAGCTATACATTCCACCCAGTGATTTTTTAATTTTACCGGTAGTCGGCTATACGGCATCTGTACCTAATTTTATTGGGCAAGAATCAGAAGTTGCGGATATATTAGAAATTCCCTTTAAAGATTTTTTTGATAAAAAAAACAGGTCTAGCATTACGGTTACGCCTCAAAAAGATTTGCGTTTTGAAACACCTTGTTTTAAAGTACAGAATGAAATTATATGGGGTGCAACGGCTATGGTTATGAGCGAACTTATCGAAGTTTCTAAAGATATTGAGCAAAGTTTTTAAACTTTATATTTACACCTGATAATTCAGATTGCTTCAGCCTTATACATCTGCTTTGCAATGACGTGCTATCTAATCAATTTTACGTCATTGCGGCTGCGAGGAACGAAGCAGGAAGCAATCTATATAAACCTATCCTTACATCTTTACCAGCTTTTTATATATAGTTTCTTCTTGGCTGGTTAATATCTTCAATACATAAATTCCTTTTGCGTAATTGCCTAAATCTAAATATACGGGCGATTGGCTCGAGTTTGCTATGGTTTTGTGTAAAACAATCTTTCCCGTTATATCAATTATTTCTATGGATTTCAAATCCTTATCAGACATTACATAAACAAACGATGTAAATGGATTGGGGTATAATTGCAAATCATCTTTGTCCTCTCCTATCACGCTGATAGCTGTTCCTACATCTTGCTTAATGGTTACTTTTTTGGTAACGCCTCCAGCTGTAATGTTTATTTGTTTAGTTCTGGATAATGGTCCCGGATTGTTGGAAGCTGTTATAGCAACAGTGGTTGTAGTATTTCCCTGCATAGGATTTACAGACAGCCAATCCAGAGAATCGACAGGAGTTATAACCCAAGGTATGGAAGTTGTTATTATAACCGAACCCTGAGAACCTTCCGTTCCTCCAATAGTCAGAAATGCCGGATATATGCTGAATGTAACATTAAAACTGGTCTGCTTTACAGAAATTATTTTACGTATGCCTTGGGCAGTAATAGCAATAGTGCCTGTTCGGGTACTATTCGTTAAATTACTATCAACATAAATTGCTAAAACCGTACTATCTGCCATCCCTTGCAAAGGCAATACGGACAACCATGAATCGGAAGCGGCAGCAGTCCAAGAAGTATTAGCTATTACAACAATAGAAGAATCTATTCCGCCTAAACTATCAATTTGTATAGCATTACGATTAAATGTAATAGTAGAAAGCCCCCCTTTTTGTACAATAAGAATCGAATCCACAAGTGTGTTGTATTGTATTTTTACTATGGCTGTTCTGGGTTCAACAGCACGATTTTCATCCGCTTTTACAAAAACAGTTCCATTCGTATCGCCAACGGTTGGCATTAGCGTCAGCCAATCAGAAGCAGTAGACGCAGCCCATCCATTAATATTCGAAATCACATTAAAACCGGCTTCAGCATCCTGAAAATAATCGACATACAGAGTATCTCTGTCAATATTTAATGTGGCGGGATTTGCAGCAGGTACAGCTATATTTATAAAATTTTCCTTTACCAATGAGTCTTTTCCATTCATTGTATCTGTAACTACCAATGTTACCGAAAACATACCGGGTGTATGGTAAGTAATAACCGGATTCTCATTTGTAGAAACGCTGGGAGTTCCCCCTTGAAAGTACCATTTATAAGTTTGGATAGGTATAGAATCAGGCTGAGAAGCAGGAAGGCTTGTATTAGTATAAGCAATGCTGGCTCCCGTATCTGCGGTGGTTAAAGAAGCGGTAAAAGAGGCTTGCGGAACAGTAGCCGCTACTGCCTGCATAGCTGCGTAAGCATCAATCATTCCGGCACCTTGTGCTATGGTATGGTTTCCTTGTAACGGAACAGAAGTTGCTTGTAAAATAGCTTTAATTTGGTCGGAAGTAAGACTGGGATTTTTCGACAACATTAATCCGCATAATCCGGCTACTAAAGGACATGCCATAGACGTTCCCTGCATACAATCGTAATACTGTCCTGCTACCTGAGGACGGTTTTTTATAGTAATATTTTGAGAATAAGTTGTGCTGAATATTCCTATAGTATCATGCAAATCAGTTTCTATTTTAGCACCTC
>JAVBQU010000083.1:0-3158 GCA_031548675.1 Bacteroidales bacterium
CGTACATAGAACCGGAAACATCAATTAAAAACACAAAGTTGGATGCCGGCAATTGTTCTGATGGTATTTCTTTGGCTTTTACTCCGATACGGAAAAGTTTATGTTCGGGTTTCCAAGGGCAGGCGGTTATTTCGGTAGTAATGCTTACCGGATCTTTACCTTTGGGCTGTGGGTAATTATAGCTAAAATAGTTTACCAATTCTTCGGTACGAACAGCATCTTTGGGGGGCATTTGTCCTTGATTAATCATTCTGCGTAAATTGCTGTACGATGCTGCATCTACATCTAACGAAAAAGTAGACAGGGCTTCTTTTGTAACAGATATAAAACGGTTTTCCGGATTGGTAGAATATTCTTCATTATTTTGATGATCATAATTGCTAACTACAGGTGGTGTATATTGGATGCAGCTTATCGATTTATTGCATGCTGCCTCGCTTATCACCATATCGCAACAAGCCGATATTTCTTCATGAGCTGTTATAACCGGTGGTGTGAATTGAACTTTTAGCGTAACATCATGTCTTGCATTTTTTACCACAATGCTTTGAGTCGCGAAGCCTTTTAACGAAAATACTAAGGTCTTTCCGGTTTGTGCCGCTATTTTATACTCGCCTTGGGCATCGGTTTTGGTAGTCAGTTTTGTACCTTTTACCGTTACTGTTACCCCTGCTAAAGCTTTCTTCTTTACATCTGTTACCTTTCCTGTTACTGTAATTTGTTGACTACATGCTGTAAAGCATATTCCTAAAATTAAAAGAAAGCTTACCATCATTTTTTGAGTTAATGTTTTCATAAGATTATGTTTTTAGTAAATAAATTTGGTTTTACTACATAGATGAATCTATTTCATAAATTCCATAAATCAAATGAAAGTTTTTTTGTTTTACTTTGAAAAACAGGAAGAAAAAAATAAAGGAAAGTAAAATAGAAGAGGATAGTAACAACTGAAAAATGACAATTGGCTGATAGCAGCCGGAAAATTTATGCTGCTACCGAATGATTTACTCAAAAACAATAACAAGCGTTTTTTCTACAGGAGCCCAATCGTAAACAAACTTAGCATGTGAGGTCGCATTTCTAACGCACATGTGTGAACGGGGTGTGGTTCCTAGACTCGAACTAAATTCGATAGCGGTTTTACGAGGTTCATTTACCGGAACTCCATGTATATATCCTCCATTACAGAAACGGCTTGCATAAGGAGCAAAACCTCCTGTTTCAATGGATTCATCTTTTAAATAAACCATTTTTGCTTTTTTTTCTTGAATAATAAAGATACCCAAAGGTGTTTCCTGCATAAGCGGAGGTTTATGTAAACCTGTAGTAGCAGGGTTCATACTCCTGACCAACCATTTTGAATTTACTTTTTCGAGGGTTGCAATATTCTGATTTATCCGGTCTACAAAAATTACTTTATGAAAAATAATCGTATCTCCTATAGGTTTTACATAACGTTTGGGAACCTTAAACATACCTCCGAAATATACAGGGGATGCCGTAATAAAAAAAGTGCTGTCTTGAGCCAGTTTTACAAGTGATCCATCCAAACCATATCGTTCTGGAGTAATAGTATCTTCCATCTCAAATAAAGGAATGCCTTGATACCGTTCTATGCCGAATGTATCTACCACACGGCTATAGGCATCTCTGCGGTAAGCTTTAACAAGTACAGATTCTCCATTTCTATTATTCCGGTTTTGCAAAATTCCCCAAAGTGAAGGTTCTGATTGTATAGAATCTATAAATTTAAGATAGGAGTGTATTTTTTCCCATTGAAACATCCTGACTGTATCTCTGTAAGGATAGGTATCGCTTAGGGTATGCTCATTATACAGAAAATCTTTTTCTACAATAACTTCATTATTTACAGCTTTTACACTGGTTGAATCTTTAACCGGAACAACCTGAGTCTGCAATTCGGAATCTTTCTTTTTTTGCCCGCAAGAAACCTCAATTAAAATAAGAAAAACAGCAAAAATCAGGAAATTAATTCTTTTCATTAAGTGGATGATTTTAAAAATCGGCAAAGATACATCATTTTTATAATGTGGACTACTCAATTTTAAATATCTCAAAAATAGATATATATTTATGCAACAACATGTATAAACCTTAATTGTTTCTGCTAAATGAAAAACTCAAAAAAAGTAAATAGAAAAATTCAATTTATGAGGAATAAAGAATATTTCTACCTTTGTAAAAAAATCGTCATAGATAAATATTTAGTTGAAAAGTAAACCTACTAAAATGGAATTACCGGATGAAGAATTGCTTCATCATTATCGGCATACAAAGAGCATGTCTGTACTAGGCGACTTGTATCATCGGTATATTCCTTTGGTATATGGTTTATCTCTTAAATATTTAGGGGATAAGCATGCTGCCCAAGATGCTGTAATGGATATTTTTGAAAGTCTTACAGATAAATTATCGAAATATGAGGTAAAGAACTTCAAAACATGGCTGTATAGTGTTGCTAAAAATCACTGTTTGATGAATTTGCGAAAAGAAAGCAAAAATATTTTTGTAGAAATAGAGGATAGTGTTGTGGAAAATGATGATTTTTTTACTCTAATAGATAAACCGGAATCGCAAAAGGAAGCTGATGCTTTGGCTCATTGCCTTACCACACTGCCGGACGTACAGCGGAGAAGCGTACATTATTTTTATTTGGAAGAAAAATCGTATGCTGATATTGTAGAGATAACGGGATTTACTTTAAATAATGTAAAAAGCTATATTCAGAATGGTAAACGGAATTTAAAGAGCTGTATTTTAAAAGTGATGAACTACGAGGCATGAACTATAGTTATGAGTTATAAACTATGAACAAGGAAACTAAACAATAACTATCAGACAATTCAACAATTTTGAAACTTGAAATCATGAAACTGAAAGATTACATACAAGGGAAACGGCATGGCAAAGCGGCTAATGAATTGGAGCGCGATGCTATGAATGATCCTTTTTTGAATGAGGCTATAGAAGGTTTCGATAGTGTTGAGGGGGAACATCTGCAAGCCATTGAAGATTTAGAACGAAAAATTAAACAGAAATCTGAAAAGAAAAAGAATTTCTTTTTCCAGTATTGGCAAACTATCAGTATTGCTGCCTCAATACTCTTAATAATAGGAATCGGAAGCTGGATGTACTTT
>JAVBQU010000011.1:0-2523 GCA_031548675.1 Bacteroidales bacterium
CAACTTCATCAAAGAAAAACTTTGGGAAAACCGGAATCCATATTTTACTGATTAATACGGTTGTTCCCATTTTGTTTATTTATGGAATCAAGCATGATAATCAAAAGTATAAAGATTTAGCTTTAGATTTATTGCAACAGCTTGCACCCGAAAGCAATAACATTGTGAAAGCGTGGCAGATAGCAAATATTAAACCTGAAAATGCGCTGCAATCACAAGCTCTATTGGAATTAAAAGCTTCATATTGCGATAAAAAATTATGTTTACAATGTGCAATCGGCAATAAATTATTACATAAAATGTAGGAGGGGTGTATGACGAAAATAGGTTTATTATCCGACACCCACGCTTATTTACCGGAAGGTATAAAATTGTTTTTTGACAATTGTGACGAAATCTGGCATGCCGGAGATATGGGGTCGTTGGCAATTGCCGAAGAATTATTTAAAATAGCTCCGTTGCGGGCTGTTTATGGTAATATTGATGGATATGAAATTCGTTCTGTATATCCAGAAAATCAAATATTCAGATGCGAAGATGTAAATGTTTTTATGACTCATATTGGGGGCTATCCCGGACGATATGAGGCGAGGGTAAAAGAAATATTGCAAATTACGCCTATAAAATTATTTATTTCCGGGCATTCGCATATTTTGAAAGTCATGTTTGATAAGAAAAGACAATTATTGCATATTAATCCGGGAGCAGCAGGAAAGTATGGATTTCATAAGTTTATTACCGCTGTACGGTTCCAAATAAATGATGATATAATCAGCAATCTTGAGGTTTTTGAGCTGCCCAAGTGAAAATTTGAAAAATATTTCAGAAGAAACATTTAATTGTTTCCATTTTTTTACTACATTTGTACTTTAAATCGGTTTATATATTTTATTAATCAAAACTAAAACTAAGTATTATGAAGAAAAAGTTATTTTTTGCCTTAGCCATGGTCATGATAATGGGTATGGGCGATGTTTTTGCATCTAACAATGATTCTCAAGGTCAGCAGGATAACACTGAATTAACTGCTAAAAAGAAAAAAAGAAAAAAATCTAAGAAAAGAAAAGGTGGAAAAAGAAAAGGAAGTAGTAGTGATATGAGTTTAGGTATTGCTGTAGATGGAGGTTTAACTATTGCAACAGGAACGATTACAGAATCTTACGTTCTTGGAGGACAGTATGGGATACATCCTCAATTATATATCATGGAGGATAAATTAAGTTTAGGATTGGGCTTCACAGGACATTCTCTTATAGGATCATCTAGTACTTTAGACGTATCTGAAGATGGAAGTTCTGCATCATTGAGTTCAGGAAAAGTTAGAAATATTTTTGTCAGCGGTAGATTCAATTTGATGACAGATCGCGTTTTTCGCCCTTATGTCGGCTTAAATATAGGATTATACATGCTAAATGTTGTTGCTACTAACTCAATTGGTGAAACAGATTCATTTATGGGAGTGACATTTGGCGCAGAGGAGACTACTTACACACCAGTTAAAGGAACAACTTTTGGATTTGCACCTCATGTTGGTTTTTGGGTTGGTAGAGCATTTTCATTTGGATTTGATCTCGGTTACGATTGGAGTACTTCTGTCAAATATGACTATACATATGAAAAGTTTAAAGAAGGTGGTGGGTATGATGTAATTAAGGAATCTGGAAAAATAGGAATGGGAGGAATTACTATTAAAATTGGACTTATGTATAAGTTTGGATTGTAATTAGTGAAAGTTCAAAAACTAAAAAAGGGAGCTAAAAGCTCCCTTTTTTAGTTTTTGAAGTACATATTAAAACAATCCGCTGATTGTACCGTTATTATCAATTTCGATATGTTCGGCAGCAGGTTCTTCAGGTAAACCGGGCATACGCATAATACTGCCGGCTATCGGGATAATAAAACCTGCACCTGAAGCCAGTTCTACTTCTCGGATTTTAAAAATATAGCCTTCTGGTCTTCCTTTCAGACTTTGATTATCGGATAAAGATTTTTGTGTTTTAGCCATGCATATAGGCAGATGTCCCCAACCCAATTCATCAATTTTTTTCAATGCTGTTTTGGCTACGGTATCATATTCTACATTTTTAGCTCCATAAAGCTGGGTAGCTAAGAGATTAATTTTTTGTTCTGCTGATAAATTTACATTATACAAAGGGGCAAATTGATTAGACTTTTGTTCAATGGCTTTTTGTACCATTTCTGCTAATTCAATAGCTCCTCTGCCTCCTTTTTCCCAACATTCAACCAAAGAAATTTGGATTCCCATTTTTTCTATGGTGGATTTTAATAAATGGATTTCATCTTCGGAATCGGATACAAAACGATTAATAGCAACAATGGGTTGTATACCGAATAATTGTATATTTTCGATATGTTTTTTGAGATTATCCATCCCTTTTTCCAATGCAGATACATCGGGAGTGCTGAGTTCTTTTAATTTGGCTCCGCCGTGATATTTTAATGCACGGATAGTGGCAACTAAAACGGTAGTTGCAGGTTTTATTCCTGCTTTGGTACATTTGA
>JAVBQU010000114.1:0-18796 GCA_031548675.1 Bacteroidales bacterium
GGCGTGGATGGCAACGGATAGTTTGCCATCGGGTGTTTCACGGAACGAAAGACGGGCATCGGTTTTCAGGGTAATGTCATCGAACTTCGCCGTGATAGGAAGCAGTACGGGCGATTTTTGAAAGTTCAACATCGCATCCAAACTCTTTGTCTTTTCCAATGTTTCGCGCGTTACACCCAGTCGTTCTAATTGCGACCAGTCGATACGGCTTTCGTCAATGGTGTGGGTAGATTGCTTTTGCCCCTGTGCTTGCGGTTCGACCTTGTGCATGTCGATGGTGGCTTTGCTTACAGGGTCATCGGGCTTTTTGAAGGCTTCCTGCAATTTCTTCACGACTTCGCCTACTTTATCCATTGGGGCTTTGAAGAACTCGAAACGGGTCGGGTCTTTGACCTGCCGCATGAAGTTCGCAAAAAAGTTTTCCAACACGTTGCCGTGTTTGTCGATTTTCAGAAATGCGGGATTGTTTTCCTCTTTGGCTTCTACGGCTTTGGGTTTACCGTCTTTCTCAATGCCTGTAACGATTTTTAGTTCATCGCTGCCTTTTTCCTTGACCAATAATACATCTTGGTCTTTTACTTTCTCGTCCATATTACTTTTGATTTTAATGCTGCATCACTATTAATGCAGTTCAAAAGTAGGACGATACCCTTTGATGATAAGGGTTTTACAATCTTGTGGCAGGGGTTGGCTTCCGTTTGGCAGGGGTTGACTAACCAACGTAAAATGAACGTGTCAGAACATCTAAAGCAAGAATCCATTTCCAAGAAAAACCTTGATAGACGGCATATCACACATAGTCGTACTTCCGATGCCATGACTTTTTATTTCTACATCCGACAAACGTCGTCATTTGCATTCATCGGGCAAAGGTGTTTACGGCTTCTTCACGGGTTGTAAAGTTCACGCCTTCGGTTGCTTCACGAAATCTTCCTCTTTCCCTTCGGGCGAGCGTATTTCCCTTGCAAAACTTGACATCCCTAAAACCTACACCGCGAGTTGCCCATGAAAACAAAATGACCGTCAGGTCGAAACTTAAAAAATTGAAGTCATGGAAAATTTATCGGAAGCACGGATTTATGTGGGAACATACGCTAAGTATAACAATGGTTCTATCGAAGGAAAATGGATGGATTTATCGGAATATTCCGACAGTGAAGAATTTTATGCTGCTTGTAAAGAACTTCACAACGATGAAGAAGACCCCGAACTAATGTTCCAAGATTGGGAATACATTCCCGACAGCCTTATCGGGGAAAGTTGGCTTTCACCCAATATTTTCGAGATTATTGAAGCCGTCGGCAACCTTAGCGAAACGCAACAGGAAGCATTCAGCATATGGTGCAATGATAACAGTAGCGATATTGCTTCGGAAGATATTACCGATTTGATTTCATCGTTTGAAGATGATTATCAAGGTCAGTATGAAAGCGAAGGAGATTACGCTTACGAAATAATTGAAGAATGTTATCCCGATTTACCCGAATTTGCCAAAACGTACTTCGATTACGAAAAGTTCGCCCGCGACTTATTCATTGGTGATTACTGGTACGAAGACGGTTTCGTTTTCAGGCGGTCGTAAAGACCGTTTATTAATGTAAAAAGGTCAGATTAAGTTCTGACCTTTTCGTTTTATGTTACTTATTCCTTCTTAGGCTTTCGCTTAATGGTGTGTTTCAACCCCAATACAAATAAATTGAGTTCAATGGTCGTTTCTGTATTGGTCGTTTCAAAATCACTGCAAATAATATCGGACATAATTTCGCCGCTTTTTTGCAGCATCGTTTTTTGTTGTTCCTTATCGCTTTGTTGTTGCAGTTCGGCAACGGTGCGGGATAATTCCCTGACTTTAGCGAAGGTTTCAACAATCGCGATGGTAGTTTCGGTAGCCACAGGTGATTTTAGTATTGTTGCTAACATATATAAACCCCTTTCGACAAATGCTTTGGGTAGCTTTGTTTTGCCACCAATCTTTGAAGTCGAAAATTTCGACTTCATTCCATTCCACTCATCAGCAGACAATTCCAATATATACCCTTCGGGGAATTTATCGGGGTTATTCTTTACTGCCTCATTGATACGTTTAGTTTCCACGCCGTACAAAATGGCGACATCGCTGTCCAAAATAGCCTGTTGCCCTTGTACAATGATGATTTTGTCTTTGATTGCTTGTAATTTCATGACTATTGTATTTATTGGTTTACGACTAACTTCCGTTCAAAAACTGTCGGTATGAAAACTGTGTCTTCTTTGTTCTCAAATGCCCTTGTCCAAAGGGATGATTTTTCTTCTTCCGAAAGGCTGTTCCACATTAACGACATCCGTTTTTCACGTTCATTATTGTAAGGTAAGTTTGTCGGAAGATTAAACAAGAACATTTTTTCGTTCAGAGAAAGGCACTCAAACAGACTGTCTAATTTCGATTTGGATTTTACTTTCGTACTTTCCAATTTTTGGGCAAACATCGCCATGTCATTACCTATTTTAGCATCTGTTATTTTGGCATAGATTTGGGTAGTTTTTATATTGGTATGCCCCAACATTTTGCTTACACTTTCCATAGATACGCCTTTGCTAAGTGTCAGGGTGGCAAACGAATGGCGTGCTAAATGGAATGTTAATTCCTTTTCAATTCCACATAGATTGCCAATTTCTTTCAGGTATTCATTTACCTTTTGGTTGCTCGGAACGGGAAGTACCATTTTATTGGGCAATGTCCCTGCGTACTTATCCAAAATCTGTTTAGGAATATCCAATAAGGGAACATTGAAGTTAACGCCCGTTTTCTCACGTTTGCCCATTATCCATAGCCCACCATCGAAAGAAGTTCGGATATTGTTTTCCCGCAGGTTCTTCACGTCAATGTACGCCAAACCCGAAAAGCAGGAAAAGACAAAAATATCCCGCACATGCTCCAATCGTTTGGTGGTAAATTTTTTCTGCATGATGATTTCAATTTGTTCATGAGTCAAATAACCTCTATCAACCTTTTGAAATCGTATCTTATAGTTGGCAAACGGGTCGGTATGAATCCAACCGTTATTTTTTGCCATTATAATAATGGTACGAAAACGCTGCATGAATTTAGCCGTCGTATTCGGGCCACAATTACAGGAAGTCATTAGGTATATTTCAAAATCGCTAAGAAACATGTGGTTGATGTCTTTCAGGAAAACGTCGGAAGTATTGTACTGCAATTTGATGAAGTCAGAAAGACGTTTGTAGGCTACTTCATATTTTTGAAGCGTTCCTTTCGTTTTGCTTATACCAACCAATTTTTCAACGTCCTCGTTGTGCCGCCTGAATAATTCCAGTATGGTTTGATGCTTGGTTTCGATACCGAGAAAGAGGTTTTTCACCCGCTCGGCATTCACGTTGTTTTCTCGCGCCTGTAAATCGTAGTAAACTTTGTAGATACTTGCTTTGATGGTATCCAAAAGAGAATTGATTTCCAACGCCTCTTTTGTACGTCCGCTTGCTTTTGCTGCTTGGGCATCCCATAATTCGGGACGGATGTCCGACTTGGTGTTAAAACGGGTTGCCTGTCCGTCAACCGTAATCCGACACCATACGGGAACAGTGCCGTCTGCTTTTTGTTTGTCCCTTTTCAGGTAGAAAAGGATGCGAAATGTTGATTTCATACACTCATTTTTTAATGTTACAAAATTACTTTGAACTATCTCGAAATGAGTTATATGCACACTGCCAATACACGACAACAGACTGCCAATTTCGGACAAACTGTACCCCCTTGTTCTCGAAAAAGTGTACCCCCTACGGAAAAACTGGAAAGGGGTACAGTTTACGTTTCTGAAATTGTCGTTTTTTGGCTTTTTCTTGTCCATCCGAACGGACAGAATGAAATGAAAAAACCCTCCATATTCACTGAATATGAAGGGTTTGTCTTGCAATTGGCGTCTTTTGTCTTAGACTCTCTGCGGTATGGACGGCATGTGAACCATCCTATGATTATCAATTACTTAGTACTCAATTTTCATTAAAAGTAACGGCTAAGTAATGGCTTTTTTACCACGCTAACATATACGAAAAAAGTCTGTAACAGTGAATGCTACAGACTTTTTGGCTTTAGGTTGTCATCTTCTGACTTACCCCTTAGCGGTCCGGACGGGACTCGAACCCGCGACCCCATGCGTGACAGGCATGTATTCTAACCAACTGAACTACCGAACCGGGTCTTTTGCTTGAAAAAGCGGATGCAAAGGTATAAATAATTTTTGTATTCGCAAACTTTTTTGTGCCTTTTGTAAAAAAAATCCAAAACAAATTCTGTAAAAAAGAATTATCTTTGCTTTTTATTGATTTAGCCATGAATTTGCAAACTTCTGTTAGCATTAAACATTATCCTTTTAAAATAAGCCATCAAGATAAAATAATTTTGTCGGGTTCTTGTTTTTCAGAAAATATAGGGGGAAAATTTGAACAGCACAAAATGCAAGTTATGGTCAATCCTTTCGGCATACTTTATAATCCGGTTTCTATTGCAGATAGTTTCGATTTTATTTTATCTCAAAAATATTTTACTGAAAAAGATATTTTCTTCCATAACGAACAATGGAAAAGTCTTTATCATCATAGTTTTTATGCTGATGCTGATAAAGATTTATGCTTGCAAAAAATCAATGATAATATTAAACAGGCAAATAATTTTTTACAAAATACGAATTATCTTATAATTACATTTGGCTCGTCATGGGTATACCGATTGAAAGAAACCGGACAAATTGCAGGAAATTGTCATAAATTGCCTACTTCGCTTTTTACAAAAGAACTATTATCTATAGAGAATATTATAGAAAAGTATAAGTTATTGATTGAAAATATCAGGAAAATAAATCCGAATCTACAAATACTCTTTACAATCAGTCCGGTTCGACATGCGAAAGATGGATTTATTGAAAATCAAGTCAGTAAATCAATTCTTTCACTTGCGGTTTACCAATTAACCCAAGAGTTCAAAAACGTTTTTTACTTCCCAAGTTATGAAATTGTAATAGACGAATTACGCGATTATCGTTTTTTCGAAGCAGATATGCTGCATCCAAATACAACAGCTATAAACTACATTTGGGAACGTTTTTCAAATACTTTCTTCTCTTCCGAATCCCAAATGCTTAATCATGAAATTCAAAAAATCAGACAAATGTATGAACATCGTCCATTCAATATTTTGTCTGAAAGCTTTCAAAAACATTGCAAACATGCACTTCTCAAAATAGAAGAACTTCTTACTCAATTTCCTATGCTGGGTTTTACAGAAGAAAAAGCCTATTTTCAGAAACATCAAAAATGATGTAAATTTGCATACCTGTAAAATTCTATTAAGTAATGCAAACTAGTGAAGTACAAACTGCTAAAACTATCTTAGCTACAGATGGTGTCCATACGCCATTGTACATTGCATTACCCAAAGATACTACACCTCTTAAAAAACAGGAAGAACCGTTTTTTTCAAAATTTGTTACTCAGCAAACGCTTAATCATCCAAAAAAAGATAGTATTGTTTACAGGCAATCTTTATTTACAGGACATGAGTTACAATCAAATTCATTGAAATACAAAAATTTCAAGTCGAACAACAATATTATCATATCATTACTGCTATTGTCATCCTTATGCATTTTAGCAGTACTTTACAAGCAGTATAAAAATCGGTTGAGCCACTATTTCAAAGCATGTTTCAGTACGCGGCAATTATTGCAAGTTCGTAAAGATACCAATATTCAAGCTAAAGGCAGGCATGTATTAGCATCGCTTTTCTTCGCTTTAATTTGGGCTTTGGCAATGGTTCGCTCAGTTCATTTTTTCGGATTAAGCAGGCTATATCAGTTCTCCGATATTACTTTATTTTTTGTAGGATTTTCTGTTTTTTTCATTTTCATGGAAATCAAATATATATGGGCTTTTTTTCTGAGCTTTTTGTTTGAAGATCGGGAAATGCTTTCACATTATACATCCCACATTATAGTTTCTTATCTTACTTATGCTTTCTTAGCTTTACCTTTTCTAACTTTGTCTTATCTTTCAGATGTAAAATTCAACGAATTTTTCCTACAAGCCACTGTGGTCATATTAAGCATATCCTACCTTATCTATTTATTTAGAAGTTTAATAATATTTTTTAGCTTTTCAAAGTTTTCAAAACTCTATTTGTTTTTGTACCTTTGCACAGTCGAAATTATACCCTTGTTAATTGCCTCAAAGTTAATGACTTCTTTTATTTAACAATTTGAAAAACAAAATTTTACAAGGGATTCTTGAAAAGAAAAACTAAACTGGACTCTTTTCAAGAGATGTACATTGTGTAAATTTTTAAGCTATATTACGGATGAAAATAAAGAGAATTTTGGTTTCGCAGCCTGCTCCGGCAGACATTGCCAAATCACCGTATAAGGATATCGTTGAAAAATATAATATAAAAATCGACTTTAAGAAATTTATTAAAATTGAAGGCGTGTCTTCTCTTGAATTCCGTCAAATCAACAAAATCAATATACTCGAACACACGGCTATTATTTTTACAAGCCGTAACGCCGTAGATCATTTTTTCAGAATTTGCAAAGAACTGCGTACTGAAATGCCGGATACAATGAAGTATTTTTGTGTTACCGAAGCAGTAGCTTTATATTTGCAAAAATATATCCAATACCGCAAACGTAAGGTTTTTCATAGTAAACTCACTATGTTTGAAGATTTGATGGATTTGATTTTGAAACATCGCGAAGAAAAATTTTTAGTCCCTTGTTCCGATGTTAATACACAAGAAATCAACAAAGTTCTTGAAAAGCACGAAATAGATTATACAAAAGCTATTTTTTACAAGACTGTTTCAGAAAATATGAAATCGGTAGATGTGACCAAATACGATATGTTGGTATTTTTTAGTCCACTCGGTATTAAATCATTATTTGAAAATTTTCCTGATTTCAAGCAAAACGACATAGCTATCGGAGCTTTTGGAGCTGCAACTCATGCTGCAGTTACCCAATATGGATTAGACCTCAATGTACCTGCTCCTACCAAATCGGCTCCTTCTATGACTATGGCTATTGAAGAATACATTGTGCAACAGTTGAAAAATACTAAAAAATAAACCTCATTTCCCTTGATTTTTATCGTTTAAATAGCAATACTGATAAACGTGGCAACATTCAAAAAACACGAAAAACTGTGTAACTACAAAGCTATTGAATGTTTATACGAAAAAGGTGAATCTTTTATGAGCTATCCTTTCAGTATTCGCTGGATGGTACATTCCGACATAGGAAATATACCGCCTGTTCAGGTAATTTTTAGTGCACGGAAGAAGAATTTTAAACGGGCAGTTCATCGTAACCGCATTAAACGGTTGTTGCGCGAGGTTTATCGAAACCAAAAAAATGGATTTTATAATTATCTCGATCAGCACCAAATCAAGATTTATCTTTCTGTGGTTTTTGTAGGTTCACAAATTGGAGATTATCGTCTTTTCAATCACAAAATGCAAGAGATAATCCAAAAAATTACTTCTCAAATAAATTTACGAAATGAAAATAATCCGGCTATTCAATAAAATTATCGGAAAGCTTTTCATTTTTCTGATTCGAATTTATCAATATGCCATTTCTCCATGGTTTCCTGCAAGCTGTCGTTATACGCCCACTTGTTCGGCATACGGAGTAGAGGCTATCAAAAAACATGGAGCTCTGAAAGGGGGATGGCTCACATTGAAAAGAATACTTTCATGCCATCCATGGGGAGGAAGTGGATACGACCCTGTACCCTAAAACCCTATTCATCATTTCGAGTTACATCAAAACGAGGTCTGATAATTTGATAATTATCCATAGTTTCATCGCTTTCAAAACCATCGCCATAGGTAATATCCGAAGCACTTACACGTTTTACAAAACTATTGGAATATAATTTTTTCTTTTCTTGGTCCCACGTAAATTCATTGGTATAAATAGTATCTCCCTTATCATAATTGATAATAATCACATTATTACGAGCTACCATCATTTTCTTATCAACGTAATTTATAGCATAATTTGCTGTAAGTTTGGCTTTCAATGATTTATTTTCTTTTAAAAAATCTATTTTAATGCCTTTTGGAAAAATAATTCTTCGCTCGCCGCTCTCATAAGTATCCATTTCCAAGCCTGTCAATATCAATTGTACCTTCCCCGAATCGCTGCGGATTATTTCAACATTTTTCATGTTCATATCAGGTCCTGTTTTGACAAACTCTTTATCTTCCCGTATTTTTTCATCTGTATTTCTGCATGAAAAAAATACAAAAGGCAGACAAAGCAAAACAACAGCTATTTGCAAAAAATGCAGATAGCTGTTGTTCTTATTTTTATGATTAAACTGATTATTCATATTTGCGTTTAATAAACCAAATATCATAAGCAGAAAATGAAACAGATATTTGGAAATATTTTTCTTGAATCAGATTATTTTGGGTCGTTCCGAACTTCCCTAATTCTATTCCCACATTGATGGTGGAATAGCTTTTACGTAGTGGCAACCCAAATCCAGCCGTTACTGCCATTTTAGATAACGATGTATTTTGCAAATTTAAATAAGACGATTCATATAAAAAACCTAAACGATAAGCTGTTCTTTTAAAATAATTAGGAGAGACAGGATTCGGTTTCCACTCGCCGCCAACGGCTATTTTCCAACTATTTTGCAATGAATCACTTTTTTCATTTATACGCAGATCAGACCAATTTGTATATGTAAAATCGGCTCCTACCATCCATTTTTTTTCATGGTTATAAGTCAATCCTATTCCAAAACTCGCAGGATATTGTATTTTGCTTTCTACATTTTGGCTAAAGGTTACGGTATCGACAAGGGTGGAGTTTACATTATTTGAAAGCAGGGTATGATCAAAAAGGTCTACCTTAGTATTGCGTTTTAATTTAGGAGAATATACTGCTCCGATAATTAAATTATCTCTTTCATTTAATTTCAAAGTATATTGTGCCCCAAAATCAAAGGTTAGATTATGTATATAAGTATGGTCTTCAAAACGGGAATCAAAAATGTAGGTTGAATCGAAATGAGCTGTACGAATCTTACTTAAATCTCCGAAAACAAAATTCAAATTGGCTCCTATCGAAAGATTTTTTGTCGGACTGAAAGCATTACCCCAATACACTTTTCGTAAGCCTCCCGACCCACTATATAGATAGGTCATATTTCCTCCTAAGCTATCTTTGCCCGGAATCTTAGTTTGATATTCCATATTTGCCATTGGAAGGAGGCCAATGGAACTTTTCCACCACCTAAAAATAGGAAATCCTATTGCGAACTGGGTTACATTGGCATCATTGGTGTTTTGTTTTAAGGTACTGGTTTTAAGTTCCGACTGTTTAAACTGTAAGCCTATATCAAACACAAATGAAAGAGTATCGAAGCCGGTATAGGATGCCGGATTATAGGAATTGATAATATTATTTTTTCTAACTCCATAAGAAATACCACCCATTGAACGGAGTCCTGTTTGAGCATTTCCCATTAATTCTCCCATGCCGTAACGGGAATATGGAGAATTCATATCATCCTGTGCTATAACTACTTGCGAAAGTATAAGAAAAATGAATATGAATTTAATTTTTATTGTTTTCAACATTAAAATCCAATATTTGATTAAGTCCTAAAAGTACAATATGTGGGATAATAGACACTTCATGATTTAATTTGCCATTAAAACAGTCTGCATCTCCGCCACTTAAAATTATTTTTAAATTTTGATATTCAGATAAATATTCATCTATAAAGCCATCCAGCTCAAAACAAGTTCCACATACCACACCTGATAAGATGGAACTTTCAGTATCGGTTCCTGTTACAGATAAATCTGTGCATCGAAGCTTTATTAACGGAAGCTTTTTCGTAAAATTGTGCAAAGCATGCAATTTCATTTCCAAGCCCGGCAAAATGGCTCCTCCATGAAAATTACCCATATAATCTTTAAAATCAATGGTAATACAAGTTCCTGCATTGATAATTAAAACCGGATAATTCGGATAAAAAAAATGTCCTCCGATGGCTGCCGCTAAACGATCTTTCCCTAATTCGACAGGATTGGCATACCTATTACTAATAGGTATTGAAGTATGTTCATCCAATACCATGTAGGAATATTTTGAAAGCTCATGAAGCACTGCATCAGCTACATCAATTACTGATGATACTATACAATGCTTTATGTTCTGTAGACTTTGAAGGTAATTTATGATACTTGCAGCATTTTCCTTTTCAAAAAATGTAACATTCTGTAAATTACCATTTTCAAATAATCCTATTTTGGTTAATGTATTTCCAAAATCAAGAACTAAATTCATTTCCTGCCTTTTTTCGAAAAGCAAAAGTACAATTTTTTACGGAGTTACGGAAAAGATATTAATTAAACTTACTTTTGTCTTTAGCCCATAAACCTTTTAAAGTTTTTGCGGGTTTATATTCAATAAAAATGAAAAGCAGGTCATACATCATGCTGTTATTTAGACTTGACATTTATATTTGATAATCAGATGTGTATGGCGGATGTCTCTATATTAATAAAAAAACTCATGGAAAGGGCTGATAATGTCAAAAATAAGGCGTAATTTTGCTCAAAATTTCATCAAAAACAATAGAAATGACAGACAAAAATAATGTAATTGTCAAAGAAGACATTGTAGTAAAGTTTGTTGGTGATTCCGGCGATGGAATGCAACTTACCGGTACGCTTTTCTCTGACACCGCAGCACTTACAGGAAATGATATTGCTACTTTTCCCGATTACCCTGCCGAAATTCGCGCTCCACACAACACTGTTGCAGGAGTTTCCGGATTTCAGGTTCATATAGGTAAAAAAGTTCACAGTTCAGGCGACAAATGCGATATTTTGGTTGCCATGAATCCGGCTTCTCTTAAAGCCAACCTCAAATGGGCGAAAATTGGAGCCACTATAATAGTGGATTTCGATACTTTTAGCGAACAGGCAATAGAAAAAGCAGGTTACAAAGCAGATCCTTTAGATCCTGCAAATATGAGTAAGTATGTTATCATCAAGGCTCCTATTACTTCTTCTACCAAAAGAGCGGTAGAAGCTTTAGGATTGGATAACAAAACTGCCGAAAAATGTCGTAACATGTTTGCATTAGGAATTATTTTCTACATGTGTAACAAAGAATTGACGGTTACTAATCATTATTTGGAAAATAAATTCAAGAAAAATCCTATCCTGATTGATGCTAATAAAGCTGTATTACAAGCAGGATTTGATTATGCAGATACTTTGGAGTTGATAGAATCAAGAGTTTCTATTACGAAAGCTGAGATGCCCAAAGGTCGTTATCGTAATATTACCGGAAACACAGCCACCGCATGGGGACTTTTAGCTGCTGCTGAAAAAGCGGGCTTAAAATTATTTTTAGGTTCTTATCCTATTACTCCTGCTACCGAAATTTTGGTAGAATTAGCTAAACATAAATCATTAGGAGCTAAAGTTTTTCAAGCAGAAGACGAAATAGCAGGTATTTGTTCTGCTATCGGAGCTTCTTATGCTGGTTCTTTGTCTTGTACCACTACTTCCGGACCCGGTCTGTCATTGAAAAGTGAAGCTATTGGTTTAGCTGTTATAACCGAACTTCCTTTGGTTATTGTGGATGTACAACGTGGTGGTCCCTCAACAGGATTACCTACTAAAACCGAACAATCTGATTTAGCCCAAGCTCTGTATGGACGTAATGGCGAAGCTCCCTGCATTATCGTTGCAGCTTCTTCACCTGCGGATTGTTTCTACTGGGCTTATGAAGCTGCTAAGCTAACTTTGGAGCATATGACTCCGGTTATTTTACTTACTGACGGATATTTAGGAAACGGTTCGCAATTGCTCCGCATTCCTAAAATGGCAGATATGCCAGCTATTAAACCCCGTATAGCGAAAGCTAATGATACTAATTATAAGCCTTACCGCAGAGACGAAGCTACTTTGGCTCGCGAATGGGCTATTCCGGGAACGGAAGGTTTGAGACACCGTGTGGGTGGTTTGGAAAAAGAAAATATTGCAGGCAATGTTTCTACAGATCCTGAAAACCACCAAATCATGACTAATCTTCGTCAGGAAAAAGTAAATCGTGTAGCAAATTTTATTCCCGACCAAGAAGTAAAAGGAAATAAAGATGCTGACTTACTTGTAATCGGCTGGGGAGGAACTTCAGGTTCTTTAAGTACTGCTATTGAAGAATTGAATGAAGAAGGCAAAAAAGTAGCGTATGCACATTTCAACTACATTATGCCTTTGCCCAAAAACACAGAAGATATACTCAAGAAATATAAAAAGATTTTGGTTTGCGAGTTGAATATGGGACAATTTGTTGGTTATTTGAGAACCAAATTCCCACAATACCCTTACGAGCAATATAATAAAGTAATGGGTTTACCTTTTGAGGTTACAGAAATTAAAGAAAAAATTAACCAATTATTGGGAGGAAAATAAGATATGGAAAGACGTTTTGTTCCAAAATCGGATGTTGAATTAACTAAAGAAGATTTTGCAAGTGACCAAATGGTAAAATGGTGTCCCGGATGTGGAGACCATGCTATATTAGCCTCAGTTTTGAATGTTTTCCCCAAAATTGGGCATAAAAAAGAAAACTACTGCATGGTATCAGGTATCGGATGTTCATCTCGTATCCCCTACTATGTAAATACTTATGGATTTCATAGCATACATGGACGTGCTAATGCTGTCGCATCAGGCGTAAAAATATCCAATCCTGCTTTAAGTGTTTGGATTAATACCGGTGACGGCGATTCTATGGCTATCGGTGGAAACCATTTTATCCACATTATCCGTAGAAATTTAGATGTAAACATCCTGATGTTTAACAACGAAATTTATGGTTTAACCAAAGGACAATATTCTCCTACAACCCGTATGGGAAGTGTTACCAAAACCTCTCCTTTCGGTACGATTGAGCATCCGTTCAATCCGGGAGAATTGGTAATTGGTGCTCAAGGTACTTTCTTTGCCAGAGCCTTGGATGTAAATCCAAAGCAAATGACGGAGGTAATGCTTGAAGCTGCTAAGCACAATGGAACTTCGGTAATAGAAATCCTTCAAAACTGTGTTATCTTTAATGATAAAACGCATAAAGCTATCACAGACAAAGAAGTTCGTGACGAAAAAACAATTTATCTACAACACGGACAACCTATGATTTTTGGTAAAAACAGAGACAAAGGTCTGATTCTGAAGGCTACAGGTTTAGAAGTTGTAGAAATTGGCAAAAACGGAATTACTGAAAAAGATATATTGATTCACGATCAATATACTAAAGATCAAGGTGTACATCTGATGCTGGCTCAAATGCGTGCTCCTGAAATGCCCGTGGCTTTAGGGGTAATTCGCTCTGCATCATTTGAAACCTATAATCAATTATTTGAAGACCAAATGGATGAAGCTATGGCAAACTCTCCTATTAAATGTATGGATGATTTGTTGAATAGCGGAGATACTTGGGAAGTTTAAGAAATATAATACCTAAATAAAAAGTTGCTCTACAAAATAGAGCAACTTTTTTTGTCCTAAAAATAAACAATCATTCATTTTAAAAATTTAATAATCAGCGCATTGAAAAATATTCTCACTTTTTAACGTGTAAATACTTGTGTGATTCAGAAAAGGGATATACTTTTGCACCGTAAATGAACGTTCATTTACAATAATTGTTGCAATAGAGAATTGACGATTATTTTCAAAACAAATAACCACCAAGATTATGGCACAAGACACAAAAGATTACATTTTACAAAAATCCTTTGAAACTTTTTTGGTAAAAGGCTATGATAGCACTTCTATGACTATTTTACAACACGAATTTAAAATGTCGCGTGGAGCTATGTATCGTTATTTTACAGGTAAAGACGAATTATTCTGTGCAGTGGTTGATAAATATTTCTGGGGTTTAGTAGATTTCATACGTCCTCGATATGAAAAAAGTTCAACTATTCTGGAGTTTATAGACATTAAGATTAGAACATTGGAAGATTTGGTTAAATTTCTAAACCGGATTGAAGGCATTGAAACCGTATTTTTGAACTATACTGCTTTCATAATTCAAGCAGCCAAGCATTATCCAAAATTTATTGAGAAGTGGAAAAGCTACTTGGATAATGACTTAAGACAATGGGAATCTGCTATTCAAAATAGCATAAATAAAGAAGAAGTACGCCAAGAAGTAGATGTGAAAATAATGGCAAAAGTATTTGCTAAAGCAATAGATGTCAGCGATTCATCCACAACAATAAAAAACTTTGCATCTGCGGCAAAGCAAACCAAAAAAATGCTTACTTATATTTATTCATTAATTAAAGTTTGACTTTTTTGCTCAACAGATGAATGAATGTTCATTCTTTTTAACAAGAGAAATTAAAAAATTAAGAATAGAAAATTTTGTAGAATACCAAAACTTAAATACACAACAAATTAAATAAATGAAATCATATCTTTTAACTGCCGCATTAGTCTTATTCAGCGTCCCTCTGTTGTTCGCTCAAAATGAGAAAACAACCCGTTTATCACTCCGTCAATGTGTGCAAACCAGTATAGAAAAAAATATTAATGTACAGACTGCACGTATTGATGAAGAAAAAAGCAAATATAAAGTTAGCGAAACCCGTTCGAGTTTACTTCCAAAAGTCAATGTTTCAGGAAACTTTCAAGATTATTTAGCATTGCCTACAACCATGCTTCCGGGAATAATTATTGGTCAGCCCGGTGTTGATATTCCTGTGCAAATGGGATCAAACTACACCACTGCTTTAGCTGCAAGCTTTAATCAGGTTTTATTTAATCAAACAGCATTAACGGCTTTGCGTCTATCAAAAGAAGCACAAAAATTGAATGGATTGGCTGTTGAAAAAGTAAGTGAGGAATTGGCAAACGAAGTATCGAAACTATATTTTTTGGCAGTTACTACTTCCAAGCAAGTTTCTTTAGTCGAAGAAAATATAACCCGCATCCAGCATTTGAGAGATATTACCAAAGTATTGGTGGATAATGGGATGGGGAAAAAAGTAGATTATGACCGTATCAATGTAAACTTGGAAAATTTGTACACTCAATTGAGCAATACGCAAGCCGGACTAGAACAACAATTGAATATGATTAAATATATGTTGGAAATTCCGCTTCAAGAAAATATTGTTTTGACCGATACTGCTGAAATGCCTTTGTTGAACCAAACACCTCAATTAATGACAGATTTTTCGAGTCATATTGATATTCAAATGCTAGAATCTCAAAAAGAAATTAACCTTTTGAACCAAAAGGTAGTCAATAGCGGATATATTCCTTCGCTGGCTTTTGTGGGGCAGTATTCTTACCAAGGCATGCGAAGTGAATTTAAAAATTATTTTCAAGATAGTCCCGAAAATAAATGGTTTTCATCATCCTATATTGGTTTGAATCTTTCGATTCCTATTTTTGACGGTTTGGAAAAACATGCTAAATCGAAACAGGCAAAATTGGATTATCAAAAAACAACGGAAACACTGGATAATACCAAAGAAAAATTCAACGTAAACTACCAAATTGCAATGAATAATTATAAAAACAACCAAAGTAATGTAGAACGCCAAAAACAAAATATTGAATTAGCTGAAAGCGTATATAATGAAACTGCATTGAAATACCGTGAAGGTTTAGCTGGTATGAGCGATTTGCTGCAAGACGAAATGGGCTTGAATAATGCTCAGGCAGCATATTTAAATGCATTATATAATTTCAAAGAAGCCGAATTAAAGATTATGTCACTCAACGGACAGATTAAAAACTTAATGCATAATTAAAATAAGAATCATCAAATTAAGAGATAAATAAAATTCAAAAATAAAAATGAAACGTAAAACAATAATCATAGGTGTTGTAGTACTTGCATTAATAGGATTAATCGCAGGTAAATTAATAGGCAATAAAAAGCAGGTAGATGCTCATAAAACAGTAAAAACAGAACAAGGTCAAATTGCTGTGAGCGTAGCTTCAGCCGAAATGAGAGAAACAAGCAACGAATTAAATTTAGTGGGAACTGCCATGCCCGACAAAGAAGTAACCGTAGCCGCTGAAGCTGGTGGAAAAATTGTACAAATCAACTTTAAATTGGGCGATTTTGTAAGTCAGGGAGCTGTTTTGGCAAAAGTGGACGATACATACAAACGTTTGGCTTTTGATAATGCTCAATTGAATTACAATAAATACAAGGATGATTACGACCGTTTTCAAGTGCTGCGCAAAGGTGATGCCGTATCTGAAACTCAGCTACGCGATATGAAAATGGCTTATGAAAGTGCAAAAATACAATTGGAAAATGCGAAAAAACAATTGGAAGACACCAAAATCGTAGCTCCTTTCAGCGGGGTAATTACTTCTAAAAATACCGAATTAGGAGCTTTTGTCAACATGGGAACATCTATAGCCGGTATGGCTGACGTTGCTCAACTGAAAGTTACTTTATCGGTTTCTGAAAGTAACGTTTACCAATTACAAAAAGGTCAGACTGTAGATGTAAAAACAGATGTTTATCCCGACATAACTTATAAGGGAACCATATCAAATATCAGTCCCAAAGGAAGCAATGCTCATACCTATCCTGTCGAAATTATGATTGCCAACAATGCCAAAAATCCATTGAAAGCCGGAACCTATGTAAATGTGCAGGTAGATATGGGTAAAACAGGAAAAGCTTTAATGATTCTCCGCGATGCTATTGTAAGCAGCGTAAAAGACCCTTCAGTATATGTAGTAGAAAATGGTGTTGTCAAATTAACAAGAATTACCACAGGACAAGATAACAATGCCTATTTAGAAGTTACTTCAGGCTTAAAAGAAGGAGACCAAGTAGTAATCAACGGGCAGATTAACCTAACAAACGGAGCAAAAGTTTCGGTAATTAAAAATTAAAAAAAATAGAATTAGAAAATGAAGAAATAAAACATTTCATCATTCATAGTTCATAACCTATAATCTCGTAATTATAATGTCAAATATAGTAGAAAAATCGATTAAAAAACCTTTGTTAATCGTTGTGATTTTTACGGTACTAACCCTTGGTGGATTGGTTTGTTACAACATGCTTAATTTGAACCTGATTCCCAAAGTAGATGTTCCCATACTTACCATTGCTACTGTTTATCCGGGAGCCGGAGCTACAGAAGTAGAAACTTCGGTAACCAAAAAAATAGAAGATGCTCTTTCCACTTTAGAAAACTTAGATAAAATCAATTCCACTTCTCGGGAAGGGATTTCAATTGTAGCAGTGCAATTTAGAGAGGGTACAGATATAAACCGCTCTGTGCAGGATGCACAACGGAAAATCAACGCTATTAAAGCCAATTTACCCAAAGAAATTTTAGACCCTACCATTGATAAAATTTCTGTGGATGACCAGCCCATTATGCGGCTTGCAGCTTCGTCATCCTTACCTTCAACGGAATTTTATAAATTGGTTGAAGACCGTGTTCAGCCTCGTTTGGCAAAACTTCCCGGTGTAGGTTCTGTAAACATGATTGGGGGAAGCGAACGTGAAATCAGAGTAAATATTGATGCCGAAAAATTAAAAGCCTACAATCTTTCTATTTTACAAGTATTGCAAGCTATACAAACGGCTAATATGGAAATTCCGGCAGGTAACATAGAAAATACCGATGCAGTTTATTCGGTACGTTTAGCTGCTAAATATACCAGCCTTGATGAACTTCGTAATACTGTAATTATGAACATTCCGAATGGGGGTGATGTGAAAGTAAAAGATGTTGCCGAAGTGCAGGATGGTATTGCAGAGCAAACTTTTATCAACCGTATTGATAGCAGAGATGCCATTGGTTTAACTATTCAAAAACAAAGTGATGCTAATGCCGTACAGGTTGCTGATTTGGCAAAAGCCGAATTAGCTGCTATTGAAAAAGAATATGCGGGCAGTAATGTTAAATTTGAGATTGCTACCGATGATTCGGTTTTTACCAAAGCTGCAGCCCACTCTGTTGTATTCGACCTATTTTTAGCCATTATTATTGTAGCTATTGTATGTTTTATCTTCTTACATAATCTACGCAGTGCTTTAATTATTATGATTGCAGTTCCGCTTTCTATTGTTCCTGCTTTTATCGCTTTATATGCATTAGGGTACTCGCTGAATATGATGTCGTTAATGGCATTGTCCCTTGTAGTAGGTATTTTGGTAGATGACTCCATTGTGGTTATCGAAAATATGTTCCACCACATGGAACGCGGTAAAACCAAATGGCACGCAGCCATCGATGGCTGTAAACAGATTATGTTTACCGTTATGGCTATTACTTTTGTAATTGTAGTCGTTTTCTTACCATTGGCTATTACTGGCGGATTGATTGGAAATATTTTGCATGAATTTGCCATTCCTATTATTGTGGCAACCTTAACCAGTTTGCTGGTTTCATTTACAGTTACGCCTTTGCTGATGTCTCGTTTCGGGAAGCTATCCGATGATACACGCCCTACTCTGTCCGGTCGCTTTTCTCGCTTAGTTGAGCAAGTATTTAATGCTTTAAAGAACGGATATGGCAAAATTTTAGCGTACGGATTAAAGCATAAAGTAATGATATTGGTAACTACGTCTGTTCTTTTAATCGGTTCTTTTGCTTTATTCCCAATGGGATTGATAGGGTTTGCATTTATGCCTGATACGGACCAAGGCGAATTTGTGGTAAATTTGGATATGAATCCGCAAGTAACAGTTTATCAAAACAATCAAATTAC
>JAVBQU010000194.1:0-5415 GCA_031548675.1 Bacteroidales bacterium
GTTTCTTCATATTCATTTTTTTGTTTCATTTGAATGATAAAAGCTCTTCGAGCGATAAATACTCACTACGTGAGTGATAAAAATTTGCTTCGCTTATGATAAAATGCTCACTGCGTTCGCGATAAATACATTTTATCTACATTTATCTATTTTTATCCCTTTATCTACTTTTATTTATTTTATCGTCCGCAGGACATTTTATCTTTTTCATTATTTACTGCTTACTGTTAACTGATCACTGTTTACTGTTTTTTGTAATTCAAATTAGCTGTACTTCCATTATTTTGATTGGGAAATTTATATTGCAGTTTCGTACCATAAATTCCTGCCGGAATAGATGTCATACCCCATTGAAGCAGGTAATTGATATAATCGGGGTTGTTGCTTCTGCCTAAAAACTTGTTAGCTAATTGGTTTCCTATATCATAATAGTCGTTTTCGTAGGAAGTGAAGAGTGCGTAAATATAGGGAAACTGTTGTGTTACAGACGACGAAGCATAATCTTCCGATTCTAACGCTCTCACATAATTGTCTTTTATTATAAAGGCTTTTGCAGGCGGCGTACCATAAATGGATACATCTCTGTTGCTAATAGTGACGCCTTCGGGATACGGAATGTGTTGATATAAATGCGGATACATATACTCTTTGTAACGGCTGTCTTGCAAGTCGGATTCGATGTTTACCAACGGTTTATTCGCCGTATATTCATTCCCGATTAGTTCTACCAAATCGAAGGGTTCGTAGCTGTTCGTATTCAAACGCAAGTCGCATAAACGGTAATTGATGTATCCTACATTGTAGTTAGCAACCCTCATGCTGTTGATTTTAGCGGCAAAGGTTTCGTGTGCCGATGTACGGAAATCGTAACTCAGCAGTACAATACCCACATCGGTACGGCTTACCGACTGGGCTGTGTTTTGGGTAATTTCTACATAATCGTCGGCTTCGCCTATTTTTTGTATATTCTTGGTTTCTGTCGTTACCCCTATCGAACCTTGCGGCAATTTACTCACAATACTTAATTTATATTCCTTAGCGGTATTCATTTGCGGTAAAGTAAAGGCTAAACGGCGGTCGGAAGAATTATAAGAAAAATCAGTTTCTATACTATTTCCTCCGGTAGAAGGTTGCAGAGCCAAACGTTGTACCTGCCCTTGAATATTAAATAGATAGCTTTGTCCTTTCTTTAATTGTACATAGCCTTGATTGGTTTCTCCTTTGTAAAAATTGCGTTGGGCTACTACCGGATAACAAAATTCTATGTTGTTTAAAGGCACTTCGTTAGGGGCATCGCTGGTGGTAAATGTAATTGTTTTAGTTTCTTTAACCACTTGCCCGTTGTTGTATATGGTTTGCCATGTGTTGCCTTTCTTTTCTTGAAAGGATACTTCTACTGCTAATTGGATAGTGGATTTGGGTGGTAGTACTTCGTGGCTGTTAAAGGTTACACGGTCTTTATTATTATTCCATTTCAATTCGCCTTGCAATTTTTGTCCTTTAGACGAGAGTTCGTATTTTTCTAATACTACTTTAAAATATTTATCGTTTCCGTTTTCATCGGGAAAAACAAAATCGGTTCCTACCGCAAAATTAAATGCAACTTGTGGTGAATTGAATACATCGGTTTCTGTTCCTTCTTTAGGCATAATGTCGGCAATCATATTTATGCCGCCTACAGGACTGCTTTCGCCTCGTTTTTCCATTTCGCAATCTTGTCCGAAAGTAACTTCAAATTTAGAGTTTCCTTTTACTAAGCCACCTAAAATATTGTATTGCACTCCTACAGTTCCTTTCATAAAAGTAGGATTGGGTAGTTTAGCTTGCATCAATGCCGCTGCACCGCCTTGAATAATAGGGAAACGTCCTTTCACAAATTTCAAATCTACCTTTACGCCGATTTCCCCTGCAAGGTAAGCGTATGCCTGTCCGGTAGCATACCAGCCATCAATACCGATAGGTTCGCTGCTTCCTTTGCAAAATACATCTTTCTGTTCTGTCATGGTAATATCAAAACCTAAGCCTGCTTTCAGATTAGCATACAGTATAAGAAATGTAATATCGCCTGTATTCAATGAAAATCCGGTTCCAAAGGCAATACCGCGTCCGCCTGCCAACAAGCTGTTATTACGTCTGATGCCTTTTTCGGCATCCATTCCTAAAATGCTTGTTACTTCCTGCGGCGGTGCAGGAGGTTCGGGAATGCTGGTTCCTGCCATAAAGTAGGAAGTGCTTTTTACGCTTAAACTGCCTATTCCCAGCATTACGCCCATAGGAACCGTGGGGGTTCCGACATGAATATACCATTCGTTGGGGTCGATATGTGCAACGGCTGTTCCCGCATGGTTGTTGGGGTTTACGCCTCTGAGCAATCCGCCTGCCACATTTACATAGGCATCGAAAGTGGAGTGGAAAGTTTTATTGTTGAAATCGTAACTCATGGCTACATAAGCTGCAATACCGCTCATGGTTTTAGGATCCATGCCGGCAGGAGCGGCGTTTTCGGCTGCTTTTTGCGGACTTCTTTCGCGTTCGGCTGTGAGTTTTTCCAATTCAGCTACTTTTACTGTGCTCATTTTATCGTTGATTTGCTTGGAATAGCCTTCTACCGCCGCTAATGCACTGCCGCCAATAGGCAATTGCCCCATCATTTTGGCGGAGCCGAAAAATCCGATGTAACGCAGGCTGTTGTTGCGGTTGAACGACATTTCAAACTCTGCCATGCAATCGGCTACGCTGCGCGAAGTAATATTGAACAACAATCCTGCACGAACGCCTAAACCCATTGTTTCGTCGGGAATGTAGTCGTCTCGGTCGGGCATTCGCCGCATACGGTAATACGCTCCGCCCGAAAATCCGTTGATATTAAAAAACCCGCTTCCGATAGATGGAAATTCGGCTTTTCCGTAAAAGAACCAATAGCTGAAGTCTTTTTTACCAAAAATGGCTCTTGTCTCTACTTTGACATTCAGACTTTTGAAGTCTGCCATTAGTTGTCCTTTGAATCCATTGCCGTAAGTTGGGTCGCCGTCCATAATTTCCAAACTGCCGTCTAACTTCATGCCTGCCATATCGCCGCTCAAAGCAATCTTGTCGAAACGAAGCCTTTCAAATTTCCAATGCTGCTTGCCTTCTTCGTCTTTGATTTTGGTTTCTATACCCAATCGTGTTTCGGCGCTGAACTGTTTTTCCATCAACGTAACTTTCGCGCCTATGTTAAGGGAAAGTATATCCGTTCCGCGAGTGGACAGGGATATTTCGGTAATGCTTGCAGGGAGGTTGCCGATGCTGATTTCGCCGTTATATCCGAAGTATTCCACTTGCAGGTAGGGCGTATGTGTTTGCAGGTGCAGGTTTTGAAACCGGATTTGATCCATCATGGCAATGGCTTTTTTGCTTGTATCTTCGGGAGCGCTTCGTAAACCCAGATTCATGTAGCCGTTTAGATTGGCTTCGGGCAGAAATTTATCGTTTTCCAAACGCATTTTCAGGTACGAATTATTATCCAGCACCACTTTTGCCTGCCAAAGGTCGAACGTAAGTTTTTCCATAGGGGCGATGGTTAGTTCGTATTTGTTGTCGGCAGTAATAATGGCATTGTATTTTAAGGGTTCTTTTTCGGCAAGGGGTATCATTACCGCTCCGTTGAATTGGGCTGCGGTAAGGCTGTTGGCTTCGAGGTTTACCGAAAATTCATCTACGGAAAATGCCCAGCCCGAAGCTGTTCCGTCTGTTAAGGGTAAAATTCCTTTGGCAAAGAAATTTCCGGTAACACCGTTGTTGTCCACCAGCATATCGCGAGAGCCAAAGCCGATTCTATCGGTTGAGTTTCGTTTTTGGAATGCTTTGGGCATCAGCACTTCTATTTCTTTGATATAAACGCCTCTCCACATGTTCGGATTGGGAAAGTTGACGTATTTTTGAACGTATCCTGCCGGAAAGGTTATGCTTTGCTCGTTTCGGGTGTCGCTGAAATCGAAAGCGGCATTTCTAACAGTAAATACGAAGTCTTCCAAACCTTTGATTTGGAATTTGGGTAAATTGATAGCGACTAATAAATCATTGGCATTGCTTACTTGTATTTGAAAATTGGTTTTTAAAAGCTGGTCAGGGATTTTTTCGCCTTTTTCGTTACAGGGAATAAAGATGTTTTTTGAAAATTCCAAGTCGGCATTCAGGAACAGTTCTTTAAATCCTTTGCAGTCAATAGTTATATAGGTACTGTTATCGGCTATTTGTCCGTTGGCAATGTTCAATCCGCCTTTCATTGTCATGGTAACGGCTTTGCCGGGCAATGGAAAACTAAAATCACCTAGCAATGCCAAACGGGCATCGCCAACGATGCCGCCTTCATAACTGAATTTCAATCCGCTGACACCAAAAAGCAAAATTTGTCCTTGCACCTGACGGATTTGGGCATAAGCCGTCAGTTCGGCATAGTCCTGATGAAACACGGCGGAAGTAATAGCCACGGTATATTCTATATTGCTGATAGTACGTTTGATTCCGATAGGTAATTCGTTCAAATCATCGGGACCGAGGTTATCGGTGTATTTTTGCATTTCGGCAAAAACAGCTAGTATCTCGGCTTTCTTTTGGTCGGCATTGGGGGTTTGGGCGTATGTAAGCCCAACGCTGAATATAAGGGTAAAAAGAAGTAGTATCTTTTTCATATCGTTGTTTGTTTTATATCAAATTTCTTTTCTTTCACAGAGTAACACTGAGTTTTGTCACTGAGAACCACAGAGTTTTTTTGTTTTTCCCTGTGAATCTCTGTGTAATTTATTTTTATGTCACAGAGGAACACTGAGGTTTTTCACTGAGGGTCACAGAGGTTTTTATAACCGATATCGTTTTATTCCGTTTTTTAATAATGTCACATTAAAGTTTATCAATAGCCCTATTTCTTTATGGGCAAATTTCAGATAAGTAAGGATTTGTGCTTCATGAATTGGAATAAGCATATCAACAGCTTTCAATTCTATAATTACTTTCTTCTCTACCAAAATATCGATCCTATATCCACAATCCAATTTCACATCTTTATAAACTACAGGCACAGGCACTTGTCTTTCGATACTTAATCCTGCTTGTTTCAATTCAAAAGCCAAACATTCCTCATAAGCAGATTCTAATAGTCCTGCTCCAAGATTTTTATGTACTTCTATGGCAGAGCCGATTATTTTTTCTGTTATTTGATTGATATCCATATTATTTTTTTTTTCTCTGTGAGTCTCTGTGTTTCCTCCGTGCAACTCTGTGTAATATATTTTCCTTTCATAGAGTGTCACAGAGATTTTTCTTGTTTTCTCTATTTCAATTTAAAACGAAAAAGCATAGCCTGCAGTTAATGTTAAGTCGTTGGTTGATTTTGTGCTTATGCTGTTTCTTATTTGATTCATTATGCTGAAATTG
>JAVBQU010000032.1:0-6163 GCA_031548675.1 Bacteroidales bacterium
GGTTTTCCAAAGTAATATCATGAATAGGTGAGGTAAGCATGTAGTAAGCCGAATCTACATGTGTGATGGTATCGTTGGAAACGGGCTGTTCTTTCACTTTGTCTTTTCGAAGTTCAATGGAGTCAGGCTCGCAAGCTGCAAACAGCATTAAAGTAGCCATAATAAATAGTAAAAGTGTGTTTTTCATAGCTGACAATTTTTAAGTGGGTAATAAATTTTATTTAAACCCTTCCACTACATCATGAATAATGGGAGTACTATTAGGAATTTTATCTATAATTATATAGTACAAGACTCAGGTACTGTAATCAAAAAAAGAAAAGAAAACTATACAAAACGAAACAAATAAGGTTCAAAATTGTTTATTCATAGCTTATTTTAAATTATTTTTTCATGGCTTATTTTCTTTAAAGGTCTATAAAATTAAGGGTTGCAGGTAATTCCCTGTTCGGTAAAATTTATTTACACCTTTATTTGAATATTTTCACCATAAATGACGTGCAAATATACAACCTTAAAAAGCAAAAGTCAAGCATTTTGTGAAATATTTCTAAATTGTGTCTTGTTTTACACGACAAAAGTTAACAAAAGGGCTTAAATTATAAGCTATAAATATTTACTATCAAACCTTTTTGATATACTCTGAAAATAAGACAGGATAATGGTTCGCGGATTCAAATATATGTATTAAAAATCAAATTTTAAGCTAATCTCTTAGGGGTTTTCTGAATTTTAATTAGTTTCTGATTTTGAGAGCTGCCTAAGAAATATATTTTTTTAGATTACTCCGCTCTTTTGACTTGCATTGATGTTCAGATTTTAATTTTTCTATATTTACTGAAGAAGTCTATCCCTTTTCTATTTTCCTTTATAGGTTCTTATTTGCTCGTTTTGTTGCTCATAGCTTGTTTTCCAATATTTATTTCATGAAAAATTAAATAGTTTATAATAATATTATTTTTCATGCGTTTTTAATTGCATATTGTAAAAACGCCCTTTCTCAAATATATACGCCATTTTATAAATTATCATAGTCTTGTCCATTCATAAATTATTTATTAATCTTTTAAAAACAAATTGATTATGGCAACAGAAAATCATGTAATTGTAGAATTGTACGATTTGGTTCTTACCGAGCGTAAGGACGATCGTTTTGGAAGAGTGGTAACCACCCGCAGCAACAAAATTGACGACCTGATTAAAAAAGCGGTTGCCCGCCGTACCGACCTTAATGCCTCTACGCTTAAGGCTTCGTTTGAGATACTGAAAAGCATAGCCTTGGAAGAATTAACCGCAGGAGCTTCGGTAGAGTTTGGCTTGGGGTATTACAGTTTGGGTGTAAATGGTATTTTTATCGGCGACCATGCCCGTTGGGATAACAGCCAGCATAGTTTGAGCATACAGGTAGCTCCTACAGCTGAGCTTCGCAGTATGCTTAAAAAGACTACGGTAGATGTGCGGGGGATGGCTTCTTTCGGCACTGTTATCAATTCGGTAACCGATGTGGCATCGGGCGAAGTGAACTCCCGAATTACGCCCGGCGGCGGTGTTAATCTGGCGGGCAGCAAGATTAAAATTGCCGGCGATTTACCCGAAGTTGGTATCTGCCTGATAAGCGAGGCTACCGGCGAAAACTTTGCGATTCCTATGACCTCAATTTTGGTAAACGAGCCTTCGAAGGTTTCGTTTATTGTACCTGCTGCTTTACCTACGAATGATTATAAGCTGCGTATTATCACTCAATTTTCTTCATCCGGAATTAATTTGAAAGAAACCCGCAGCTATACATTCGACTATGTGCTATCGGTAATAGCCTAAGTGGGGTGTTGGGTTGATTTAATGAAAGAAAGTCTCCGAAGTGTCAAAACTTCGGAGACTTTCTTTTTTATCTGCCTATATTTTGTTTTTAATACATTATATAAAGGCTTCTGGTATGGTGAGTCCTCATAGCCGGATGTGACGTCCCCTCATAGCCGGATGTGACGCTTCCTCATAGCCGGATGTGACGTCCCCTCATAGCCGGATGTGATATAAGAAATAGACCGTAGGTCTTAAATACCAATAGAATCATAAATTTACCCGATTTAAATTGTCCATTCGGACATTAATATTGAATACCCTTTGGGCAATCAATGGGAGGGAAGCTTCATTTTTTCTATTGAGATGATTTCCTCACGGGAAATTGTTTAAAAAATCAAAGCAATACATTAGACTTCTTCGGGAAATGCCACTTTTAACAACGTCATTGTGAACGCTAGTGAAGCAATCTTATTGCAAACAAATAGATTGGCTTTGCCGAGCTTGCCCTTGCAGGGCTGCGGTTGCTTCGTCGTTCCTCCTCGCAAAGACGCTCTGACTTTTGCTTTCACTATTTTTCGAAGAGGTCTATTGAATTTTATATCGGACTCAGGTTCATAAGCTAACATGACCGATTTGCTTAGCTGACAGACAGGGGATGCCAACAAAAAAGGCTGCTCTTTTCAGAACAGCCTTTTCGTCAAATCTATTGAGATTTGAATAAGACTTATTTTTTCAACTTATCTTTTTTGCTCTCCATCAGTTCCATTTCATCTTTGGAGCCTACAATCAATTTTTGATATTCGCGTAAACCGGTTCCGGCAGGAATCAAATGTCCGATAATAACATTTTCTTTCAAACCGAGTAATTGGTCTTGTTTTGCGTTGATAGCGGCTTCGGTAAGTACTTTTGTAGTTTCTTGGAACGAAGCAGCCGACATAAAGCTGCGGGTTTGCAACGAAGCCCTTGTAATCCCTTGCAGGATTTGTTTAGCGGTAGCCGGAGCTACATCGCGGGCTTCAACCATTTTCTTATCACGGCGTTTCAGCATCGAATTTTCATCGCGAAGCTTACGGGCTGTAATAATCTGTCCGGCTTTCAAAATATCGGAATCGCCGGCATCGGTAACTACTTTTTGTCCGAAAACAGCATCGTTTTCTTCTTGAAACTCGATTTTGTTAACCAGTTCGCCTTCCAAGAAACGGGTATCGCCCGGATCTTCGATTTCGACTTTACGCAACATCTGGCGTACAATTACTTCAAAGTGCTTATCGTTGATTTTTACCCCTTGGAGGCGGTAAACTTCTTGTATTTCGTTTACGATATATTCTTGTACCTTTTGAGGTCCTTTGATAGCCAAAATATCCGTAGGCGTAATAGCACCTTCCGAAAGCGGCGTTCCGGCTTTAATGTAATCGTTTTCTTGTGCTAAGATCTGCTTAGAAGTTCCAATCAAGTACGATTTTTGTTCTCCTGTACGTGAAGTAATAATTACTTCGCGGTTACCTCTTTTGAGTTTAGAGCCAAATGATACTTCTCCGTCTATTTCCGAAACTACAGCAGGGTCTGAAGGATTACGGGCTTCGAATAATTCGGTTACCCGTGGCAGACCTCCCGTAATATCGCTTGCTTTACCGAATGTTCTGGGTATTTTTACCAAAACATCACCGGCTTTTACAGTTTCGCTCTCATTGATAGAAATGTGTGCTCCTACCGGAATATTGTATGTTTTCAATACTTCTTTGGTAGTAGACATTACATGGATAGACGGGTTTTTCGATTTTTGACGGCTTTCGATAATTACTTTTTCTTTAAATCCGGTTTGGTCGTCCGATTCGAAGCGGAAAGTTACCCCTTCTAAAATATTATCATAAACAACCTTACCGTTTACTTCCGAAATAATAACCGCATTGTATGGATCCCATTCTGCGATCAACTGACCTTTTTTTACCTGCTCTCCGTCTTTGAGATATAGTTTTGAGCCATAAGGTACATTAGCTGTATTTAAAATAGTTTTGGTGTGCGGGTCAATGATACGCATTTCGGCAGAACGCCCGATTACCACAAATACCGTTTTGTTATCGTCGCCTTTGGTTTCTACATATCTTAGTTCTTCCAATTCGATGATACCATCGTATTTGGCTACTATGCTGGAATTGGAAGCGATATTACCACCGGCAACCCCCCCAACGTGGAATGTACGTAATGTTAACTGTGTACCGGGCTCACCGATAGACTGGGCAGCAATTACTCCTACAGCTTCTCCTTTTTGAACCATACGGGCAGTAGCTAAGTTACGTCCGTAACATTTAGCACAAACACCATGTTTCGATTCGCAGGTTAATACCGAACGGATTTCTAATTCTTCAATCGGAGAATCTTCAATAAGTCTGGCAACTTCTTCAGTTAATTCCTGTCCGGCAGCTACCAATAATTCCCCGGTTTGAGGATGGTAAACATCATGTAAGCTGGTACGTCCTAAAATTCTATCATAAAGTGTTTCAACAACTTCTTCGTTCTTTCTTAAGGCGGTTACTACCAATCCTCTTAAAGTTCCGCAATCTTCTTCGTTGATAATCACATCTTGTGCCACATCAACCAAACGACGGGTCAAATAACCGGCATCGGCAGTTTTCAAAGCCGTATCCGCCAAACCCTTACGAGCACCGTGGGTAGAAATAAAATACTCCAATACCGAAAGACCTTCTTTAAAGTTCGAAAGAATGGGGTTTTCGATAATTTCGGCACCTACTGCTCCTGATTTTTGCGGTTTTGCCATCAAACCCCGCATACCAGAAAGCTGTCGGATCTGTTCTTTAGAACCCCGTGCTCCCGAATCCAACATCATATAAACAGAGTTGAATCCTTGGCGGTCGTTCGAAAGTTTATCCATTACCATTTTGGTCAAACGGGAGTTGGCATGTGTCCAAATATCAATAATTTGGTTGTAACGTTCGTTGTTGGTAATAAAACCGTTTTCGTAGTTGCTGATAACTTCTTCAACATCTTCGTTGGATTTGCTGATAAGCTCTTCTTTTTCGGTAGGAATGATAATATCTCCTAAGTTAAAAGATAAACCTCCTTTGAAAGCCATTGTAAATCCTAAATCTTTGATATCATCCAAAAATTTGGCAGTTTTAGCTGTACCGCATTTTTTCAAAATATCGCCGATAATATCGCGTAACGATTTTTTAGTCAATACCTCATTAAGGTATCCGTATTCTTCAGGTACAACTTGGTTTACCAAAATTCTACCTGTAGTAGTTTCTAAAATTTTCTTTTTGCGTTCGTTGTTTTCGATAACATTTAAACGAACTTTTATAATAGCATGAAGGTCTAATCTCTTTTCATTGTAAGCAATGATAACTTCTTCGGGAGAATAGAAAGTCATGCCTTCTCCTTTTATTTTAAAATCAGGAGTAGATTTACGGGCTTTGGTAATATAATACAACCCTAAAACCATATCTTGAGAAGGAACCGTAATAGGAGCTCCGTTGGCAGGGTTCAAAATATTGTGTGAAGCCAGCATGAGCAATTGGGCTTCTAAAACAGCCGCATTGCCAAGCGGAACGTGAACCGCCATTTGGTCACCGTCGAAGTCGGCGTTGAAAGCCGTACAAACCAAGGGGTGCAAACGGATGGCTTTTCCTTCAACCAGCTTGGGTTGGAAAGCCTGAATACCTAAACGGTGCAGGGTAGGGGCACGATTTAGCAATACAGGATGTCCTTTCAGGATGTTTTCCAAGATTTCCCATACTACAGGGTCTTTTCTATCTACTATTTTTTTGGCAGATTTTACGGTTTTAACAATACCTCTGCTCAATAATTTACGGATAACAAAAGGTTTGAACAATTCGGCAGCCATATCTTTAGGCAGACCGCATTCGTTCAATTTTAATTCGGGTCCTACCACGATAACCGAACGACCTGAATAATCTACACGTTTACCTAACAGGTTTTGACGGAAACGTCCTTGTTTACCTTTCAAGCTGTCGGAAAGTGATTTTAACGCACGGTTCGATTCGGTTTTTACCGAGCTAACTTTGCGTGAGTTATCGAATAACGAATCTACAGCTTCCTGCAACATACGTTTTTCATTACGCATAATTACATCAGGAGCTTTAATTTCGATTAATCGTTTCAAACGGTTGTTACGGATGATAACACGGCGGTACAAATCGTTCAAATCGGAAGTGGCAAAACGTCCGCCATCCAAAGGAACCAAAGGTCTCAATTCGGGCGGAATAACCGGAAGATATTCCAAAATCATCCATTCGGGACGGTTTTCGGCACGCTTTTGTGCTTCGCGGAAAGCTTCTACCACATTCAAACGTTTCAAGGCTTCTTGTTTACGTTGTTGAGATGA
>JAVBQU010000139.1:0-2971 GCA_031548675.1 Bacteroidales bacterium
TGTAATATTTTTTTATAAGCTCGATATTTCTAAATTTATACTATGAAAAAATATATAGTTTTTCTTTGTGTAATAGCAACTTCGAATCTTTTTGCACAAACCCAAAGGATTGAACTTAACCAAAATTGGACCTTTAAAAAAGAACAAGATACAAAATGGCTGCCTGCTGCTGTACCGGGAACTGTGCATACCGATTTGATGCAAAACAAGCTTATTCCCGATCCTTTTTTCGGAACTAATGAAAAGGATGTGCAATGGGTAGAAAATGAAAATTGGGAATATCAAACCCAATTTACAGCAACCAAAGAAATGCTTGCAAACCAAAATATTGAATTGGTTTTTAAAGGCTTGGACACCTACGCCGAAATTGAGCTGAATAATCAAAAAATAGCGAGTACGGATAATATGTTCCGCGAATGGCGGTATGATGTAAAAAAACTGCTTAAAGAGGGAGATAATATTTTAAAAATCAAATTCCTTTCGCCATATAAAACGGCATTGCCTGTTTTTGATAAAATCCCGTATGCACTTCCTGCCGATAACGACAGGGGCGAAAAACACACCAGCGTAGTTACCCGAAAAGCTCCTTACCAATTCGGCTGGGATTGGGGTCCCCGACTGCTTACTTCAGGCATTTGGAAACCTGTATATTTGGAGCTTTCTAACACTGCCAAAATCCGTAATGTACAAATCGTACAAAAAAGCCTGACTAAAGAAAAAGCCGAATTGGAGATTAGAACTACTTTTGAATCTTTTGATTCCAAAACTATATTTTTAAAAGTCTCTTACCAACCTAAGGATTATGTTTCTATTCAAGACCTAAGAATAATGCCTTTAACCTTAAAAAAAGGAATACAGACTTATATCTCTGCCGTTACAATTAATAACCCCAAACTTTGGTGGTGCAATGGTTTGGGAGATGCCCAATTATACGATATTACCGTGTATTTAACATCTACAGACCATTTAACTCTTGATTCTTTGGAAGAACATATCGGATTAAGAACCATAGAAGTTGTACAAGAACCCGACAGTGTGGGTAAAAGCTTCTATTTTAAGGTAAATGGCGTTCCGGTATTTATGAAAGGAGCCAATACTATTCCTTTCGATAATTTCCTGCCCCGTGTTACTAAAGATGTATATAAAAACTATATACAGCAAGCCGCACAATCAAATATCAATATGCTGCGTGTATGGGGAGGCGGTATTTATGAGGATGATGAATTTTATAACCAATGTGATGAAAATGGTATTTTGGTTTGGCAGGATTTTATGTTTGCCTGCTCGTTTTACCCCGGCGATACTGCATTTTTAAATAATGTAAAAGCCGAAGCCGAACAAAATATTATCCGCTTACGCAACCATCCTAGTCTTGCCCTTTGGTGTGGAAACAACGAAATAGATGAAGCTTGGCACAATTGGGGCTATCAGGCAGCCAATAAATATTCCGTAAAAGATTCTACCGAAATATGGGAAAATTATAAAGCCCTATTTCATAAACTTCTGCCCGAAGTAATAGCTCAAAACGACAGCCGTTTCTATTGGGCGTCGTCTCCGCAATTTGGCTGGGGAAGACCGCAAAGTTTGAAGCAAGGCGATTCGCATTATTGGGGTATCTGGTGGGGCGATTCGGCTTTCAGCACCTATAAAAATAAAGTAGGTCGCTTTATGAGCGAATATGGTTTTCAAGCTTTTCCTGATAAACAAACCTTTAAACAGTATATGCCTGATTTCGACAGGGCATTTTCTTCGCCTACTGCCCAAACGCATCAAAAAAACTGGAAAGGTTATCCTACCATTAAAAAATATATGGGCTGGGAATATAAGATTCCTGAAAAACTGGACGATTATATTTACACTTCTCAAATTTTGCAGGCTTACGGAATCAAAACGGCTATTGAAGCACACCGTAAAGCAATGCCTTATTGCATGGGTTCGTTGTATTGGCAGTTTAACGACTGCTGGCCTGTAATTTCGTGGTCGGGCATCGATTATACGGGCAGATGGAAAGCTTTGCAGTATTTTGTAAAAAAGGCTTTCGCTTCCGATTTAATAGTGATTGACACTACTGATAAAAATACTGATATATGGATTGTAAGCGATAAGCTGCAAGATGAAAAAGCAACGCTTACTGTTCGTTTGATGGATTTTTCTGGTAAAACACTCTACAAAAAATCTACGAAAATCAATAAAAAAGGAAATACTTCTGCCCGATATTTTACTTTTAACCACAAAGATATAGCCTTTGACCCTGCACAATGCGTTTTACAGGTAGAACTGCTCGATAAAAAAGGCGTAATTGCAGATAATGTTCATTATTATCGCAGTCCTAAAGACTTAAAGTTTACCCAACCTGCTATCGAAAAATCTATCAAGGTTGTTGCAGATGGATTCGAAATTCGATTAAAAGCCCACACTTTGGTAAAGAACTTATATTTATTTTTGCCTGAAAATGTTGATTTTTCAGATAATTATTTCGATTTATTACCTAATCAGGAAAGAATTATCAAATGTAAAAATGTAACAAACATCAATGCTTTGGAAATACAATATCTGAACTAGAAAATTTGCACACTGTATAAAGGTTTCCAGCATTTTTAAATCAAAACTATTTTGTATCTTTGCTAAGCCTATAAAATTATTAGTAAGTAATTGATTTACATATTTTAAATAACGTACAAAAATGAAAAAATTAATTTTGATTCGCCATGGCGAAAGTGTTTGGAATAAAGAAAACCGTTTTACAGGATGGACAGATGTGGATTTGTCGGAAACGGGAGTTACAGAAGCCATTAAAGCGGGAAAAACTTTAAAAGCTGAAGGTATTGTTCCTGAATTTTGCTACACATCTTATCTAACACGGGCTATTAAAACCTTAAATAACATTTTAACAGAAATGGATTTATTGTGGCTGCCTGTTGAAAAATCGTGTATGTTGAACGAAAAAAACTACGGCATGATGAACGAATTA
>JAVBQU010000186.1:0-10233 GCA_031548675.1 Bacteroidales bacterium
TGTAATATTTTTCATTTTACTGAAAAGCAAATATTTATATTTTGAAAATACAGTAAAATATACCGTATTATGGAGGATATATCTTCTAGAATGCTCCGTTTTTGTAAAATTTACCGTATGTTTGCAAAGAAATTAGGAAAATACCACCCTAAAATTCAGACTACTCAACTTTGACTACAGATTTATATGGATTTATAAGTTTACAAAATTATTTTCCATCTTTTAAGTCACAAAGCACAAAATGGTTCAATAGACTGGCTTTTAGATCTATCATAAGGTGCTGAAAGTATTAATAATCTATTAAAGCAATTCTAGATATTTCTTATTTTTCTAAGGCCCTTTCTAAATAATTTATTCTTGCCTTCCAATATCTTACATTTTATCACTGTTGCTTTCTTATTCTTTTCGTATCTTTGCAAGCTATTGTTCAGGTTTTATTTCTATAAATTGAAATTTTACCAAAGGCTCAATAATATCTATTCATTATATATTTGAAACCATGTTTACGCTATTCAAAAAAGAACTTACCAGCTTTTTATCATCATTAATCGGTTATATTGTTATTGTTGTATTTTTGTTGATAACAGGTTTATTCCTTTGGGTATTTTCTACAGATTATAATGTTTTTGATTTCGGCTATGCCTCCATCGACGGATTATTTATGATGGCTCCTTTTGTATTTTTATTTCTCATTCCAGCAATAACCATGCGTTCATTTTCCGACGAAAAAAAAACAGGCACTATAGAACTTTTGCTTACCAAACCTTTAAGCGACCTACAGATTATTACCGCTAAATATTTAGCAGGATTAGCCTTGGTTATACTCTCATTATTACCTACCTTGATTTATTTTTTAAGCGTTTATAACTTAGGCTTACCCAAAGGAAATATCGATATGGGAGGCATGTGGGGCTCATACTTGGGATTATTATTTTTAGGAGCATCCTTTGTCTCTATCGGAATTTTTACATCCTCTATTACCGATAACTCCATTATCGCATTCGTGTCAGCAGTAGTAGTATGTGCTTTTGTTTATACTGGCTTCGAACTAGTAGCATCCATAACGTTTTTGTCGGGTGCTGATTTTCTAATACGCTTTTTAGGTATCAATTTCCATTATGCGTCTATAAGCCGAGGAGTTGTCGATACACGAGATGTATTATATTTTCTGAGCTTAATTGCTATATTTATACTCATGACTAAAATCTCTTTACAAAGCAGAAAATGGTAGGAAAACAGTAAAAAAATCGGACAACCCATTTTCAATATTTATATTTAAGCTATAAAGTAACTATACAATGGATACTGCACAAACACCCAAATCTATATCAACAAGCAAAAAAGATGTAAAACGAAGCAACATTATTCAATTTGCCGCCGGTTTAATTATTATTGTTTTGCTAAACATTATCGGCTATTATATTTTTACCCGTTTCGACCTAACTTCCGAAAAGAGATACACTTTATCGCCTGCGACCAAGAAGTTAATTAAAGAGCTAGATGATGTTTTATATATAAAGGTTTATCTTAAAGGCGATTATCCTTCAGAATTCAAAAAGTTGGAAAACGAAACCAAAGAAATGCTTAGCGAATTCAGGGCATATAACAAGAATATAGAATATGAATTTATAGACCCGAATGAATCCCCTAATTCCAAAGATCGCAATCAGCTTTACCGTCAGTTAATGGAGAGCGGACTGCAACCTACCGATTTACAAGTACGAACCAAAGGAGGCGAAAGCCGTATGATTATTTTTCCGGGAGCTTTGGTTACCTACAAAGGGAAAACTACTGCATTATCATTGCTCGAAAATCAAATAGGTATTAACCGTGAATATGTTATCAACAACTCTATTAATTCATTAGAATACAATATTTCTAATACTATTCGTAAGTTAACCATTGAAAACAAACCCAAAGTCGGCTTCCTTATGGGACATGGCGAACTTGATAATACTCAAGTTGCCGGAGCATGGTATGCTTTAGCCGAGTATTACAATGTTGAACGGGTTTCCATAGACGAAAAAATATTCAGCTTAACCGAAAGAGAGCAAGACTCTAAAGACTCTACCAAATATCATATTAAGAATAAATATGATGCATTAATCATTGCTAAACCCGAAACAGCATTTTCCGAAAAAGACAAATTTATATTAGATCAATACATCATGTATGGAGGCAGGGTTATGTGGCTTATCGACCCGGTAATGGCAGACATGGACAGTTTGGCAAATACAAGCACAATGCCGGCAATTGGGCGGGATCTAAATTTAAACGACCAGCTTTTTACCTATGGTGTCCGTTTAAATTCAAATCTTGTTATGGATTTAAATGCGGTCCCCATCAAAATACAAACGGGAATGATGAATAATACGCCGCAGATCAGTATGCTGCCATGGTATTATTTCCCGGTTTTATTGCCCACATCAAGCCATGTAATTGTAAATCATCTAAACGCCATAAAAACAGAATTTACAAGTTCATTAGATACCATTGCCAATAATATTCAAAAAACCATATTATTAAGTTCCTCCAACTACAGCAGAGCCGTTAATGTCCCTGTTATTGTTGATTTAACCATAGCCGGTAAAAAACCAGACAAGCGTTTGTTTAAACAACATTTCTTACCTATTGCCGTTTTATTGGAAGGTGAATTTACATCTGCTTATGACGGACGCATGCCTTATGGCATAGCTTCATCGGAGATAATCGGATATAAAAAACAAAGCAAACCTACCAAAATGATTGTGGTTGCAGACGGAGATATTATAAAAAATCAATTCAATAGAAAACAAGGCTTCCCGCTTCCATTAGGTTTTGATCAGGATTTAGGAGAAACATTCGGAAATGAAGAATTCATTTTAAATTGCATGAATTATTTGTGCGATGAAAGCGGATTAATTTCCGTACGATCACGCGAGACCAGAATAAGAGTGCTTGATCAAGCCCAGATTAATGAAGATAAATTTATATATCAAATCATTAATATAGCTGTTCCGATTATTTCAATTGCCCTGCTCGGAATAATTTTAATGATTATTCGTAAAAAGCGTTTTGCTCAATAATCTAACGGACTGCTTTGCCCTGCATATAAAATAATAAAACAAATAAGATGAAGAATATTTGGAAAAAAAATAAGATAATTATCATAGTTGTCGTAGTAATAGCAGCAGTAGCCGGCATACTATTATTAACCAGAGAAGATAAAACACTTCAAGATAATTTTGCGGTACAAGACATAGAAACTATTACCAAGATTTATATGTCGGACAAGAAAGACCGGCAATTACTGCTCGAACGGCAAGATGATGACAAATGGAAGCTTAATAAAAAGTATGCCGCACGTCCCGATATTATGGAGAATCTGCTCTCCACCCTTCGGGAGATGCGTATAAGCCGACCCACTCCCCGCACAGCCCTAAAAAATGTGATTGAAACGATGGCAGCTTCCAGCACAAAAGTTGAAATCTACCAAACAAGGTACAGGATTAATTTATTTGATAAAATAAAACTATTTCCTCATGAGAAATTGACTAAAGTAATTTATGTAGGTTACGATACCCAAGATAACATGGGAACTTACATGCTGCTTAAAGGCGAAGAAAAACCCTATGTTATTTACAAACCCGGATTCAGAGGATTTCTTTCTCCAAATTTTTTGGTTGTAGAAGATTTGTGGAGAGACCGTCTGATTTTCGATTACAGTGCAGCCGAAATACAAAGCATAGAAGTTAAAACCAGAAACCCACAAGATGCTTTCAAACTTGAAAAAACAGAACGTTTTTTTACCTTAACCAGTTTAGCCAGCAATCAAAAAATCTTAGATATTGATACCGCTAAAGTTATTGATTATATATCCTCATTTAGAAATATTGCTTTCGACGGATTTAAAAACAATATGGATAAACAAGAAAGAGATACCGTTATCAACAAAGTTATACCCGAATATATTTTAACTATTACAGGAATTACCGGAAAAAAATCAAGCATTAAAGTATACGAAAAACCTTGGAACGGACCTTCTGAAATAGATGAAGACGATATGCGTTCCCAATTAGACAAAGACATGCGCTATGCTTTGGTTTACAATGACGCAGATTTGGTTTTAATCCAGAACTATATTTTCGACCGCATTTTAAAACCTATCAGTTACTTTATTAGGCAGCCGGAAAATATACAAGCTCATAATACAAAGCAAACCAAATAAATTCCAACAGGATATTTTCAAACATTTGCCTAAGTAAATTATTTAGGCAAATGTTTGAAAAATTTTTATCTTTGCAATTCCGATGTATTATTCAGAATTAGAGACTCTTTTTTAAGAACCATAACTCATTAATTGTATGAGAAATATATTATTAACGCTTACCTTATTAATTCCTGTTGCGTTGTTTGCCGGCAATAATCCTATGACAACCTTTTTAGCCACTCCGCTACCCGAAGCCCCTCCTGCCTACCGTTCAAGCATGAAAGGTAAAAATTTTGCAGGCTTTTTTGGAGGATATAATATGTACATGGGCAGCATGAGTGATTCATTAGACGGCGGAATGATGAGTGTCGGAATACATGGCAGATATTTTATTAATCATAAATTTGCTGTCAGTGCAGACTTTGCTGTAGGATTCGGCAAAACAAAAATAGATGCATTAGACAAATTAATCTCTGACAACATTCCTGACACAATGACCCAGTTCTATTTTTCAGAAATTAAAAACCGGGCATATTCCATACCAGTTACATTCAGCGTAGAATACTTTCTTACACGCAAAACCAACCCTAGCAAGTTTAAAGGTTACATCGGCTTAGGTATAGGCTATGTAGCCATTTTTAGAAATGCAGAAATGGTTTATACTGATGATTTTGCCCGTTCAACCGACCCTATGGATGTAGCTCTTCGAAGTGCTTTCAATGAAATTTCAGACCCCTATAACAGAACCTTTGGCGGATTTGCTATTTCTCCCAAATTAGGCTTTTTATGGACGCCCAATGAATATTTCGGTTTTACAGGCGAAGCTAAATTTTCCGCTATTGTCGGGAAAGAATTTGTACCCGGACTAACATTCAATGTAGGTATGGTTTTTCAGCTAAGTAACAGGAAAAACTAAAAACAGGGAAAATATTTTACAGAAAACGATTGTAGTTACAAATCTTTTTTGTAACTTTGCAAACCAAAAATTTCGGAAAGCATTTTATAAAAATACAAAATATAAATACAATGTACGCAATAGTTGACATCGCAGGACAGCAATTTAAAGTTGAAAAAGATCAAAAAATCTTTGTTCATCGCTTAGCTGGAGAAGAAGGCTCAAAAGTAGAATTTACGTCAGTACTTTTAAAAGAAAATAACGGTACGGTAACTGTAGGCAAGCCTACTATCAGTAATGCTAAAGTTACTGCAACTATCTTAAACCATACCAGAGGCGAAAAAGTTTTGATTTTCAAGAAAAAAAGAAGAAAAACTTATCAAAAATGCAATGGTCATAGAGATTATTTGACACGCATTCAAATTGATGGTATTGCATAAGTAAATTAAAAATTCAGGGATATATAAAATCTTAAAATTATGGCACATAAGAAAGGGGTCGGTAGTTCTCAGAACGGACGCGAATCACATAGTAAACGTGTAGGTATTAAAATTTTCGGAGGACAAAAAGTTATTTCCGGAAATATCATTGTTAGACAAAGAGGAACCCAGCATAATCCCGGCGAAAATGTAGGTATGGGCAAAGACCATACTTTATTTGCCTTGATTGATGGTGTGGTTGAATTCAGAAAAAGACGCGACGATAAATCTTTCGTTTCAGTTAAGCCTTTGGCATAACAAAACCTTTAAATAAATAAACAAAAGGGTAATCTGTAGAAGATTATCCTTTTTTGTTTAGAGAAAAACTGTAAATTTGCAACCAAAATACAGCTTTAATAAAAAAATAGACCACATGATATGATACTAGACAAAGTGCATAAAATAATTTTCTATGTCATAACCTTTATTGGACTTTGTTTTAGCTGTGCCGTACCTCGGGCTCCCGAAGGAGGTCCAAGAGACCAAACTCCCCCTAAAATTACCCAAAGTACTCCTGCCAATTTTTCTACCAACTATACTCAAAGACATATTGCTATTCACTTCGATGAATATATTGAACTTAAAGATCTTTCCAGCCAATTACTTGTATCGCCGGCTCCCAAAGAAGCTCCGGAAATTAATGTAAAAGGGAAAACTTTACATATTGATTTTACCGAAGAACTTCTGCCTAACACAACCTACAATGTGTATTTAGGCAACGCTGTTGCAGATTATACCGAAGGAAATACATTTAAGGATTTTAATTTTTGTTTTTCGACAGGAAATTATATCGATTCGATGCAGATTAAGGGTACAGTAAAAAATGCGCTGACTTTGCAACCCGAAAAAAATATTTCGGTTATGCTTTATACAGAAAATATTGATTCCTTACCATCAACTGCCCTACCCTATTATATTACAAAAACCAATGATGCAGGAGAATTTCACTTTCGTAACATCCAGAATATTCCCTATAAAATTACAGCTGTTAACGATGCAAATGCGAATCAAAAATATGACGCAGATGAATATTTTGCATTTATAGATTCAATGATTTACCCTGTTTATATCCCTCCGGCAACAAACGATTCAACAGTAAAAGATTCTGTTCAAAAGCCTGATTTTACATCAAATCCTGTTGAACTTTTATTATTTAAGGAAGCCAAAATACAGCAAGCCGTTTTAAATTCAGGATTTTCCGAAAACGGGGTGTTGAATATTTCATACCAAATACCCGAAAAGCTATCGGTAAAAGTCTTAAAATCAACTCCGGAAAATATAGATTATACACTTTTTTATGTTGATTCATTAAATGCATTGACCTGTTTTTTTAAAGATAAAAATGTTACATTTGCAGAGTTATGGGTTTCAGGCAAAAATGATTTTAGCGATACTGTAAAAGTAGAGTTTTTTAAAAAAGTAAAAGATGTTGAACCTTGGTTTACTGTTCAAAGTAACATTCAATCACAACAAGATTTCTTTAAAATGCCCGAATTGTTGTTCAGTTATCCCATAACAGATTTTGAAGCACGTAAAATCAAATTGCTGAAAATACAAGATTCATCTACAGTTGCTGTAAAATACACATGGAACGATTCTATTCATAAACATTTGATTCTGAATTCCACTTTAGAAGAAGGAATGACTTATCAATTGCTAATCGATAGTTTATGTTTTAAAGATATGTATGGGCGTAAAAATCAGATTTTTTCGCAGACATTCTCAACAACAACACAAAAAGAATATGGAGAATTATCGCTAAAAATGGAATTGCCGGATAATCAAAACTACCTACTGCAGTTGATTGAAGATGGAAAAAGCACAATTGCACAGGAAATAAATATTAATCAAAGCAAAACCGTACATTTTATCCATATACAACCCGCAACTTATATTGTTCGTGTAATATATGATGAAAATAATAACCGGCAATGGGACACCGGAAAATATAGCGAAAAGAAACAGGCAGAAAAGGTTAAATTATTCTCTAAAAAAATTACATTGAAAGCCAACTGGACTGTTGAAGAAAGTTGGAAATTGGAAAAATAAAATTGAAATTTTCTATAGAATCTAATTGAAAATGCATTATTCAAAAATAAATACTAAGCTTCTCAAAATCTGCCTCTCCCTTGCATTTTTATTATGCAGCATGATAAGTTTTGCCCAATTAAGCAAACAGCAATTGCTTGAAAATAAAAAGAAATTAGAAGAAGAAATAAAGTATAACAACCAGTTATTAGAACAGACGCAAAAGAGCACCAAAAAATCGCTAAATCAAATTGCTATTATTCAAAAACAAATAGCAGACAGAGAACGGTTAATTAATAATATTAATCAAGAAATCGGACTTGCCGATGCTGAAATCAACAAGACTCATACCGAAATAGATAAGCTTACCACAGATATTCAAAAAATAAAAGCAGAATACGGGAAAATGATTTATTATTCCTATCGAAATAAAGATAGGAAATATCAGCTTATGTATATTTTAGCTTCCGATAATATTTCGCAGGCATATCGGCGATTCCGTTATTTTCAGCAATATAACGAATATTTGAAAAAACAAGCATTGCTCATCCAGCAAAAGCAATCAGAATTATCTCAAAAACAGCAGGTTTTAGAAGTTCAAAAACAAGAAAAAACAACTTTGTTAGGAAAAGAGCAAGTTCAAAAAAATCAATTGGCAAATGAGCAGGATAAGAAAACCAAAGCCGTACAAGAACTCAAAAAACAAGAAAAAGATATACGAAAACAAATTCAGCAAAAACAAGCCCAATCAAAACAATTACAGAAAAAGATAGAAGCCGTAATTGCAGAAGAAATTCGTAAAGCCAGAGAAAGAGAAAAAAAGGCTGCCGAAGCAGCTGCAAAAGCTGCCCGCGAAGCAAAAAAAGAAGCCAAAGAAACAGCCAATGCTGCAAAGCCGGCAACAACAAAACCTGCTGAAAAAGCAGAACCACCAGCCAAACCTGCTGCAAGCTCCCGCAGTGATGTTATGGCACTAACCCCCGAGGAACAAAATCTTGCGAATAGCTTTGCGAATAACAGAGGGAAACTGCCTTGGCCTACAGAAAGAGGTGTTGTTTCCGAAACTTTCGGAATACATAACCATGAAGAATTAAAAGGGATTGTAAAAGAAAATAGCGGCATTAGCATTTTAACAACGCCTAATGCCAAAGCACGCTGTGTATTTTCAGGAATTGTAACTACAGTAATGAATCAAACATTCGGAAATCAGTTTGTCTTAATTAGACATGGCGATTACTTTACAGTTTATACTAATTTGTCTTCAGTAACCGTAAAACCCGGAGACAAAGTCAGCACCAAGCAGGAAATAGGAACCATTTACACAGACCCTTCAGAAAATAAAACAGAATTGAATTTCCAAATTTGGAAAGGAGCAACCAAATATGATCCAAGCATCTGGTTAATACGAAAATAAATAGTTCTGAATCCTATCAAAAAGCCCGAAATAAAGTTTAATTTCTTTATTTCGGGCTTTCTATTTTACTATGCTTCATCACCTTACAAATAAATCAATATACCAATTTACAGCTTTACTAAGCGGTAATATTTCTATATTTATCAAATAAGATGATAATAATACAGCTATCAAAATAAAAGTTCCATATTTAGATACTTTAATTTCCCAGCTTTCAGGAATATTTAATAAGCGAAATATTACATGACTTCCATCCAAAGGAGGAAGAGGAATCATATTAAATAGAAACAATACAAAATTGATAATAATACCATAAAAAAGTAAGTAGAATACAAATTCAGGGACAGAACCTCTGGCAAATTGCAGTATTACTACAAAAAGAAAAGATAAAAGTAAATTAGAAACAGGTCCTGCAATAGAAATTAAAATTTCATCCCTGCGAGGATTCTTCAAATTGTACTTATTAAACATTACAGGCTTAGCCCAGCCAAAACCGGCAACTACCAAAAAAATAAACCCAACTAAATCAATATGTTTTATTGGATTCAGGGTTATTCGCCCCATATCTTTTGCTGTAGAATCGCCTAATTTGTAGGCAGTCCATGCATGAGCACATTCATGCACGGTTAAACCGATGATAATAGCAGGCAGCACATACAATATTCTCTCTAGATCCATTTTATTTAACGTTGAAGTGCAAAGTTAATGATTCAGTCAAGATTATACAAACAACTAATCAGCATAGCATTAAAAACAAAGACCGCTCTATTAAAATAGAACGGTCTTTGAAAATCTAATTTATAGAATAAAATTAGCAAACGCCTAAATCAATCATTGCATCAGCAACTTTAATGAAGCCGGCAACATTTGCACCTTTTACATAATTAATATATCCATCTTTTTCTGTACCATATTTTACACAACTAGTGTGGATATCATTCATCATTTGTTTCAAACGAGTGTCAACTTCTTCAGCAGTCCAGCCTAATTTCAAAGCATTTTGACTCATTTCTAAACCAGATACTCCAACACCTCCTGCATTAGCAGCTTTACCCGGAGCAAAAATTACTCTTGCTTTTTGCAACTCATGAATAGCGTCAGCAGTACATCCCATGTTAGAAATTTCGCCAACACATTGAACGCCATTAGCAATCAATTGTTTTGCATCATCAGCATTCAATTCATTTTGAATAGCACAAGGCATTGCAATATCCACTTTTAATTCCCA
>JAVBQU010000197.1:0-30787 GCA_031548675.1 Bacteroidales bacterium
TACGAATCGGGCGTACACCGTGTGCAACGCGTTCCGCAGACAGAAACACAAGGTCGTGTACATACTTCAGCCGCATCGGTTGTAGTGTTGCCTGAGGCAGAAGAATTCGATGTTGAAATAAAAACTTCCGATATCAGAAAAGATACCTATTGTTCTTCTGGTCCCGGCGGACAATCTGTAAATACAACTTATTCTGCCATTCGTTTAACCCATATTCCTACCGGAATAGTGGTTACCTGCCAAGACCAAAAATCGCAAATCAAAAATTACGATAAAGCATTGGTTGTACTGCGTACCCGTTTGTTCGAAATGGAATATCAAAAATATTTAGATGAAATCTCATCCAAACGTAAAACGATGGTTTCCACCGGAGACCGTTCTGCCAAAGTACGTACATACAATTATCCTCAAAGCCGCATAACCGATCATCGTATCAATATGACTGTATATAATTTGCCGGTTTATATGGACGGCGAAATCCAAGAAATGATTGATGCTTTGCAGTTAGCCGAAAATGCGGAACGCTTAAAAGAGGCAATAGGGTAATAAAACGAATGACAGGCTTTTTTAGATACAAGTTGACGAGTAAACGAGTTGACAAGATACAAGTAATGGTAGAAATCATGAACGTTACAAACGTTACAACTTTATAAACTTTAAACAACTCAACATCTTAAAATAATCAATTAAAGAAAAAGAAACGCGAAGCGTCATTGCGAACTTCAAGGAATGAGAAGTGAAGCAATCTTAAGCAACAAGACAAGGATTGCTTCGCTACGCTCGCAATGACGTGCAACAGTTCAACATATAATAACCAAATCCACAACCATATAAACTTAAAATCCCATGAAACGCATCCATGTAACCAAAGAATTTGCTTTCGATATGGCTCATGCCTTACAGCATTACGAAGGCTTATGTAAAAATATACATGGGCATACATATCGTTTATTCGTAACTGTTGCCGGAGAGCCTAATACGCAAGCCGGAGCATCGGACGAGGGTATGGTTATTGATTTTGGATTATTAAAAAAAATTGTAAACGAGAATATAGTACATATTTTCGACCATGCTTTGGTATTACATCAAAACTATCCATTTGATGAAAAAGTAACCCAGACCAAATTGATACGGGTGGAATACCAACCTACCTGCGAAAATTTATTATTCGATTTTGTTGACCGCATAACATCCCATCTGCCTGAATATGCTGCTTTAACCAAAGTCAGGCTATACGAAACTATTACATCGTTTGCAACTTGGTATGCCGACGATCAAAAATAATAATTTTACTTATAAACTTAATATCACAATTTAAAAACATTATCAAATGAAAAAACTATTTTTTGCCCTATTATTCGGCGTTATGCTGTTTCAGGCTCAGGCTCAAGACAAAAAAGAACAAAAAGACGTTTATACTTTTACAACTGTAAAAGAAAATCCTTATACTCCTGTAAAAAATCAAAGCCACTCGAGTACCTGCTGGAGCTTTTCTACCGTAGCATTTTTAGAATCAGAATTATTAAGAACCGGAAAAGGCGAATATGATTTATCAGATATGTTTTATGTATATTACGATTATATGCAAAAAATGGAACAATATGTCCGCTTTCATGGAACCATTAATTTTGGAGCCGGCGGCGGTTCTCGCGATGTTACCCAAATTTTAAAACAATATGGAGCTGTACCCGAATCTGTTTATGCAGGTTTAAATTATGGAGAACCCAAACACAACCATGATGAAATGGATAAAATCCTGAAAGAATATGCTCAAATTATCGCCAGCAGCAAAAAACCATCTACTGCATGGAAAACCGTAGAAGCAAGTATACTGGATTCTTATTTAGGTAAAATCCCTACCGAATTTGAATACAAAGGCAAAAAATACACGCCTAAAACATTTGGTCAATCTTTAGGTTTAAATCCAGATGATTATGTAGAAATAGGTTCATATATGCACCATCCTTACTACAGCCAGTTTATTTTAGAAATAGAAGATAACTGGAGATTTGATAAAATTTACAATGTGCAATTAGACGAAATGATAAAAATCATTGATGACGCTATCAACTCAGGATACACTGTAGCTTGGGGAAGCGATGTAAGCGAAAAAGGATTTTCATGGAAAAACGGCGTAGCTGTTGTACCCGATATGGATCGTCAGGATTTAAGCGGTACAGATATGGATCGCTGGACTAAAATGAGCGAAAAAGATAAAGAAGCTCAATTATTTTCATTCGATAAACCTTTAAAAGAAAAAACAATTACACCCGAAATGCGTCAGCAGGCATTCGATAATTTCGAAACCACCGATGACCACGGCATGTTGATTTACGGCATTGCCAAAGATCAAAATGGAAATAAATATTACATGGTTAAAAACTCATGGGGAACCGATTCAAAATATAAAGGCATATTTTATGCATCAGAAGCCTTTGTAAAATATAAAACCACAAGCATTATGGTAAACAAAAACGTTATTTCAGCCGATTTAAAGAAAAAATTAGGTCTGTAATTAACGGTGGATCATGAGGTTTTTTCTATACATATCATTAATTATTTTTCCATCTCTGATTTTTGGACAGAATAAAAATTTGACAATTGGATATAATAATAATGGAATATGTTTTGGAAATTCTAATCATACCAATGGCATAAGATTGAATATTATTGATAAAGATGCAGAAACTATAAATGGTTTTGATTTTACCTTAATTGCTAGGGAAAAAAATACAAATGGAATAAAAATATCATTCCTCTCTGAATCAAATATTACTAATGGTCTAAATCTTGCTATATGGGGTACTGCTGATAAAATAACAAACGGCATTGCCACAGGAGTAGGAGTTGTAGGAAATAAAATTAATGGTATTGGTATTGGTTTGCTTGCTTGTGCTCCGGACACAATGAATGGGTTTTTATTTGGCGGAGTGCTTGGTGCAAATAGAGGTAATACAGAATTAATCAAAGTACTAAATGGAGTTGCATTAGGACTTGCAATAAATGCTTGCGAAGAACTCAGTGGTTTGTCAATCGCAATGAATAACGTGATTAAAATACAAAAAGGAGTTACAATAGGCTTTATACATAATGAAACAGAAGAATTATATGGTATTCAATTAGGACTTTGGAATGTTGCAAAAAACAAGAAAAGATTTAAAAGAATGCCTCTTGTAAATGTAAATTTCAAAAAGAGTTCTTATCAGTAGTATTGAGTATAGTATTTCACTATAGATTAACTGACAAATAATTGACATTTTGTCAGTTAATAACTCATAATTCATAGTTAACGCTCTAAAAAAACCTTTTGGCATATTATTTGTTCCTCCTTTGTACAAATTTTTTAAAAAGAATATGAATATCAGCATAACAGAACAACTCAAACAAGTTATCAATTACAGCAAAGAAGAAGCGTTGCGATTGTTGAATAATCAATTGGAGGTTGAGCATTTGGTTTTGGGTATTTTAAGAGAAGGTACCAATTCCACTATCATGCATTTGATAGAGGCAGGGATTGATACAAATGAATTGAAAGAAACCATCGAAAAAGCTATTAAAAACTATTCAAATAGCCAATTTGCTGAGGAAAACAAACCGAACATAGACGATATTACTTTAACCCGTCCTGTTGAACGTATTTTAAAACTTCTTACACTCGAAGCTCTGCATTTTGGTAAAAAAGAAGCCGATACAGACCATCTTTTATTGGCTATCTTGCGACAAGAAAGCAGCTATATTGTCCGCTGGTTCAGTGGAAAAGGGATTACTCACGAAACTTTTTCCGCCATGCTCAAACCCAAAAGCAATTGGGGGGATGAACCGGAAAACATCAGTCAGACCGGTATGTCTTCGAGTAGTGACGATTATGATGATGATGACGACACAATGGCATCTTCTTATGCAGCAACAGCGAATCAAGCTACAGCAGGAAAAACCCCTGTTTTAAATAATTTTGGATACGACTTAACCAAAGCGGCTGCCGAAAATAAACTAGACCCTGTTGTGGGCAGAAGCAAAGAACTGGAACGTATTGCTCAAATTCTAAGCAGGAGGAAAAAAAATAATCCGGTTTTAATTGGCGAACCCGGTGTAGGTAAATCCGCCATAGCCGAAGGACTAGCCATACAAATTGCCAAGAAAAAAGTACCCCGTACTTTGCTTAATAAAAGAGTAGTATCTTTAGATGTGGCTTCTATTGTTGCCGGAACAAAATACCGCGGACAATTTGAAGAACGCATGAAAGCCATTTTGAACGAACTGGAGCAAAACCCCGATGTTATTGTATTTATCGATGAAATACATACCATCGTAGGGGCAGGAAATGCCTCAGGAGCATTAGATGCTTCCAATATGTTTAAACCTGCACTGGCACGCGGAATTATTCAATGTATTGGGGCTACAACTTTGGACGAGTATCGTCAATATATCGAAAGCGACGGAGCTTTAGAACGCCGTTTCCAAAAGATACTTGTTGACCCTACAACCCCTGAAGAAACGGTTGAAATTCTGCACAATATCAAAGATAAATATGAAGCCCACCATTGGGTAAAATTTTCGGATGAAGCCATAGAAGCATGTGTGGCTCTAACTACCCGTTATATAACCGACCGTGTATTGCCCGATAAAGCTATTGATGCCATGGACGAAGCGGGTTCACGGGTACATATACAAAATATTGTTACTCCACCGGAAGTTGAACAATATGAAGCGGAAATAGATAAGGTAAAAACTGAAAAAGCAGAAGCCATACATAAACAAATGTATGAAAGGGCTTCTGAATTACGCGATTTAGAAAAAAAGCTTACCTCTGAACTAAACGAGGTACAAAAGCTTTGGAAAGAGGAATCAAAAGAACACCGCGAAGTTGTAACCGAAGATCAGGTTGCCGAAGTTGTTGCAACCATGACCGGCATTCCGGTAAACCGGATTGCCCAAAACGAAACCAATCGTTTGCTCAATATGAGTGCTGAACTGGCTAGCAGTGTTATTGGACAGGATGCTGCCATCGAAAAGGTTGTAAAAGCGATTCGCCGCAACAGAGCCGGATTAAAAGACCCGAACAGACCAATAGGTACTTTTGTATTTTTAGGACCTACCGGAGTCGGAAAAACATATCTGGCTAAAATGCTGGCAAAATCCATGTTTGATAATACGGATTCGTTGATAAGGGTAGATATGAGCGAATATATGGAAAAATTCAGCGTATCGCGTTTAATCGGAGCTCCTCCGGGATATGTGGGATATGAAGAAGGCGGTCAATTGACCGAAAGAGTCCGTCGTAAACCCTATTCCATTATTTTATTAGATGAAATAGAAAAAGCCCATCCCGATGTATTCCATATCTTGTTACAAGTTTTAGATGATGGTATTTTAACCGATGGTTTGGGTAGAAAAGTAGATTTCAGAAATACGGTTATTATTATGACTTCTAATGCCGGAACCCGCCAATTGAAAGATTTTGGTATCGGTGTCGGATTTAATACCAACACCCGGCAAGAGAATAAATCTGCTCTATCGCAGGGTGTAATTGATAATGTATTGAAAAAAACATTCGCTCCTGAATTTCTCAACCGTATCGACGATATTATCATATTTGAAAATCTGGATAAAGAAGATATCTACAAGATTATTGATGTAGAGTTGAAAGAATTGCGGAAACGTATAGAGAAATTCCAAGTAAAACTTGAAATTACCGACAAAGCCAAAGATTTTATTATTGAAAAAGGCTGGGATCCCAATTTTGGAGCACGTCCGTTAAAACGAGCTATACAACAACATATTGAGGATTTATTAGCGGAGGAAATTATCAAATCCCATTTCAAACCTCATACCATTGTAGAGATTGATGTAAATAAAGAGGAAACGGAGACTCGTTTTTCATACAAAGAGATGAATGAATAACATCAACCCTTAGCATTGCCTTAAAACATAGAACAAGGCTGTTCAAAAAGTATTTTGACAGCCTTGTTCTTATAATATACAGTTGCTATAATCTGCCGATTAGTTTATCATTTACGATTCTGATTTATTAGTATATTTGCAAATTCAATTTTGCAAACCTATTCAATGTAATTTGTTTATTAATTAAGAAATAAATCTCTATCAACCGTGAAAGAAACTTTATACAATTATTTCCCCATAGAACTAATTCAATTCCTATTGGTTGCTGTTTTTTCGCTGCTTATCGGCTTATCGCAGCGGAAGCTTAAACTCCGTACAGAGGAAACCACTTTTTTCGGTTCTGACCGCACTTTTACCTTAATCGGAATCTTAGGCTATATCCTTTATATTTTTAATAAGGAAAGTATGATTTACTGGGCAGGCGGCGGCATACTGCTATCGGTATTTCTAGGCTTGAATTATTTTTTCAAAATGAGCCATACCAAAAGCTACGGGCTTACTTCGGTAATGATAACTTTTATTACATATTGCTTAGCTCCGCTTATCATCACACAGCCCTCATGGTTTTACCTTTCGGTTGTAGTTACCGTTTTGCTGGTTACCGAAATGCAGGAAACTTTTATCCATTTTGCCAAGAAAATGAATAATGATGAGTTTGTTACTTTAGCCAAATTCTTGATTATAGGCGGAATTATTCTTCCTATTTTGCCAGACACACAGCTTATTGCCAATATCAATATTACGCCCCGCAAAATATGGCTGGCTGTGGTTATTATTTCTACCATATCGTATGCAAGTTATTTGCTCAAGAAATTTGTTTTCCGCGAATCGGGCATCGTTATTTCGGGTTTGCTGGGCGGATTATACAGCAGTACGGCTACCACACTTATTTTGGCACGGAAAAGCAAAACAGCTGAAAACGGATTTAAGCATTATACTGCGGCTATAGTACTGGCTACTTCGATGATGTATCTCCGTATTCTCATCCTTATACTTATTTTTAATGCGGAGCTGTTTAACGCAATATGGTGGGTTATGCTCATTATGTTTGCAGTTTCGCTGTTTACCGGATTATCTTTCGGCTACGAAAAAGGGAAGGGCTTCTTTAAGCAGGATCCCAATAATCCTATTACGCTTACGGACGACAAAAACCCTCTGGAATTTCGGGTGGCAATGCTGTTTGCATTTCTTTTTGTAGCATTTACATTTATTACCTATTATACAATTATGTATTTTGGCGGCGGCGGTTTAAATGTACTATCGTTCATTGTGGGTTTTACTGATATTGACCCGTTCTTAATCAACCTTTTTCAAGGGTCTTACAGCATTCCTGTTTTGGCAATAGCTACAGCTACCCTGCAGGCTATCATCAGTAACAATATCTTGAAATTGTGCTATAGTGTTTCGTTAGGGCATAAAGCAATCAGGCGGAATCTTTTTCTAAGCTTTGGTATTATCATTAGTGCTAACATATTAGTTTTAGCTGTAATTTTCTTTTTGCAATAGGCATTATAGTAAACGAGTTGACGAGGGACAAGATACAAGATACTGAAAAGTGACGAGTAATGGGTAACAAAGTTAGATACAAGTAACTTTACAAACATTAGAACTTTATAAACTATAATCAAACCTGAGAACTTTATAACGTTCAAACCTTATAGCTTTTGAACCTTATAAACCTTATAACTTTATAACCTAAAAATATGCGAGAAATAGAACGTAAGTTTTTGGTAAAATATTTTCATCCCGATATGGCTGTTTCGTCTGATAGAATTGTGCAAGGGTATCTATCTTCTGTTCCGGAAAGGACTGTCCGCATACGAACCAAAGGGGATAAAGCTTATATCACCATCAAAGGGAAAGGAAAAATCAGCCGGTTTGAATGGGAAAAGAAAATAGCGGTAAGCGAAGCGGAACAACTGCTGCTCTTGTGCGAGCCTTACATTATTGATAAAACAAGATATTATGTCCCTTTCCAAAATCATACTTTTGAAGTAGATATTTTTCATGGCATTAATGAAGGTTTGGTTGTTGCCGAGTTGGAACTAAACGATGAAAACGAAACTTTCGAAACTCCCGAATGGCTGGGCGAAGAAGTTACCAGTGAGGAGAAATATTACAATGCTGTTTTGAGCAAAAGACCTTATAAGGAATGGTAAACGGCTTTTGTTCGATTAAAATCGGCTCTATTATTTTATGGATATTGTATTCCGCTTATTTTTATGCAGCTTCGAGATGATGAGGCAAAAAAGCAGGGCTGTCCAAAACGAAAACATAGCATAAATTAAGGCTACTTTACCCAATTGTGCATTGTGCAGCAACGTTCCCGAAATGAGAAAAGCCATCGTAGTATTGTGAATAGCACTTTCTACAGATAGGCTGATTTCGTTCTTAGCTCCCAATCTAAAAACTTTTGCCATCAGAAAGCCTGTTAAAAAACAAATGACATTCAACATCAAAGCATAAGGAAATATCTCTTTTACTTCCAACATGGTTATCCCATTTTCACCTTGACTTCCCAAAAATTTCAATAGAAATACAATCCCAAGCAAACCTAGCAAAACAGGTTTGGCATACTTTTCAATCTTTCCGGCAAGTATGGGTTTTCTATTTTTCAGAAGTATGCCTAATGAAGCCGGAATTGCGGTAAGTACAAAAATTTCAAACATCGTATTCATAAAAGGCAGGTGGAACTCTGTTGTGTTTTCAAAATACAATTTTAAAGCAAAATTTACGATTATAGGAATGGTAAATATGGTAAGGATGGCATTGATACTGGTAAGAATAATGGATAATGCTGTATTTCCTTTAAACAGATAGGTTATAAAACCGGCTGTAGTACCTCCGGGACTTGTGGCTAGGATAACAATACCTACTTTAACATAATTAGGAACGTCTATAAGGCTGCATAAGCCAAAGGCAATAAGCGGCAATAAAATCATTTGAGAGATTAATGCAATGATTAAGGGTTTGGGAAAGGCAATAACTCTTAAAATATCTCTAAAAGTTAATGATATTCCTATTCCGAACATAATTAATACCAAAACCGATGCAACTAAAATATCAATTAATGCCATAGTTTAAAAGCATAAAAACAGGACTGGGACCCCCAATTCTGCTATATGTAATTTTTAAATATACTGATTATTAAAAACTGTCTTCTTTACCTATTCTACTTGGGGCAGCTCCTCTTCTTCTACTGTTACTGCTTCTTTCTTTACAAGACTTAGCAATGATTTGATGGTCATTAAACGTAATGCAAAAACAGCTACTACGCATACTACTCCCATTAAAATTAAATTATACATCCATTTAGAGAATACCATCTTTACAAATATACCTGTTACCACAACTATAATAACAAAAAGAAGCAGCTTAAACAGGTAGTTGTAATTGGTTTTGAATTTAAAAATCCTGACAGCGAGCAGCACCTGTATGCCGGAAGTAAGAAACTGGGCTGTGATGCTGGCATAGCATGAACCTACTGCATAGAAACGGGGAATCAGGATAAAATTGAGGAGAATATTTACAATCATCCCGCTGCCTGCCACAATGTTTAAAGCCTTCATACTTCCGTTAGCGGTAAGCAAAGTGCCGAAAATATAAGTAGTAGCGATGGGAATAAAACACAGCATCAGCAATTTAAACACGGCTGCAGATTCTTCTATATGATCTTTATACATCAACCCCATAATTTCGCTGCTAAAGAAAAACGAACATAATGCTACGGTTATGGATGCAAAAAATAACAAGGTAAAAGCTGTGCGGGCTAAATTTTCCACATTTTCTTTCTGCTTAATCAGGTGTGAAAATAAGGGCAGTAGTAATATTGAAAATAAGTAGGCTATCATATTCGAAGCATCCAGCAAACGATAGGCAGACGCATAAATTCCGGAATAGTAATCTCCTTGGTTTCCGGGTAAAATCCGTTCAATCAACACAGAATCTATTCTGTTATAGAAAGTCATCAACAAAGCCAGCAATGCAAACGGGAAGCTCTGCTTAATTACCATCCTGAAAAATGTAAAATCCCAAGTGATTCGTTGGAATTTAGACTTATTGATAACTACAAGCAAAGCTGTTACAGCAGTTAAACCATAGGCAAGAGTTTGGGCATAAACAAACCACTCTATCCGGAAAGGTCCCTCAAAAATATTTCCCCATAACAAAACAGCACAGAAAATAATCATCAGAAAACGATCGAGTACCGATAATAAGCTATCTGTTCTAAATAAAAGCAAGCCCGAAACATTGGAGCGTAAATATAATACGAAAGAAATCAAGAATTGATTAAACACCATCCAAACCAGCAGTTTAATCTGCTTGGCATCGTAACCGATAATAACGCCTACCGTAAGTGCAGCTACTGCAAAAAACAAGCCCAACAAAAGCTTTAAGCCTACTATACGCGAAAAATGTTTGTTGAGCAATTGGTTATGCTGGGCGATATTACGCATATTATAATTTGTAATACCACAATCGAGCAATACATTAAACAGGAATGAGAAATTAAAAATTGTAAAGTAAAATCCATAATCAAAAGCTCCTACCGCATTTTGTACAGCACGGTCGATACCCAATATCCAAAACGGCTTAATTAGCAAATTAAGCGTAAGAAGGAGCAGTAGATTAACTACAAATTTTTTCTTCATGGTTGAATATTCCTTTACTTCTAAAATATAGATATGCAAAGTTGCGGATTTTTAACAGAAGAGCCAAAGTATATTTTACAATTATCTCATGTTCTAAAAAAAACAAAAAGCAAGAATAATTCATAAGCGAATAGATGTTGAGTATTACCTATAAAAAAATAATCCGGAATATTTACCTGATTTTGAGCGTAATTTGCAATTACACTCAAAACATAGTTGAATTTATAATTCAACGTACAGTCTTTTATCTTGTTATATTCCACTTATCTGGGTAACCTATTCTATTATCGCATCGCGAGGATATGCAATATTTCCTTCTCTAGTAAAATTGATTAAATGTGGTAAATCTGATTCTTCGCATTCGCATCTATATCCAACCAATTTTTCGTTTTCAAATAATAAGAATAAGGGAATATCTTTAAATTAAAATATTTCGTCTGGACATATTGAAGCATTTTTCAAGACTGTTTTCATTTTAGGAATATTCCATAACACATTTGTCGAATCTGTTTTCTCTAATAAACAATGTTCGTTATATGTAAATATTTTTTTTGATTGTGTTATATCTATATCTGCATTCAAAAGTGCGGAACATATGATGTCTATGGAAGTGCCTATATCATAATATAAATCTTCACATGAAGAATGAGAAACAGAAGCATTAAATGAATTTATATTTTTTGCATACTCAATCCTCTTCTCATATTTATAATTTAAAATAAATGGAATTGCAATTATTATAACAAGTATTATTCCCAAGAATATAAACTTCGATTTATTCATAGTTGTATTTAATTTGATATTCTATAAAACTCCATTTTTTAAATAGTACTCGAACAAAATTCTATTAGCATGTTTCCATCTATAATCAATTAATTGATTATCATTAATGAGAAATATAATACTATTAAAATTATAAAATCTATATGTTTTATCAAACTTCTTTGAATAAATGTAATCTTTAGTATTATCGTAGCCCAAAAAGGGAAACTTATCAGGGGCTTGAATTAACATTGGCACACTGTCAAATGTGAAAATCTTTTCAAATTCAGATTCTGACATTTTTAACTTTAATAGTCCATCCATAACCAAATGAAATCCGATTTTTGTTTTTGCCAAGCAATTATTGTCTGTGGTGCTTCGTGCAATACTAATTTCTTTGTTATATTCCTTATATTTGGGCAATATGATGTAAATAGCTCCAAGTGTATATATACAGAGAAGTGAAAAGATTAATATCGTTCTATTCTTTTTCTTTCCCATTTGTTCTTATTTTTTTTATAATGTCTATTTTTTATTGTTTATGTTTCATTATTATCTCTCGTTCGGTTTAGGTTAAACCTAATAAACAGAATTTTCAGCAATGGAGGCTCCGATTTGGAGTTTATTTTTTGCAGGCATATTTATAGCAGGGTTTCCTTAATTCATCAAACTTTGAGGTAATTTGCAAATGTAATAATTAAAGTTTAAAAATCATATAGAATTGTTATTTAGTTTTCTACAAACAACTTTGATACCACTTTTAAACTACCAATCGATTATATCATCTTTGCTACACTACCTTTTGCACTATCAATTACCGTCATTATAAGTGTGGTTTTTTTTACTGCACCGTTCAGGAACAAAAACCACTGGGAAGGATAGGGTGCGGACTTAACGCCTACCCTATTCTTTGCAAGGCTTAGTCCTTTGCGTTGCGCAGCAATACATCTCCTTCTGGAATAGGCAGAACACGGAAGCAGCAGCTTTAGCTTCATTAAATTTGATATTCTTACTACCTATAAAAAAACAATCCATCACAGCTATGCTGTGATGGATTGTTCATGTTTTCTTAAATCGCCTTTAGTACAAAAAGCTTGTTATTTTTTCCCTTGATAAGTTATCCGGCTTCCACCATCAACACCCTTAGTTTGTGTATATATTAATAAGCTGTCTCCTGAAAAATGCCCGTAGAAATATACGTATGAATTATTGTGTTTAAGGTCAAAAGTTAAATTCGGTAATAGGGTTACTACTTCATTAAGTCTTACAGCTTCATTGTCAGGAATAGTATAAATCTGTATAAGTGAATCAGAATCGCCATCTGCTTTGGTAATTTTGAGCGTTTCTACCGTATCGAAAGCAACCACTTTGGTTGAATCTGAATTCCAATAAATACCGGATTTCCTGCATTGATAAGTTCCTTCGTAATTATCACGATAATCATCCGGAGCGTCTTTTTTACAATTAGCGAACAAAACACTAAGTGTAAGCAGGGTTAATAAAGCAACAAAATAGTTTTTCTTATTTTTCATAAAGCACTTATTATTATTATGCATTTTATATTATCTCATACAAAAGATTTGCAAAAGTACAACCTTAATATCTTACAATCAAACCTGTTATGAATATTTTAGATAAAATCGTAATTTGCAAGGCAGCATGCTGTATTTGATTAATTGCTGCAACAGTCAATAAGACACTATTAATACCCAAAATGTTTTATCAACTTATTCAAAAGGCTCTGAAAGTATCTAAAAATTTGTACAATTGTATCATGAGTCCGGAACAAAAGCCTTTTAAATAATCCGAATCATGAATTGCAAAACAGAGATTATTTGTAAGTTGCCCGTAAACTCCATACCTTTGTATCATACATAAATATATAAATTTTGATATAAAAACAGTCATGAGCAAAAAAATAATTATCATTTTACAACTTCTTATTTTTTGTAGTTTACATATCCAATCTCAAGTAACAGATGCAACCGACGATTTGAAGAGAAAAGGACAAGTAGTAAGTTCAAACTCCATTATGATAGTTAAAGCCTCTGACAATGAAATTAAACAGCTAATACAACAAGAACCGGATGCTTCGTATTTCGTATTTCCCGAAGACCGGCTGCATGATATACGCATGACAAATTCTATTCCTGAGCGTTGGACTCAAACTACGGCTTCGTCGCGAAAACTGTTTTCAGCAGAAGCTCTGCCCAGTGAATATTTTACTTTTCAATTAGGTGTGTGGGCAAGCAAAACAGATTTGCAGAATGTTTCTATCCGGTTTTCTGATTTAAAAAATGCTTTGGGAGAGAAAATTCCGGCTTCAAAGCTGAACTGTTTTAATTTAGATGGCGAATACGACGGAAAGCCGCTGCATTACAATGTATCTGTACCCCATGAAAAAATACAGGCTTTTTGGATAGGCGTTGATATTCCGGCTTCCGCCTTAGGAAAATATACCGGAAAGATAACCCTTAAACCCCAAAATGCTCCTGAACAAATTATTGATATTACATTGGATATAAAAGGAGATAAGCCCGCAAACCACGGCGATAACGAAGGTTGGAGGCATTCGCGTTTACGCTGGCTCAATTCCGATATTGCAGTTTCTGATAAACCTACCAAACCTTATACCCCTGTAAGCCTCCAAAATAAAAATGTAGGTTATATAGGTGGAAATATAATGCTGGACGATTGGGGACTGCCTCAGCAGATTATTACCAAGTACGACCAAAGCATACAGCTCTCTAACCAGCAAAATCCGATTCTGAATAGCGGCATGAGCTTTGAAATAGAAACCGCCGCAGGCATAGAAATCCTTAAGACCCAAAAACTTACTTTTACAAAAAAAACAGAGGGTACTATAGCATGGAAAGCCGAAGCCCAAAATGCTAAATTTTCCATTAAAGTTACAGGAGAATTTGCTTTCGACGGATTTGCCCGTTACGATGTAGAAGTTATATCCAAATCGGAAATAGCTGTAAAAGACATCCGTTTAAAAATTCCGTTCACAACCTATGCTTCCAAATATATGATGGGACTAAATCAAAAAGGAGGGTTCAGACCCGATGTTTGCGAATGGAAATGGGATGTAAAAAAACATCAGGACGAAGTATGGATAGGCAATGTGAATGCCGGCATGCGGATTAAGCTGAAAGATGAAAATTTTGTCCGTCCGTTGGTAAACATTTATTACGATTTAAGCCCGCTGCGTTTACCCGTATCTTGGGGAAATGAAGGAAAAGGAGGCATCAGCCTTAAGCAGACTTCATCGGATTGCGTTATGTTTAACGCTTACAGCGGAGAACGCAATATGCAAAAAGGGCAAAGCCTGCATTTTATTTTCGAAACCCTGATTACCCCGCTTAAACCCCTCGATATGAAACAGCATATCGAAGAGCGGTATCATCATTCCAATTCAGATGTAAGTACAAATTATATTCAGGATGCCAAAAACATCGGAGCCAATGTTATCAACATCCACCACAAGAAAGATATAAATCCTTTCATCAATTATCCTTATTACGATGAATCTATGGGCGAACTCAAAGGATTCATAAACAAGGCTCATCAAGAAGGGATAAAAACCAAATTGTATTACACCACCCGCGAAGTAACCATTAAAATGCCCGAAATATGGGCTTTAAGAAGCCTCAACAATGAAGTAATCAAAGACGGACCCGGAAAAGACACCCGCACATTGATTCATCCCAACGGACCCAATCAATGGCTGGTCGATAATTTTGAAGACCACTTTATTCCGGCTTGGTACAATGCATTCGAAAATGGGAAATACAAAGGAGAAATGGATATTTCGGTGTTGACAAATCCGGATTCGCGCTGGAATAACTTTTACTTGGAAGGTCTCGATTGGATGATTAAAAATATGGATATCGATGGTGCTTATATTGACGATAGCGCCCTCGACCGCATAACCCTGCAGCGAGCCAGAAGAATATTGGATGCCGACGGAAAACGCCGGATGATAGATATGCACTCTTGGAACCATTTTAATCTGTATGCCGGTTATGCCAACTCTGCCTTGCTCTATTTGGATTTATTTCCTTATGCAGATAAGCTGTGGCTCGGCGAAGGGTTTTCTGCTCAAAATTCTCCCGATTTCTGGCTGGTTGAAGTATCAGGCATTCCCTTTGGATTATTCAGCGAAATGCTCGACGAAGATAATGTTTGGCGGGGTATGACCTACTGCATGAGTTTTCGTTACCCATGGAGCGGCGACCCCTCTCCTATTTGGAAGCTTTGGGATGATTTCGGCATGGCAGATGCCCGCATGTTCGGTTATTGGAACGAACAATCTCCGGTAAAAACCAATAATCCGAATATTCAAACCACTGTATACACACATGGAAATAAAGCTTTGGTTGTTTTGGCTAACTGGAGTAATTGTTCAGCAAAATGCAAGCTCAATATCAATACCGATGCTTTAGGATTTACTCCGGCAAAAGCTTACCTACCCGAAATAAAAAACACCCAATGGGAAAAGAAGATTTCAACCCAGCAGGAATTTAATATTTCCGGAGAACAAGGCTTGTTTATTATATTAGAAAAAGAATAGCCGTATGCTTATTCATTAATTATGATACATGAAGTATCTTTTATTGAATAATCTTTTATCAGCTAAAATAAAATCACGATATTTGCAGTTATTTTAGGCATGTCGTTTGTGAAAAAAATCATTGGAAGTCTATTTAAAAAGTTCCGCCACAAATACCGTTTGGTAATTATGGACGATGACACGTTTAAAGAAGCGTGGTCGTTTCGTCTATCCAAAATGAATATATTTGTATCTTTGGGCTTAATTTCCATCATATCCATTGCCATTACCGCTTACATTATTGCTTTTACTCCTTTACGGGAATTTATTCCCGGCTATACGAATGCGGAAATGATTGCAACATCATACAAGAATGCAGTTACTATTGATTCTCTGCAACAACAAATCCGGAATTACGATATCATGCTCGGAAATATTCAGCAGGTTATTTCCGGCGAAGACATCCACGATGTGATGTATCAGCCTAAAGCCGACAGTACAAAAAAATATGCAGAAACTATTGAAGATAAACGCTCGCCTCAAGATAATGCCTTGCGGAAAGAAATAGAAAGCGAAGACAAATACCAGCTTAAAACATCCTCTACTGCCGAAAGTGCCGCACCTGTATCGCATGGCAATATTAAAAACATGCTTTTCTTCTCCCCTATTCACGGAACTATTTTATCGCAATTTGATTTATCAAAACAACATTACGGTATAGATGTTTCGGGACAAACCAATGAAACGGTAAAAGCAGTAGCCGACGGAATCATTATTTTTGCAGATTGGACTTATACAACAGGATATATGATAGGCATTCAGCACCAAGATAATATAGTCTCCATTTATAAACATAACTCTTCTTTATTGAAAAAAATAGGAGACTTTGTAAAGGCAGGCGACCCTATTGCATTTATCGGCAATACAGGAGAGCTTACCTCCGGACCTCATCTGCATTTTGAATTATGGAATAATGGTTCGCCCGTCAACCCCACAGATTACATTTTATTTTAGCAGTCAATATTTTGAAAGATTCTACCAGCAGCTCATCTATGAAAAAACGTATCGCTATTGCAGGTTCTACCGGTTCTATCGGTACGCAGGCATTGGAGGTTATCCGCCAGCATCCCGATAAATTTGAAGCCGAGGTTCTCTCTGCTCATAATAATGTAGAATTATTGATAAGCCAAGCTATAGAATTTCAGCCCAACACGGTTGTTATTACCAACAAAGCAAAATATGCAGAAGTAAAAGAAGCCCTTGCATCGCACGATATTAAAGTTTTTGCAGGAGAAGATTCGCTATGCGATACATTGGCATCATCTACTGTAGATATGGTTTTAGCCGCTATTGTAGGATTCGCCGGATTAAAATCGACCCTCAGAGCCATTGAAGCCCAAAAGCCCATTGCTTTAGCCAACAAAGAAACTTTGGTAGTAGCAGGAGCTTTGGTAAGCCAAAAAGTGAAAGAAAGCGGAGTATCTCTTTATCCTGTCGATTCTGAACATTCTGCTATCTTTCAATGTTTAGCAGGAGAATTTCATAATCCGGTAGAAAAAATTTATTTAACAGCCTCAGGAGGTCCTTTTTTGGGAAAAACACCTGATTTTTTAAAACAAGTAACCAAACAGCAAGCCCTAAAACATCCTAACTGGGTAATGGGTCAGAAAATAACCATCGACTCTGCCTCTCTGATGAACAAAGGCTTGGAAGTAATAGAAGCCAAATGGCTTTTCGATTTAAAACCCGAAGAAATTGATGTAATTGTCCATCCGCAATCTATCATTCATTCGCTGGTACAATTTGTAGATGGTTCGATAAAAGCACAAATGGGACTGCCCGATATGAAACTGCCGATACAATATGCCTTCTCATACCCCAACCGTGTGAGTTCGCATTTCGAACGTTTCGATTTTATGAAATATCCGCAGCTTACATTCGAAAAACCCGATACGGCAACCTTCCGCTGTCTACCTTTGGCATACGAAGCCCTCAAACAAAGCGGAAACGCTGCATGTATTTTGAATGCAGCCAACGAAGAAGCCGTACATGCCTTTTTATCAGATAAAATAGGTTTTTTGCAGATACCGGATTTGATAGAAAAATGTATGCAAAATGTAGCTTTTATCAAAGAGCCGACTTATGAAGATTATGTAGCAACAGATACTGAAACAAGAGCGTATTTCAGAATGTTATAAACGCTGAAACCTTTAAACATTATAACTTTATAAACATTACGAACTTTATAACGATAATAAAACATGGGAATATTAACACAAGCCTTAGGACTGATTTTAAGTTTATCAATATTAGTTTTCTTTCACGAATTGGGACATTTCTTTTTTGCCCGTTTATTTAAAACAAGGGTCGAAAAATTCTATCTGTTTTTCAATCCGTATTTCTCCATTATCCGTGCCAAAAAGATAAATGGAAAATGGAATTTCAGTTTCCTTTCTAAAAAATCGCCCGAAGCATGGAACGAACATCCCGACAAAACCGAATGGGGATTGGGATGGCTGCCCTTAGGCGGTTATTGCTCTATTGCGGGCATGATAGACGAAACCAAATCGGCAGATAATTTAGCCTCAGAGCCTCAACCATGGGAATACCGCAGTAAAAAAACCTGGCAACGCTTTTTCATCATTACCGGAGGGGTTTTGGTTAACTTTGTAATGGCATTACTCATCTACGCCATGATACTTTTCACTTGGGGTGAAGAATATATTCCGGTAAAAAATGCCAAAAACGGATTCCAATTTTCTGAAACAGCTATACAAAACGGATTTCAAAACGGAGACAAGATATTAAAAATTGAAGGACAAGCTCCCGAAACGATAGGCGATATAAACACCAAAATATTAATCGACAACGTAAAAACAGTTACTGTAGAAAGAAAAGGACAGGTACAGGATATTCAAATTCCGGCAGATTTAGGTAAAAAAATTATTGGGTCTGGCGACAAGATGTTCTGCGATATTCTCTATCCATTCGTAATTCAAAATACAGAAAAAGGTTCTGCTGCTGAAAAGATGGGCTTACAAGCAAACGACAGCTTAATAAGCGTAAATGGCGTTTTAACACCATCTGTTTATGATTTGCAAAAACAAATTCAAGATCATACCAATAAGCAAATAACTTTGGAATATGTAAGAGCAGGAATTTCTTACAAAATACCTATTCAAGTCTCCGAAAACGGACGATTGGGAATATCTGCCAAACCCGATTATAGTTTTTTCGATACTAAAAAAATAGAATATGGTTTTTTTGAATCCTTTCCCAAAGGCATAGCCAAAGGTGTAAAAACCTTGGTAATGTATGTAAAGCAATTCAAATTAGTATTTACCAAAGCAGGAGCTTCACAAGTAGGAGGTTTTGGAGCTATTGGAGGCATGTTTCCTAAAGCATGGAGCTGGGCTCATTTCTGGTCAAATACAGCGCTAATTTCTATCATTTTAGCTTTTATGAATATTCTCCCGATTCCAGCCTTAGATGGAGGACACATGTTGTTTATACTCGTAGAAATGGTTACCGGACGTAAGCCTAGCGATAAATTCTTAGAACGTGCCCAAATGGTCGGTTTCTTCCTGCTGATTGGATTGCTGGTTTATGCCAACGGAATGGATGTGATGAGGCTTATAAAATCTTTTTTTCATTAGACCTCTTCGGAAAATAGTGAAAGCAAAAGTCAGAGCGTCTTTGCGAGGAGGAACGACGAAGCAATCTATTTGTTTGTAATAAGATTGCTTCACTAGCGTTCGCAATGACGTTGTTAAAATTGGCATTTTCCGAAGAAGTCTATTAATCCCCCTGTAAATTCATATAAAAAATAAGAGACAGATTAATATAATTAATCTGTCTCTTATTTTAAGGGCGATGCTAAATAACTACGAATTTTCAAACTTGGTTGTATAATACGGAAATTCTTTAGATAACTCACCCGAATAATAAAATTCAAAAGCAAGTCCGCCAAAAGTATAGGGTTTCCCTTCTATGTTGATATTAGCACCCCCTACTTCGGGATTAGGCTTAGGAACAGAAGCCGTGAACCCTAAATTAAACAAGGTTGCCAATATACCTGCATTTCCCGAAATATCATACCCTGCATTCTTCCATTGCTGATGCACCTGACGCAATATAAGACCGGCATATAAATAGGAATAATATTTGTTCTTATTGTTTGTAAGCCGCGAATATCTTTCAGCAGTAACATTGCCCGTTTTAAAATCCAGCAGATTTTCATATTTTGTCGATAAATAAAATTCTGAATTCGGATTTTTTAAATTTTGCTCTACACGCTGGGCTGTAAAATCTTTAATCCCTGTAACCCCCAGCGAAAACTGCGTTTCTACCAGCAATACTTTAACCGGACCGAGATACGATTTATAAGTCTCCCTATTGGTATGGTAAAGCCTGATTTGCTCTCCGATAATTACAGCAACAATCAAACGGGGTTCTATCCCGATGGCTTTTGCGGCACTGTCAATACAGCTTTTTTCTTTACCAAGGGCTACTTTCAATACCTCCCATTCATCGGTATTCATCCATGCAAAAGCATTGTTTGTATGAGAAGGATTTTTTACCATTGCACAAATATCCTGCCCTTTTTGCAGCATATTATCGTATTCCTGCTGCATCTTCTCATCCCGTCTGATACAAAGCTCTATAGCAGATATCATTTGATGGGCAGCCGTAATGTTTCCGCTATTGTTTAATGCATCCAATATCAAATTGGCATTCATAGGGTAAAACTTGCTGATACACATGATCCGGTAAAAATCCCATCCTCTTTGGGCAGAATAAGCAGCCGAATCGCTCAATTGTTCCTGTTTCATCTGTCCTATTTCCATCAAATAGCGGTTGTTTTTATCTACCTTCCCTCCATTTTTGGTTAATCCCAGATTAAAAACCGCCCATGCGGATACAATTCCAAAGCCCGTTAATGCAAAGCCATATAATAAGACTTTCCTTGTCCAATACCAAAAATTCTTCTTTTTTACCTTAACCTCTGTTTCCATAAAATCAATAATATTTCCCTCTCTAATTTTGGTGCAAAATTATTCCATTTTATCATACTTAAAAAACAATTTCCGTAATATTTTTCGATTATAATCAAACTAGTTACCTTAAAACTTTTTATACCCGCTTTCAGTAAGCAAAATCAAGTATAAAGCAAACAATTATTTTCTATCCAGCTCCTAAAAAAAATGTAACTTTGTTTTTTATTTTTCAAGAAGATAGAATGAATTTGATGCCTACGCTTAATCTGCCTGCCTGTCAGTTGCGAATCCGTAAAAATGAAACCAATTACGATGTATATGACAGCATCCGCAAGAAATATGTAAAGCTTACGCCCGAAGAATGGGTTCGCCAGCATTTTATGGCATTTCTGGTACAGGATTTACATTTTCCGGCATCGCATATTGCAGTGGAATTTCCGCTCAAAGTAAACCGCCTCAACAAGCGTTGCGATATTGTAGTTTTCGGCAGCACAGGCAAAGCCTTAGTTATAGTAGAATGCAAGCAGCCCGAAACAGCGTTAAACCAAGCAGTTTTCGACCAGATTGCCCGTTACAATCTAACACTGAATGTTCCTTATCTGATAGTAACTAACGGGCTTATGCATGTTTCCTGTCAAATGGATTATGAAACAGAATCTTATCGGTTTTTGGAAGGGTTTCCGGAATATCTGTGAAAGAAAAATGATTAATCATGAAAAATATAAAAATATTATTCTTATTACTGCTCTCACTATTTAGTCAATTTTTACATGCCCAAAAGCTTGAAAATATAAAGTTATTTTCTACACAGCTGCAAGATAGTATTCCTGTTAAAATATGGTTACCTGAAGACTACAAGCCAAGTAATAAATATCCTGTTATTTATGAATTTATATATGACCATACAAATTTTATTGCTGCAACATTACAAAACATGTGGAGCTTACCTCAAGCAATTGTTGTATATGCAGAAATTCAAGGAGGAAATGAACATTACAGCACTCCATTACTAACTGATATTGGGCAAAAATACTATCTATTTATTAAAAATGAATTAATTGATTATATAACATCAAATTATCATACAACACATAGAACTGCTTTGGGGCTTTCGCAAGGAGCAGATTATATAAATTATATTCTGCGAAATGACCCAGAGCTTTTTAGTGCATACGCAATTTTTTCAATCGAAAGACCGGTTTATTATACTGCAAACTTTAAAACATATACTTCAAAAATTACAAATAAGAAGCCCTATTTTATAGCTGTTGCAAATGATATGAAAGAAAGAATGGTCTTTGCCAATCAATTATATGACTCATTAAAAACATCTCCATATATCAATATTAAAAAAGAATATTATCCAAATGCAGATCATTCATATAGCATCTTGTATGGACTTCCCGATGCTCTGAATTTTATATTTGAAGATTATTATATTTTCCGAGAGTTCGTACAAGGTGAAAAATTATCAGATTATTTCAATAATGTGCTGAACGAAAAAAATGATAGGTATGGCATGCTCAATTATAATAGCTTTATTCAACATATCGGTACATTATTTAATGCCCAAAATACTACATCTTCTGAAATAAATTCATTATTAGACCTGATAAATGACAATGAAAATACATATGATATTGATTTATTTAATTTAGGTTCTTTATTAATGCAAGCCGGATTTTATGATAATGCTGAAAAATCATTCCGATTATCTTTGAAAAAACAAAAAGAGACAGAGATTAGAATGGAAACGACTTCTATCTACTTTTGGCTATCAAAAACTTATGAAAATCGTAATGAATATGCAAAAGCTCTTAAAATTTTAGAGGAAGGAAATGAGAAAACAAAAAGCAAGAAAGACGGGTTTTTATTGTATCGAATAGGTCTTTTGAAGATTGAGAAAAGTATGAACATCAAAGAAGGTATCAATAATCTCAATACTTTACTATCTCAAGTTAAACAAAACATGGTAACTGTTTTTATTTCTAATGACAAAATTTATACAGAAATAGCAAAAGGCTATTGGAAACTTCATAATAAAAAACAAGCTAAAGAAAGCATCATCAAGGCATTGGAAATAAATCCAGCCAATAACGAAGCCAAAGAATTAAAAGAGATCATAAACTAAAACAGATTCCCTTTGACTAGTATATTAATCTTTTATTTCCACAATGCTTAAATTCATATTAAAAGCAAACGTAATTTTCCCCATTTTAAAACATACCCATGAATAAAAATAAAAAAGAGACTATTTCTGTACAAGGAACCGAGATTATTGTCGTAAATAAAATTGGCGGAGAATATATTTGCATTACAGATATAGCCCGACATAAAAATTCTCGAGAACCAAAGGATGTTGTTAAAAATTGTATGAGGAGTCGGGGAACTATTGAATTCTTAGCTTTATGGGAAAAAATACATAACCCTAATTTTAAAGGGGTCGAAATCGCCCCCCTACTGTTCGAAACCGGAAGCAATTCATTTACTATGAGCCCAACCAAGTGGGGCGAAATAACAGCATCAATATATTAAATTCAATTACCAAAACATACGTAATTTTGTAACCTCGTAAACTAATATCTATGGCAAAAGAACAAAGCCAAACCTATAAATCTATTATTGATAACATCCGCAATGGAAATTACAGTCCTGTGTATCTGCTGCACGGCGAAGAACCTTACTATATTGATTTAATTGCAAGTTATATCGAAAATCATGTTTTGCAGGAATCGGAACGAGACTTTAACCAAACCATCGTGTATGGGCACGAAGTTACCGAAGCCGACATTATCAATATGGCAAAACGCTATCCGATGATGTCCGAATATCAGGTAATTATTGTCCGCGAAGCCCAAAAGTTGTCTAAAATAGAAAATCTGGAACCTTACATAAGCCACCCGCTCAACTCCACAATTTTGGTACTCTGCCATAAATATAAAAAAGTAGACGGCAGAACCAAATTTTCCTCTGTGGTTAAAGACAAAGGAGTTTTATTCGAATCCGTAAGGCTGTATGATGATAAATTACCCGGATTTATTACTGATTTATGTTCTCAAAAAGGTTGTTCCATTACGCCCGAAAGTGCCTTGCTTATGGCAGAGTTTTTAGGAAATGATTTAGAGAAAATTCAGAATGAAATAGACAAACTGCTGATAAATCTCAAGCAGGGAGCAACCATTACGCCGGATGAAATAGAGCGTTATATAGGTATAAGCAAGGAATTTAATGTTTTTGAACTGCAAAAAGCCATCGGGCAGAAAGATGCTTTAAAGGCTCATAAAATCATCAACTATTTCGGGGCAAATCCTAAAGATAATCCCATGCCGAAAATAGCCCCTATGCTGTACAGCTACTTACTTAAAGTACTTATATATTCTCAACTGCAAGATAAATCGCAAGCGGCGAAAGCTTTGGGTGTGAATCCTTTTTTTGTAAGAGATTACCAGATAGCTGCCCAAAACTATACGCAAGACCGCCTGATTAATTCCATAACGTGGCTCAGAGAAGCGGATGCAAAATCGAAAGGCATAGACAATTATTCTATTACTGATGAATTTTTGCTGAAAGAATTTATTTGCAAATTGATGTATTAAAAGATAGATACAAGTGAACGAGTTAACAAGAATATAAGGACGAAAAATTAATTGCGAAAACCTTTGAACTTTAGAATCCTTAAACTATAAACAACTCAACATCTCAACAACTCAACGACTCAACTACAAATGAAACATAAATATTCTATTGTACTTATTTTTATATCTTTCATTGCATTTTCTGCCCATGCTCAGGATACTGTTCAACAAAAGGATTTGATGGGTTTGATTTTTGGGGAAAAGAAGAAAAACGACGGACAATCGCGCAAGGAACGCCGGTTCGAGTTTGGAGCTTTGCCCTATATAGCCGCAAGTCCTTCGTCGGGATTAAAATTCGGTGCAGTTTCCAATATTCACTACCGTTTAGGTAATGATTCTACAACTAAAAAATCGGCGGGAACGGTCTCCCTAGCCTACACCACCAAAAAACAATTGTATTTTTATTTTAGAGATTTAACCTATTTTCCCCGCAATCAGTGGGCAGCCGATTTCGACATCCGGTACAACAATAACAATGAAAATACCTACGGCTTGGGAACGCAAACCGAGAAAAGTGCTAAGGAATTATTAAACTTCAGCACCATCCGCAGCAATATCTCGCTGATGTACCGTATAAGCAAAGCTTTGTACGCCGGAGGTGGAATCAATTACAATTACTATTACAATATACGAGGATATGAAGATACGGTTTCTGACCCCTATTATCAATACAATACCTCGCTCAATATCAATCCGACCCATTCTACAGCTGCGGGGTTTAATCTGGCAGCTTTGTACGACACCCGCGATAATATTATCAATGCGTACAGGGGTATCAATCTTCGGGCAACCTATTCGGTATTGATGAAAATTTTAGGGTCAGACCAAGCTTGGCAGCATCTATGGGCAGAACTGCGGGCTTTTAAAAGCTTAACGGCTAATCATAAGCACCGCTTGGCTTTATGGTCGTATGCCTCTATCGTTTTTAATGATGATGTCCCTTATATGAATCTTCCTGCGGTGGGTTACGATTTGATGGGGAAATCGGCTCGGGGTTATACTATCGGGCGTTACCGCGGCAATCAGTTATTGTATGCCGAACTCGAATACAGGGCATCATTAGTGCCAAGCGACTTAATCGGGGCAGTGGTTTTTGTAAATGCTTCTACGGCTTCTACTCCCGACAAAAGCATCAAGCTGATGCAATATGTATCTCCTGCAGCCGGAGTAGGTTTGCGGTTGAAACTGAATAAATTTTCACGCACCAATATCTCTATCGATTACGCTGTAGGCAAGCATTCTTCAGGATTCTATTTAGATATTTCGGAAACGTTTTAGAGTTCAAGGTTTAACTTCGTTGAGCTCGCAAGCTCGGTTATAAAGTTATAAAGTTGTAACGTTTATAACGTTCATGATTTCTACCATTACTCATGTCTCGTATCTTGTTTACTTGTTTACTTGTATCTAGCCTTGTTACTTGTTACCCGTTACATGTCACATGTTGTACCACATAGGCACATAGGGTCACATAGGTTTACCTGCACTTTGTCTACTTGTTTACTCGTTTACTAGTATCTAATCTTGTTACGCGTCACCTGTCACGAATTTATTCATAATTTTTCTTATCTTTGTAATTTTGATTATTACAGATTATCACTAAATCATTTTATTAATCTAAAATACACAATTATGAAGACCCACATTTTTTTATTTGCCATTTTATTTGCCGGAATTACGCAACTCAAGGCGCAGGATATTACGCTGCCTAAACCGCAAACCACAGGTGGAAAACCTTTAATGGAGGCTCTGAATGCCCGCAAAACTTCCCGCGATTTTTCAACAAAGGAATTATCCCTTCAAACAATTTCGAATTTATTGTGGGCTGCTAACGGACTTAACCGTCCGGCAGAGGGACGTAAAACCGCTCCTTCGGCAAGCAATAATCAGGAACTCGACATTTATGTTTTTATGCAAAAAGGCGTATATGTTTACGATTCTAAAGACCATAAGCTTATCTTAAAGAAAGCAGGCGACCATCGGAGCAGTGCCGGCAAGCAGGATTTTGTAAAACAAGCTCCTCTTGTACTTACTTACGTTGCCAATCTGGATAAAATGGGAAAATATGATGAAGAATCTAAACAATTTTATTCGGGCATCGATTGTGGTTTTGTGAGTCAAAATGTATATTTATTTTGTGCCTCTGAAAATCTGAATACGGTTGTAATGGGTATGGTAGACCGCGACCAAGTTACACAGGTTTTGGAACTGAAAAATGCCAAAGTTTTGGTTTCTCAAACCATAGGCTATCCTAAAGAAAAATAAATACTGATAAAGCCCTATTGTAGTTTCTAAATTACCTGTAAGCTACCCAAAAGCTGTCTAAAAAACGTTATTGAATCCGTCATTGCGAACGCAGTGAAGCAATCTGTTCCTATTATGTAAGACTGCTTCGTCGTACTTCCTCGCAGTGACGTGTATTTCAGACTTTTTAGACAGCTTTTTTTTTATTTCAAAGAAAAAACTTCTCCCTTTATTACATATTTTTTACTATATTTGCTTCTTAATTTTATCTAAAAACTTAAGTTTAAATATTAATATCCATAAGCATTGCATGGTTCGTACATATGGATAAAAATTTGAAATAGCGGAAATAAATAAAAATATAAATCATTTTAAAGAGCAATAATACCCCATTATGAGAATAACTAAAGTAAATATTGAGAATGAAGCTGTGCTTATGCACCGTAAAGTGGATAAAAGCCAACTGGTTATTGGAGATAAGCTGAATGATGAAACCTGCAATATTCTTCCTCAAAAAAAAATAGATAGTTTCAGGCTGAGTATCATCAATAAAACTATTCTTAAAAATGATTTATTGAAAAAGGAACTGCTTTGTGCCCCATGCAAAAAGCAAAGAAAACTTTGCTATCCTTGTCAGGAGAAAAGGGATAAGATTTTAGGGAAGTCTGACAAAGTAAGCAGAAGCAGGACTAAAGGAATTGCCGATTTATTAAAAGACAATCTCAATGCTATTTTGAATAATGAGCCTAAGTTTACTCCTATCTATGCTACCAAAGATGAAATAAATCTTTGTCTTGGGCATAAATTCCGTGATAAAGAAGTTCCTTATTATTTAAAGGATGGACAAAAGAAATCGTTTATTTTGGCTGATTTGATTTTGGAGGCAAACAAAAATAAACAGGCTTTACAAGCCTACAAAGACTGGGCTGATTGGTATATTGAGACTAAAAGCAAATTTCTAGAAAAATCTATCCGAAATAATACGGTTGATATTGCAATTCATCCGGCAAGCCCCCGGAAACAAGCCTTGAAATTATGGGAAGATGCATATTTACAAAATAATGATATCGATTTATCTGCCTTGGAGGGCATTTATGAAATTGAAAAACTATGCAGCGGATGGCAGGCAGTTCCATTTATTTTTGAAAACGACAGATTGAGAAACCGTATTAATTTTCATTTAGCTTTGAAACAAGCTTTGCAGCAACATCAAAAGCATATTTTCGGAACTAAAGAAAGTCTGAAAAACAGAGAAAATATTCAACTTTCTATCTTCAATTTGGAAATTGTAAAGTATCTGGAACATTATTTTCCTATCAAAAGTTCGAAACGAAAACAAACAAGCAAAGCTGATATTGAATATTACCTGCAAGCGGGAACTATCAAAGACCGCATAAAAAAACAATTGTTGAATGCCATCCGCTTGGGTATGATGAACCAAGGAAAAGCCGTTGTTTATACCTACGATGGGGAAACCAACAGCCATACTCTTGCAAAAAATAAGACGGAAGAAGTTTTTGCTCTTAAATTAATCGATGCCTGTGCTTTTGCCGGCAACAATATCCGTAATATTGTTGCATATCAGGGAAAAGACGATATTATCGGGAAAACAACCCTAAGCAAACATTTAGAAGACACCCCTATTGATGCAGAAAGAACCAGTCAATATCTGAAACTGTTTTTGGGTAAGCATGACAGCATTATCAAAGCCGAAAACCTTACCGGACTTTTGTGGGGCATACGGGGTTCGGTACAGAAAATCCGCAATGAGGTTATTCATTTCAAAAAAGGTTCGGCAGACATAATTTTTAATGTAGAAAAATTTGAAATATATAATGAGGATAAAAACTATAAAGACAGTCTTTTCAAAGAACTGCTGACAACCGAAAAACGGAATATTTCCGCAGCCATAGCCGAAAAATTAAAATCGGGAGGGATATTAACCTATTACCCTAAAGAGGTTTTGGCTGAAAGCCTTTTGAAAAAGCTTAAATTTACATTAATGCAAGCTGTTGTTCCTTTTGCTCCCGGATTTAAAAAAGTATTTAAACAAGGGTGCAATTATATGGATAAAGAGTTGAAGTTAAAACATTATTTAGCGTCTAAAGTAAATGCTCCGGCAGAAGAAAAAGAAACCGAAAAGCAGTACCAAGCCCGCTACTTCTTAATAAAATTGATATATAACCATATGTTTCTTTCGGAATTTACCGAAAATGGAAGCCCGAAATTTAAAGAAACAGCAAACTATGTACTGGAATATAACCGCAAAGCAGCCGAAAAATCAGGGAAAAAAAATAAACAGGCTTTTAAAGAAATCCGCCCGATGAAAGACTCGGAAACGGTTTCGGATTACATGTCGTACATACAAAGCCAGTTAATTCAAGAACATGAAAAGAAAACTGACGTCTGTTTTCAAAAGGAAGCTTCTATGAATTTTGAGAAATTCCTGAAACAAGTTTTTATAAAGGGATTTGACAATTATTTAACTGAAAACGAATTGGACTTTATACACCAGCCCCGGATGCAGCTTACCGAAAGGATTACCCGGCAGGAAGAAGCAGACCAACTAAACCGTTTAACCCTAGACATAGAGGCTGTATGCCAAAGCAAACAAACGGGTATTGATGAAAACAATTCGGCTCATATTGCTTTTTTTACTTTTGCCAAACTGCTTGATGCAAATCATTTGAGCGACCTGCGGAACGAATTGATTAAATACCGCCAAACGGTTAAGTCGAAAAATTTTGCTTGGGTGCATCTGCTCGAAATTATCGAACTGTGCCTGCTCCGTGTAGATGCATGCAACAACCTGACGGTTGACAATTCGGATGCTTTTATAAAAGAACAGGCTAAGTTAAGGACGGCTTTTGTTGAAGCCGGAGCGAAGCTGGAGGATTGGGATGATTTATTTTTCCAAAGCGACGGGCAAACACCTGTGCTGCATGCCGGCATGGAACTTGCTGTGAAATACGACACACACAATGTGTTGAAGATGCTGGTTGAAAAAGGAAATTTTCCCTTGATGAAAAGCGATTTTGACGCATGGAAAAGGCAAAAGAATACTATACAGGAGAAATCGGAAAGAAGACAGAAATTACACGAGAAATGGGCAATGCTGGAAGATAAAAACAAACGGACACGAAATAACGAAGAAAAGCAATATTTAAGCAATAAGGAAAAAGAGGAATATAAAAAGCTATGCTACGAAATAGACCAATACAATTGGCTGGACAACAAACTGCATTTTGAACATCTGCGTAAGATGCACCTTTTGCTGATTGATGTTTTGGCACGCATGGCTGGTTTTACGGCTTTGTTCGACCGCGATTTCCAATTGCTGGATGCCAGACGCACTGCCGATAAATTCAGTCTTGCCGGATGGGTAAGCCTTCGCAATCTTTCTGATGAAGTGTCAGGTAAGAAAAAAGCCTTGCAAGATATAGAGGATATAGAAAATATTATTCACCGAAATACGAATCATCCTGTTTCGGAAGGCGACAGAAATGATTTGAGTAAGGAATTGCTTGAAAAGAGAAGCTATTATAAAGAAGTGTTTTTTGCTAAAGATGGAGGGGTTGATATCTTCAAGTTGCGTAATTACATAGCCCATTTCAACTACCTAACCACAGGAGCGGATAAGTATTCGTTGATAGATTTAATAAACCAATTGCGTAAGCTGCTGCACTACGACCGTAAGCTGAAAAATGCGGTTGCCAAATCGTTTATCGATTTATTTGCCAAATACGGTATGGAGTTGAAGCTAGCCATAGACAGGTATACGCATGAACTTAAAATTGAATCTATAAAACCACTTGCCATTTATCATCTGGGTACTAAAGCAGGGAAATTTGAAATTAAAACGGAACATGTTCCTGTTGCATTTTGCAGTATGTGTAAGCAGTTGTTAGAAATGAAAAAATAAGGCATTTCGATAGCGTTCTTTGAAATCTTGTATCTATTTTTGCAGTAAGTTTGCAGCCATAATTATGTACTATCAACATACAAGATAGAGGTATGTTGTAAACTATCCCAAAATGAAAGGGA
>JAVBQU010000130.1:0-4481 GCA_031548675.1 Bacteroidales bacterium
AGTTTGGCTTCTGTTAATACACTTTACGAAATGCAATTACAAAATTCTAATGCACAATTAGATGCTGCAAAACAAATGCAAGAAGGAATTAACCAAATGCTGGCTAAATTCTCTGAAGCAGCAGATAATACATCAAAATACAAAGAACAAGTGGATTCATTGACACAAAAAGTTACTGCTTTGAATAATATCTATGGCAGCATGCTTACTGCAATGAAAAACAATGCTTAAGCAGAGCATTGCAATTTGTATTTTGTGAAGTTAATTATTTTGTAAAACCATTTAAAAAATAAGATATGGGTTCAAAAAATTGTCCGGAAACACCGAGACAGAAGATGATAGGTATGATGTACCTTGTATTAACCGCGATGCTGGCTTTGAACGTATCCAAAGATATTCTTAACTCATTTGTTACAGTTAACGAAAGTATGGAGGTTACGAATGCTAATTTCGGTAATAAGGTAGGAGCTTCATACCAACAATTTAGAAATGCTTATATCCAAGATAGCGCCAAAGTAGGTCCTAACTGGGCAAAAGCACAAGAAGTTCAAGCACTGACCAATCAATTTGTTGATTATGTAACAAAATTAAGAGCAGAATTATTGGTACACTGCGGCGAAGCCAAAACCATCGAAGAAGCTAATAAGCTTAATGCCAGAGATATTGAAGGAAAAGATAACTACGACAAAACCACTTGGTTTTTCTTAGAAGGACCGGAGAAAAAAGGAAAAGAGTTTAAAGATAAAATTGATGCATTCAGAACAAAACTATTGTCTTACGGGGATAGTGCTATGCAGAAAAATACTAAAATACTCGAAACCAATGGTAAATATAAGAATGCAGATGGCCAAAATGTATCTTGGGAAAATTATACATTTTACAATACCATTTTAATGGCTAATATTGTAAACCTGAATAAAATTATAGGCGAAGCCAAAAATGCTGAATTTGATGTAGTAAACAACCTCTACAAACAAATTAGTGCTACCGACTTTAAATTTGATAAAGTAGTAGCAAGAGTTATTCCAAAATCTAATTATGTAGTAAGCGGTGAAGCATACGAAGCCAGTGTATTTGTAGCAGCTTATGATTCTCGTTCGCAATTAGAGGGAACTCTTAACGGACACCCTATACAAGGTGACTCCGGAATGTTGAAAATACGCATCCCTACCGGAGGAACAGGACAGCAAAAGATTTCCGGAGAGATTATTGTAAAAAATGAAATGGGAAATGAAACTTATCCTTATAGTGCAGAATATTTTGTGGCTCAACCCAGTGCAACTGTTTCTGCCACTAAAATGAATGTATTTTATGTAGGGGTAGAAAATCCGGTTTCTATTTCTGTACCCGGTGCTAATGCAGAACATGTAAGTGCTTCTTTACAAGGCGGTGGTTCTATTTCAAAAATAAAAGGGACAGAATATGTAGTAAAAGTAACAGAACCCGGAAAAAAAGTACAAGTCGCTGTAACCGCAGAAGTAGGTGGAGCTAAAAGAAGTATGGGTTCTTTCGAATACCGTGTAAAAAGAGTTCCTATGCCGGTTATCCAAATTGCAGGAATAGCAAGTGGACCAGCTGCTAAAGAGCAATTATTGGTTTCTCCGGTTTTAGCTGCCATTTTGCCTGATTTTGATTTTAATTTGAAACTTTCTGTAACTTCATTTACCTTGTCAACAGTTGTAGGAAAAGAACTCGGAAATCCTATGATGGGGAGAGGAAATCGTTTATCAGATGAAATGATAAAGGCTATTAAAGGTGCTAGAAGAGGACAGAAATTATATTTTGAAAATATACAATACCAAGCTCCGGAAGGAACCCGCATGGCTCCTACAATGATTATAACCATAAAATAGTTATATTTTGCACAAACAAAGGGTTAAACACCGTTAAACCATAAACATCATGAAAAAGCTGTTTGTTATTATAATACTTTTGATTACAGGAAGTATTAATTTTCTAAAAGCACAAAGCAACAATTCGTTTTACGAAGAAAGTCATCAAAAGCATAGAAAAGTTATTCCTTTGCAATATGTTCGTGAGGATGATGTAACTTGGCGTTACCGGATTTGGAGAGAAATTAATTTTGGAGAGAAATTAAATCAATTTTTCTACTATCCTACAACTCCGGCTCAAGGACGTGTAAATTTTATTACCATGCTCGACAACGCTGTAACTGAAGAAGGAACAATACCTGCATATTCGGATGACGATTGTATTATGCCTCAATCTATAGAGACCATTAAAGGTGGACGGTCTGATAATCAACCAACACAAATTCCAGACCCCAATGACCCTGATCTTTTGATAGATACGGTTATTTCTATTCCGCAGAATATCAATGATGTAAAAGTTTTGCGCGTAAAGGAAGATTGGTTTATTGATAAACAACGAGGAGTACAGGAAGTAAGAATACTATCAATTTGTCCGGTACTATTTGTTACAAAAGGGGATGAAGTGCTTGCTAAACCCATGTATTGGGTAAAATTTGATGATTGCCGACCTATTTTTGTAGAAAACGAAGCTTACAATATGTATAATAATGATGTACAACGCCTAAGTTATGATGATATTTTTATGAAAAGAATGTTTGCAAGCACCATAACCAAAGAGACCAATGTAAAAGATCGTAAGATTGATGAATATTTGGAGGGTATAGATGCCCTACTTGAAGCACAGGCAATTAAAGAAAAAGTTTTCGAAAGAGAACAAGCTATGTGGGAATATTAATAATTTATTATTTAACCCGATGAGAAACAGGGACATCATTTAATGTTCCTGTTTTTTTATAGTTTCATAAGAAAAGTATTTACGTATTATGTATTCAATTGAAGAAATAAAGCAAGCTTTGTCGTTTGTTAACGACCCCGATCTGAAAAAAGATTTGGTAAGTTTAAATATGATTGATAATATCCAGATTAAGGAAAATCAAGTTTCTTTTGATTTGGTATTAACCACTTTGGCATGTCCGTTTAAAGAAAATATCAAAAATGATTGTATTAAAGCCATACATCAACACGTTTCAGATAATCTGCTTGTAGAAATAAACCTGAAATCAAGCGGAGTAAGAATCGCTCAAGCAGCAGAACAGAGTATAGCCAAAATCAAACATATTATTGCTGTTGCCGCGGGTAAAGGCGGTGTAGGAAAATCAACCGTAGCTGCAAATTTAGCAGTTGCTTTGGCAAAAGCAGGGGCTAAAACAGGTCTGGTAGATGCGGATATTTACGGACCCTCTGTGCCTATTATGTTTGATTTGCAAAACCAAACGCCTTTGGTTGAAGAAAAAGACGGAAAGCAATGGATGATTCCTATCGAAAAATATGGTGTTAAACTAATGTCGATAGGATTTTTTGTGAAAGATAATCAAGCTTCCGTGTGGAGAGGTCCCATGATTTCGAATGTAATGAGACAACTCATTATTGATACGGCTTGGGATGAATTAGATTATCTTGTTGTAGATTTACCACCGGGAACGGGTGATATCCAGCTTACGCTGGCACAAATAATTCCTCATGCTATGGCAATTTTGGTAACTACTCCCCAACAAGTAGCTTTGGCAGATGTACGTAAAGCGGCAAGTATGTTCAACCACGATGGCATCAACATGCCTTTGCTTGGCGTTGTCGAAAATATGTCTTATTTCACTCCTGCAGAATTACCTGATAATAAGTATTATATATTTGGAAAGAATGGAGGCAAATTATTGGCTGATGAATTAAATGCTCCATTATTAGCCCAGATTCCGATTGTGCAATCTATTTCAGAATCTGGCGATAAAGGCTGTCCCGTCTCTTATGAAACACACAGTATTTCAGCCGATATTTTTAACCTTTTGGCATCAAAAATTGTCCAAGAAGTAGCAATTCGTACATATAACAATACAAAGTTTTAGTTGTTATCCTATTGGAATTAATTTTTGTACTAGTAAATAAAAACTCACATATATGAATCTTATAGAAAAAGTAAAATTAATTGAACAGATCAAAGGGTTGATAGAGCAAATACGACCTTACCTCCAAGCAGATGGCGGGGATGTCATGTTTGAAGAATTGACGGATGATATGATCGTAAAGGTTGAATTGCAGGGAGCCTGCGGTTCTTGCCCTTACCGTTTGATGACCTTAAAAAATGGGGTTGAAGAAGTTATAAAACAAACTCTTCCTCAAATCAGAGCGGTTGAATCCGTTTAACGTTGCACTTATGCAAATATTAAACCTCACTGGTTTTAAAAACCAGTGAGGTTTAATTTGAGTTTCATCATAAAAAACATTCTATTACTAATTACAAAATCCTTACCTTTCAAAACTTGATACATGAAGAAATTCGTAAATGATTTCAAGATAATCAACAAGCTAACGCTCTCCGACCATTATTTTGTGTTGGAATTGGAATCTCCGACCAAGCTGCCGGAAATCTTTCCGGGACAATTTGTAGAGATTCTCGTTGAAAACTCTCCTGCCACTTTTCTGCGCCGCCCTATC
>JAVBQU010000009.1:0-3232 GCA_031548675.1 Bacteroidales bacterium
AAAAAAATATACTATCAAACACAAGGACAGGGAGATACCATTGTTTTTCTACATGGCTTTTTAAATTCATCTGTTGTGTGGGAATATTATTTAGAAAACCTATCCGAAAATTATCAGGTTATAGCTGTTGATTTGCCAGGACATGGCGAAAGCGAAAACCTTGCAGAAGTTCATCCAATGGACTTAATGGCAGATGCGGTTTGTGCGGTTTTAGATGAATTATTAGTCAAAAAATGCGTAATGATAGGGCATTCCATGGGTGGATATGTGATGTTGAATTTTGCTGGTCGCTATAGTGAACGTGTAGCAGGTTTCGGCATGATAAATTCTACAGCTTTGCCCGATGGAGAAACAGCCAAAGAAAACCGCTTACGTGTATGCGAAATAGTAAAAAATGAAAAATTAAATTTTGTAACCTCATTTATTCCTGAACTATTTGCCAAAGAAAATCTTGCCAAATTCAATGTAGAAATAGAACGTTTACGAGGAGTTGCAAGCAATATATCGCCGCAAGCCATAATAGCAGCCCAGCATGGAATGATAAATAGAGAATCATTTGTAAAATTTCTTGAAGCGGCAAAAAATCCTGTTTTATTTATTGGAGGACATTATGATACCCGTATTCCGGTAGAAATATTGTTATCACAAGCCATGATGGTAAAAAATGCAGAAATTTTACTTTTACCTACCGGACACATGTCTCATATTGAAGCTCATGTAGAAGCTTGTATTGCCATAGAAAGTTTTGTAAAACGATGCTTTGTTTTTCAATCATAATAGAGCCGTTCGATGAAGAAAACCTATAAAATATTAGATACGATACACTCACCCGAAGATTTGAGGAGACTCGATAAAAATCTTCTTCCCCAACTTTGTGATGAAATCCGCAAATTTATCATTGATGTTATTTCTGAAAATCCCGGACATTTAGGCTCCAGTCTAGGTTCAGTAGAATTAGCCGTAGCGTTGCATTATGTATTCAATACGCCCGATGATAAATTAATTTGGGATGTAGGACATCAGGCTTATCCCCATAAAATTTTAACGGGACGAAAAGATAATTTCCATACCAACCGGATGTATAAAGGTCTTAGCGGATTTCCAAAAATGAGCGAAAGTCCTTACGATGCATTTGGTGTGGGGCATTCCTCTACGTCTATTTCCGCGGCTTTGGGTATGGCAGTTGCATCAGCCTTAAAAGGCGAACGTGAAAGATGCCACATTGCGGTAATCGGTGATGGCTCCATGACCGGAGGTATGGCTTTTGAAGCTCTGAATCATGCAGGAGCCGCCAATGCCAATGTGTTGGTTATCCTAAATGATAACGGCATTGCTATTGACAAAAGTGTGGGTGCATTGAGCAATTATCTGACCAAAATTACAGCTTCACGCCGCTATAACCAAGTAAAAAATAAGATTTGGCATATTGTTTCAGGTAGAAAATCAAGGCAATTTATTGCTAATATTGCCAATTCTTTAAAATCTATGGTGTTAAAACAAAGTAATTTATTCGAATCCTTAGGATTCCGTTACTTTGGTCCTATTAATGGAAACGATTTAGAAAAACTTACCAAAGTTTTAAAGAACTTAAAAGAAGTAGAAGGTCCAAAACTACTTCATATAATTACAGTCAAAGGCAAGGGTTTAAATCAAGCCGAAAAAGAACCTACGCTTTATCACGCGCCGGGGGAATTTAATAGTCAGACAGGCGAATTGATACGCAGAGATAATGGCGTAAAAACACCGCCCCGCTATCAGGATGTGTTTGGAAAAACTTTGGTAGAATTGGCAGAAAAAAATCCAAAAATTGTGGGGATTACCCCAGCCATGCCTACAGGCTGTTCCTTAAATTTGATGATGGAATGTATGCCCGATCGGGCTTTTGATGTAGGCATTGCAGAACAGCATGCAGTAACCTTTGCGGCAGGTTTGGCGGCTCAAGGGATGGTTCCATTTTGTAATATATACTCCTCTTTTTCCCAACGGGCTTACGATCAGGTTATCCATGATGTAGCTTTGCAAAAATTGCAAGTTGTTTTTTGTTTTGATAGAGCAGGTTTAGTCGGCGAAGATGGGGCAACTCATCACGGAAGTTTTGATTTGGCATGCTTTAGACCTATTCCGAATTTAACAATTGTAGCCCCTATGAATGAGGTAGAGCTGCGTAATATGATGTATACAGCCCAGCTTCCGCAAGCCGGAGCATGGATTATTCGCTATCCGAGAGGTAAAGGTGTATTGTTGGATTGGGAAAAACCATTTCATGAAATAGAGAGAGGTAAAGGTATTCAGGTAAGACAAGGTGTCGATTTAGCTATTATTACCATAGGTTCGATAGGAAACCATGCCATACAAGCTTGTGAAATATTAGATACTTTGGGAGTTCAAGCTGCACATTATAATATGCGTTTTTTGAAACCTTTAGATGAAACGCTTTTGCACGAGGTTTTTAAAATGCATAAAAAAATTATCACTATAGAAGATGGTGTAATAACAGGAGGGTTGGGTAGTTCAGTTTTAGAATTTATGAATCAGTATAGCTACCAATCAAAAGTTGTCCGCTTGGGCATTCCCGATTATTTTGTGGAACATGGTTCTGTTGCCGAACTTCAAAAAGAATGTGGGTTCGATGTAGATAGCATTGTGAAAATAGCTATGGAAGGTTTTTAAGGAATTGTTGAAACGATAGTGCTAAATACATGATATATATTAGCTATAATTTCGATAGCAATATGAATTAGGTAGCTAATCTTTGGGAAATATGAGAAAAAATAAGTATATCATAATTCTATTTCTCTTTTTTATAACATCCGAATTAATCGCTCAAATTGATTCGATATACGTAAAAGGATGGATAACAAGTAAAAGGGAAAATCATAGTGAATCAGTACATAAGTATATAGAAGAAGTATATCCTCGTATGAGAATATATCTACAGAATACAATTGAATACCCTGTGGTGGCAAGAGAAAAAAAATTGTATGGATATGTTTCTGTAAAATATAAAGTAGATCCTAAAAATGGTACAATAAAAGATGTTCAACTTCTTGAAAAGGTAGATTCTTTACTAGATAATGAAGTTTTGACCGTAATGAGGGGAATGCCTAAACAATATAGCAATTCTTATGATACCACAACTATAATTATTCGTATAAATTTTATATTATCTGCTGATAATAATTTATTTAAAATGAATAATCAAAAAGAGTTCATAATTTCGGATGTTGTTTGT
>JAVBQU010000108.1:0-3664 GCA_031548675.1 Bacteroidales bacterium
AAAAACTATTTTTATTCTTTTTGCAACTCTTGCATTTACTGTTTCTGCTTTTTCTCAAAAAGAAAAAAGCTTTAGGGGGATTATTACCTATTCTACAGAATATAAAGGATTATCGGCAGCCCAAGCCAATGTAATGCCTACAGAACAAGAAATTAAGTTTTATGACAACCGTTGTAAACTTGATATGAATATGGGCGGACAATCTATGACCATGCTGATGTTTGGAGATAAAAAAGAAATGTATCAGCTGATAGGCTTTACTCCTATGGGAAAAATAGCACTTAAAATAACTGAAGCCGACATGAAAGAGATGAGTGAACATAAAGAAGATGTAAAACTTACAGATGAGACTAAAACCATTTGCGGATATACTTGTAAAAAAGCCATTGCAAGCCATGTTAACGATGCCGGAGAAACCATTACATCAGAAATATGGTATGCTCCTGAATTAGGTTCATCAGCTGCTATGTTCGGATTAAAAAACGTGGCTGCCTTGGATGGTTTATTTTTAGAATTTACTTCAACAGAAGGAGCTATTACTGTTAAATATGTAGCCAAAGAGGTAAAAAAAGGAAAAGTAAAAGAAACCGATTTTTTGCTTCCGAGCGATTACAGCGTAAAAACAATGGAAGAACTTAAACAAATGATGGGCGGCGGTTCTGAAGAAGAATAGCCGATTTCACTTACCCGAATTTAAACCGTTATCAATTTGAAAAATTATAACGGTTTTTTTATGCTTAATTTTTTTCAGTGACAGACTTTGAGTAACTTTGCAATATGTCAGAACATACTCTTCGTATATTAGTTACAGGCGGCGCCGGTTTTATCGGTTCAAACCTTTGCGAAGCCTTATTGGAAAAAGGTTATAAGGTTATTTGTCTGGATAATTACGCAACCGGAAAGCCCGAAAACATACAATCATTTTTAGAAAATCCCAATTTTACGATGATGGCAGGCGATATACGGAATATGGACGATTGCCGGAAAGCCTGCCAAGATGTTGATTATGTCTTACACCAAGCAGCTTTGGGTTCAGTACCTCGTTCTATACAAGATCCGGTTACTACCAATGAGGTAAATATTTCCGGATTTTTAAATATGCTCACAGCAGCACGGGATGCAGAGGTTAAACGCTTTATCTATGCCGCCAGTTCATCTACTTACGGCGATTCCGAAAACTTACCTAAAGTAGAACATATTATCGGAAAACCTTTGTCGCCTTATGCTATTACCAAATACGTAAATGAATTATATGCTGAAATTTTTTCAAAAACCTACGGTATGGAAACTATAGGTTTACGATACTTCAATGTATTTGGTCGTAAGCAAGACCCTGAAGGGGCTTACGCAGCGGTAATTCCCAAATTCGTGATGCAGTTGATGAAACACGAATCGCCCGTTATCAATGGAGACGGCGAATACTCGAGAGATTTTACCTATATAGACAATGTAGTACAAGCTAATTTATTAGCTTTGCAAACAGCGCAAAAAGAAGCTGTTAATACGGTTTATAATGTGGCTTACGGCGAACGTACAACGCTTAATCAACTGGCACAGTATTTGAAAGAATATTTATCGGAATATGATAAGGCAATTGCCGATATTGAGATTATTCATGGAGCCAATCGTGCGGGCGATATTCCCCATTCGCTGGCAAGTGTGGAAAAAGCCCGAAAGCTTTTGGGCTACAATCCGAAATTCAGCATGAAAGAAGGCTTGAAAGAAGCTGTAAAATGGTATTGGCATAATTTATAACATTTACATCATGAAAGCCATTATTGATCCCCGATGTAAAATTTTGTATGCTTCTTACTACATACAAGGTTTATATGAGGTTTTGGGCAAGAAAAATGTTTCTTTTTCCATGAAATATTTTCATAATCTCGACATGAAAAAAGAATCCCACGCTTTTGATCATTATTTTGCTTTTGTTCTAATTCGTGACAATCAAACTTATAAAATTATTATTGATTACCGCGATAAAACTTCTATCAAAGATTCAGCCTATCAATGGTGCGATGTGTATGCTAAGGTAAATTTCAACCAAGCTCTTACACCGGAAAAATATCTACCTAAAACCCTGTCACTGCCTCCTGCTTTCGGCATACGTTTGTGGGGGTTGGGAAAAACCTTAGGCTATGCGGTGCGTAATCTTTTCAAAACCGGTTTTAATATTCCTGCGAGTATCAAATTATTTCTAATCTATTACGGAGCTTCGTACAAACGTCTGCCTTTAAGTTTTTATACACAGAAAACCGAAACCCGAGATAATTATATTTTTGCGGCAGCAACTTTATGGAATCATTCCGGCTGTATCGAAACTACGAATAAATTCCGCTATAATTTCATGATGCAAGCCCAAGCAGTGCCCAATATTGATTTTGAAGGTGGTTTTCTAGCTGCCCTTGATCATCCCGAATATGAAAAGCATAAGGGAATGATTGTTGCCAAAGCTTATACCCGCAAGGAATACATAACGAAAACACATCAATCGAGCGTAGTGTTTAACACTCCTGCCGTGCATAATTGCCATGGCTGGAAGTTGGGCGAATATATAGCTATGGGAAAAGCGGTTATATCGATGCCTTTATCTAACGATTTACCTATGCCTTTGATACACGGCGAGCATATTCATATCATTAACTCGGAACATGAATTAGAACCGGCTTTGCCGCTTATTATAAACTCAAAAGATTACAGGCATAAATTGGAACAAAATATCAAGGCATATTATAAACAATATGCATCGCCCGAAGCTGTAATCCATCAAATTTTAAAACGTTTATCTGTATGAATAATATAAAAATTGCCGTTATCGGTTTAGGATATGTAGGTCTTCCCTTAGCCCGTTTATTTGCTACCCAATATCCGGTAGTAGGTTTTGATGTAAACCAATCGCGGGTAGAAGAACTAAAGCAAGGACACGACCATACTTTGGAGGTATCCGATGATGTTCTCCGTTCGGTTCTGGCTTCTGAAAATACAGCAAAGAATAATAATACCGGTTTATTTTGCACGGCAAATATTGAAGATATTAAAGATTGTAATTTTTATATTGTTACCGTCCCTACTCCGGTTGATAAAAATAACCGTCCGGATTTAACCCCTTTAAAAAAAGCCAGCGAAACAGTAGGTAAAGTGATAGCACAAGGAGATATTGTTGTATATGAATCTACGGTATATCCGGGAGCAACGGAAGAGGATTGCATTCCGGTTATAGAAAAAATTTCGAAGCTCAAATTTAATAAGGATTTCTTTGCAGGCTATTCTCCCGAACGCATTAATCCGGGAGATAAAGAACATACGGTTGAGAAAATCAAAAAAATAACATCGGGTTCTACCCCCGAAATAGGACAAAAAGTAAATGCTGTTTACCAATCGGTTATTATAGCCGGAACTCATTTAGCTCCTTGTATTAAAGTTGCAGAGGCTGCTAAGGTTATCGAAAACTCTCAACGCGATATTAATATCGCTTTTGTAAATGAATTGAAAAAGATTTTTGATAAAATGCAGATAGACACACAGGCTGTATTGGAAGCTGCCGGCACAAAATGGAATTTCCTGAATTTTAAACCGGGTTTGGTTGGCGGACACTGCATCGGGGTAGATCCTTATTACTTGGCTCAAAAAGCACAGGAATACGGCTATCATCCCGAAATTATTT
>JAVBQU010000081.1:0-6641 GCA_031548675.1 Bacteroidales bacterium
AAGGTAAAAAAATAATATCCAGCACTGATCGCAATATTTTCGCTTCTTTTCCGAAACTCATTCTTCTATATTTCAGAGATGGAGAACTCAGAAATCCCCCTAATTTCAATGATTCCCATCGGGCATCAACAGTTTGTATGGTTTCTTCGGAGCTTACAACTACATTAGGCCACTCTCCGCGTGAAAAATGGTCATACTGGTTGGTTTTAGCAGTCCCATCTACAGCCATACAAGGAATATTATCCATAAAGTAACAATCGTTTTCGGGGTCTATATTATTGCATACAAACCACAATACAATCGGTAAGTCGTCTATATCTACCTCATGATTTATGTAGATTACAAACCTTACTTGCTCTACCGGTAAAGTCGTTAAAATGTCTGCATGCAATTTCCTTACTTGATTTTCTTTATTTTTTTCAATCCCCAGCAACAAAACCTGTAATTCAGATATATATTTTTGTGATTTGATTTCAGGAAAAATATTTTGGAAATCATTAAGGGTAGTTTCTTTAGAAGTTTTGGCAGAGTGTACTTTTTTCCGACATAAATCAAAACCTATTTTTCCACCCAAAGCAAAAGTCGTAGCGGCATGGTCAAGAACATCGGCTGGTCCTTTGGAAAAATAAATATCATGGGGTAATGTAAGGTTTTCGCAGATAGCTTTCGCAACCGAATTGTAATCGTGTATATCTGTTTCTTCATCGAAAACCATTAAAATTTTGCTAAACATCATTTGTCCGGCACCCCAAAGAGCATTCATTACTTTGCGGGCTTGTCCGGCAAAATCATTTTTAATTTTTATCAATACCAAATTATGAAAAACACCTTCTGCTGGCATCGCAATATCCATCACTTCGGGACACAAAAGCAAACGGATGGGTGCCAAAAATATGCGTTCGGTAGCCTTGCCCATCCAAACATCTTCCTGAGGTGGAATTCCTACAATGGTAGCTGGATAAACCGCATTTTTCTTATGGGTAATGCAGGTTACGTGAAATTTAGGATAATAATCAGGCAGAGAATAAAAACCGGTATGATCGCCAAACGGACCTTCCAATATCCAATCTTCTGCAGTATCAATATAGCCTTCGATAACAAAATCAGCATCGGCAGGAACATATAAATCGTTAGTCAGGCATTTTACCAATTCTACTTTGCGTTTTCGCAAAAATCCGGCTAAAATATATTCATCTATGCCTTCGGGAAGTGGAGCAGTAGCAGCATAAGTATAAGCAGGGTCTCCACCTAGCACCACACTCACAGGCATACGTTTACCCATTTGTTTATAGGCTTGGTAGTGCTTTGCTCCGGTTTTGTGCAAATGCCAATGCATTCCTGTAAGATTCTTATCAAAAACCTGCATGCGGTACATGCCTACATTAGTTATCTGGGTATAAGGGTCAACGGTATGTACTAAAGGAAGTGTAATAAATTTTCCGCCATCGCAGGGCCAGCATTTCAAAATAGGTAGTTTAAAAAGGTTGGGTTCTGGCATTACCACTTGTTGGCAGTCTCCCCTGCCCTTTTTCTTTTTAGGAAGCCACGAGGCAACTTTACCTAGCAAAGGCAGCATTTGCATTTTATCCAAAAGACTGTTTTTGGGTTCTGTAGCTTGGGTAAAAAGTGATTGTATATCGTTCTGAATTTCGTCTAAATGATTTACTCCCAAAACGGTACACATTCTTTGTTCTGAACCCATTGCATTGATAAGCACAGGAAATTGTGTCCCTGTGTTTTCAAATAGTAAAGCTTTGCCGTTATTCTTGATAAAACGGTCGGCAATTTCGGCAATCTCCAAATCGGGATTCACAAAACTGCTAATGCGAAGCAATTCGTTTTTCTGTTCAAGTATTTCTATAAAATGACTAAGGTTGTTATGCATGGTTTTAAAAGTGCCTTATTTTATTTGAGTTGTTATCAGACGATTTCATTCAATACATTTATCCTGTTCTATTTGCAAAGATAGCTTTTCTTCCATAAAAATACTTTGATTAATATTAAGAATTAATACCATAGCAGCTTTCTCCCGATATCTCTATATTTTTGTAACTTTGCAACTTATTAATTTAGTACTAAACAAAATCATAAACTATGAAAAAATTATTTGTATTCGTTTTAACTTTATGTACATTCTCAACCCTGCAAGCCCAAATTAAAATTAATAGTAAAACCATAGATGCTGCAACTAAAACAGCCAAAGCTGTTACTGTAAGCGATGCCGAAATATTACGCTATACCAAAGAGTATATTGATTGGATGGATGCCAATAATCCTGTATGCAAAAACGATAAATATTCTAAACGTTTAGACAAACTAGTAGCCGGCTTAGAAAACCACGATGATTTGAAATTAAACTTTAAAGTTTATAAAGTAGTAGATGTAAATGCCTTTGCTTGTGCCGATGGAAGTGTACGCGTATGTGCCGGATTGATGGAAGTAATGACAGATGAAGAAGTTTTAGGAGTTATCGGTCACGAAATAGGTCACGTTAAAAATCAAGATGTTAAAGATGCTTTTCGTACAGCTTTATTAACTTCTGCTCTTAAAGATATGGCTTCATCTCAAGGCGGTGCGGCAGCGGCTTTAAGTAATTCACAATTGGGTTCGCTCAGCGAAGCTCTTGCAAATTCGCAATTTTCTCAAAAACAAGAGAAAAAAGCAGATGAATATGGTTACAACTTTTTGAAGTCGGGTGGTAAAAATCCTTGGGCTATGGCATTGGCTTTTGAACGTTTGAATAAAATGGAAAAAGAAAGCGGATATGGCAATGAAAGCAAAAAAGAAAAATTGCTATCTACACATCCTGAAACAGAAAAACGTGCTAAAGCTATGGCAGACAAAGCAACTAAAGATGGTTTTGCCCGTCCCGAAAATAAAATGCCGGTAGAAGAAGCCCCTGCTAAACCTGCAGCTAAAAAGAAAAAATAATACTTTTTCAAATAGAAAAATTTAAAGGTTATAAAGTTTAAAAGTAAAAAACAGAAAGAATAAGAATTACTTTATAAACCTTATAGCTTTTGAACTTTAAAACTAAAAAATAATTGTATGAAAAAATCCATTTATTTATTCCTGTTTGTAATTTTATTTGCATCGTGCCAACACAGCGAAGAAACCTATTATGAAAACGGAGCTATAAACTCCAGCATCAGTTACCGCTTAGGAAAGCAGGATGGTTTTAGTGTGTGGTATTATAAAAACGGAGTAAAAATGATGGATGCTGAATATAAAAATAACGCTCTGCATGGCAGTTTACACCGTTATTTTCCAGATGGAACCATGCAAACCGAAGAGCATTTCCAAAACGGTAAACAGCAGGGAGTTTCAAAAACTTGGAACAGGCAGGGGAAAAAAATGGAAGAAAAATATTATGTAAATAATCTTTTAGACGGAGAATTTAAAGGCTGGTATGAGTCCGGAAAATTTTCTGCTGTGGGTAAATACAGCAAAGGGATGCTTGAGGGTCATTGGGTTTATTATGACATCGACGGATGGGTTATGAGCGAAGGTAATTTTACTCAGGGAAGCGGAATCCAAAAAAACTATGATATTTTTGGAAGGCTGACTTCTTTGGCTCATTATAAAAATAATAAGAAACATGGACTAGAAGAAGTTTATGATGAACAAGGTAATGTTATAAAAACAGAGCAATACGTGGATGGAAATCCGGTTGAAAAGAAATAAAAACTCCCATTTTTACAACTACACCAAAATAGCATAGGCTGTAGTATACAACTTACCTATTTTATAAAGCCATTAATCAAAAGCGGGTATCTGAAATATTTCAGATACCCGCTTTTTTATTTATCATGAATATTACTATGGTCTTAATTTGTGATGAATCGAATTTGTATTTGATTTTTCAGAAAATAAAATTACCTTTGTATGATAAACTTATTTTGACAAAATATTGTTTTTCGTCATTTAATGACTAGATCAATATTTTTATTACTAAAACCTCAAACTTATGAAAAAACTCATTCTTTTATTATTGCTTTTAGGCAATATGTGTATGCTCAATGCACAAACTGTTTATCCACCTTCAAAACCAAACCATATAGATGGTTCGATACCCAGTTCTTTATTATTTACTTGGAAAGAAGGAAAACCAGCTTCTTCTAAAGAAATCAAATATGATAATGGTTCTCCCATTGCTAGCAGCCAATTAACTTCTCCCTATAGATTAGATCAAACCCTATTTGCTGTTAGATTTACAACAGCAGAAAATACCACTATCGAACGTATCCACGCTTATATTTCTTTTTTTAATGAAGCGAGTGCAACTTTTACAGTCAGAATTGTAGGCATGGACGAAAATGAACTTCCTGATATGAATAATGTAAAAGCTACATTTACACAAACCGCATCTGTCCCGAACTATGGTATTAGTTCATGGGTAGAATTATGCCCAAGTTCACAGATAAGCATTAATGCTCAAGATACTATTTTTGTGGTTTTAACAGCTAATAAAGATGTGCGTTTGCATAATGATATTGAAGGCAGCGGACAAGGAACCTCTTTTATGAAACGTAACTTGGATACTTATTTTATGGACATTGAAAATGCCACCATGCGTAATGCAAACTGGATGATTCGTTTACAAACCAATCATACGCTTGCCTCTGCTCCTTCTAAATTGGATGGATATAATTTCTACAAAAACGGCACAAAGTTAAATACTTCATTGATTTCAGTTCCCCAATATCAAGAAAATGGAATTTCTACAGGGAGCTATAATTATACTGTAAAAGCAGTTTATGGAGGTGCGGAAACCCAAGCTTCCGAAGTACTGAGCCTAAACTATAAAGCTACTATAGTTTACACTTTCGAAAATCTTGCTACCGGAGAAATTCCTGAAGGATGTATCATTATAGATGGAAATAATGACAATTTTAAATTAAGCGCTCAAATGGGTGGAGTTGGCGGTGCCGCTTCTTATACCGGCAGTATGTTTTTAGGAACTTCTGCCGCTAAGTTGTTAGATTAAGCTTTTATTATGCCCTATGTAATCCCCACAGCCGAAGATCATATTATTTCTCTTTGGGCAAAAGCCAGTGCTCAACGCGAGCATACTTTCCAGATAAAACTTTCTACCACAGGCAGAGATACAGCCAGTTTTACAACTTTATTAAAAGATTCTGTTTTAACTACAACCTATAGTCAATATTCATGTGACTTAAGTGCCTATATCGGACAAAAGATTTCATTAGGGCTTTTTATCAAAACTACAGGTACATTAACCATGCGTCCGATGATTGATGATATTGTTATCCCTCCTTTCTTTGTTGCAGAGAAAGATGTTACTTTATTATCAGCCCATGCTGCTGAAATGGCAATCAAGGGAAAAGAAAGTATCATCTGGTGTGTAATCAAAAACATAGGGGAAGACATTGCTAGTGATGTAAAAATTAATTTGATTGATTTGGACGCAAATCATATTTTAGCAGCTTCTTCGGGAGCAGAGCTTAAGATTGATTCTTCTAAAACCATTAGCATCAATTGGATTCCTACACAAACCGGGACTTTACGTTTAAAAGCAGTAGTTTCTTATCCCGATGATACAGAAGCCTCAAATGATTCGAGTAATGTATTTTACATTCATGTACAAGATACCAATATGTCTTTAGTGCATTTAGGGCAAAAAGCCTATACCAACTATAATCATCCTATTTTTCTTGCTATGAAAAATTCCGGTTCGGAAACCATTTATTTTCCACAAGAAATAAACCGAAGCGGAACCATAGCAGGCATCACTTTATCATATTCGTTTATACAAGATGTTTTAAATCAGCCTTTGACTATTTGGATGGGAGAAACTAAACAAAACAGTTTGGAGAAAACTAAAGGCGGATACATTAACCCTGCACAGCTAACCAAAGTTTTTGACGGAAATGTTGATTTTTATGCAGCACAAAATTCGATTGCGATTCCTTTTGATTCTATTTATGCATACAATTGTGGAAATCTGGTAATTGCTTTCCAAAACTCCTTTACCGAAGAAGTTTTTTCTAACCAAAATGTTTTTTATACAACAGGTTCTCTTATTAGTGGAAGAACTTCTTTATGGAATTCTAACACCCAAATAACCTCTTTTGAGGAACAAAAAGCAATAGCCGAAAATAATCAGGTTTCGGGACGTTTTCCTGATATCTACTTTATTTTTGATGATAATTTAACGGGTACTTTAAAAGGGACTATCAATGACGAAAATAACCAGCCTTTAGATAATGTTACGGTTTCGCTTAATGGAACAGACATCAATGTAAAAACTGATATATCGGGATTATATGAGATTCCATACATCAATGAAGGGACTTATACATTAACTGTTTCAAGATATCCTTATGAAACTATTGAAAAAGAAATTCCCATAGCCGGAAAAGAATTATTAGTTGAAATTTTCTCTATGTTTCGTCTTCCTACCATCGACATAAACGGAGTAGTTATCGACAGCATCACCCAAACTCCGGTAGCTAATGCCTACATTTCTATAGACAATAACGAAGATAAGCTTTCTACTACTACTGATAATGATGGTAAATTTATTTTTGAAACGGTTTTAGCCAAACAAAAATACACACTTAATATAATTGCCGATAATTATGTTCAATATTACCGGAATATAACTGCTGATACTAATA
>JAVBQU010000163.1:0-33434 GCA_031548675.1 Bacteroidales bacterium
GAGGGTGTGTAACACAATGTCGTGACACACTTTATAAAATTATGAAATCATTTTTTATTGGGAATAAAGAAATCCGGCTACCTATTGTTCAAGGCGGCATGGGTGTTGGTGTATCGCTCTCAGGATTAGCTTCAGCCGTTGCCAATGAAGGCGGAATAGGCGTTGTTTCATGTGCAGGACTTGGTTTGCTGTATAAACAAAACTCTGGGAACTATCTAGAAAATTGTATTTGGGGACTTAAAGAAGAGCTCCGCAAGGTTCGTGAAAAAACCAAAGGTATCGTTGGCGTAAATATCATGGTTGCGTTATCAAATTTTGCCGATATGGCTCGCACGGCAATAGCAGAAAAAGCAGATATTATATTTTCAGGAGCCGGGCTGCCACTCGACTTGCCTTCATTTCTTACTCCCAGCAGCAAAACACTATTGGTGCCTATTGTTTCCTCGGCTCGTGCGGCTAAAATTATTTGTGATAAATGGCAAGCCGCTTATAATTACCTTCCTGATGCAATTGTAGTAGAAGGTCCAAAAGCAGGAGGACATTTAGGATTTAAAAAAGAACAAATTGAAGACCAAACCCATTCACTTGAATATCTGATACCGGAAGTAGTTGCTATTGCAACTCAATACAGAGATAAAAAAATAATTCCGGTTATTGCCGCCGGGGGAATCTCTACTGGCAGGGATATCCTGCGTTTTATCCGGCTTGGAGCGGCAGGAGTACAAATGGGTAGTATTTTCGTTCCTACTGACGAATGTGATGCTTCTCCGGTATTTAAACAGGTTTATATTGATTCTGTGGAAAAAGATACGATGATTATTCAAAGTCCTGTCGGAATGCCTGGACGTGCTTTTGATGGTAAATTTATCCGCAGTGTAAACGAAGGGAATGAAAAGCCGAAAGGCTGCCCCTATCGCTGTATCAAAACTTGCGATTATACCAAAAGTTCTTATTGCATTATAAGAGCACTTTACAACGCTTCCAAAGGAAATATGGATAAGGGATATGTTTTTGCAGGAGCAAATGCATACCTTGCTGATAAAATCAGTAGTGTTAAAGAAGTAATTACCAAACTTAAAGATGAGTTTGAAATTGCTCAAAAAAAATTAATAGTAAATAGCATATAATATCTGCTATTTACCACGTAATAGTTCTCGTGCGGGCATTTTGCCCCAACTTTTTCCACGCTTTCTTATTACGGTTATTCATTAAACAAGATTGTGCTATGACACAATCAAAAGGATTATGACATTTCAAGAATTAAACATTTCGGAGCCTATATTAAAAGCTCTGATAAATAAAAAATACGAAACTCCCACCCCTATACAGGAACAAGCAATTCCTGTTGCACTCAGCGGACAAGATTTATTGGGAATAGCCCAAACCGGTACAGGAAAAACAGCTGCTTTTGCTATACCTATTATTCAGAAAATTAGTTGCTTACAACCAAAAAAAGGACAGAAACGAGAAATAAAAGCATTAATATTGACTCCAACACGTGAATTGGCAATACAAATCGACGAATGTTTCCGGGATTATGCTCAATATACCGACCTGCGTCATACCGTAATTTTCGGGGGTGTAAATCAGCGTCCACAAGTAGAACAGTTGAAACGGGGAATTGATATACTAATAGCAACACCGGGACGCCTGCTAGATTTAATTAATCAGAAATATATTTCGTTGGAACATATATTTCATTTTGTTCTTGATGAAGCTGACCGCATGCTGGACATGGGATTCATACATGACATTAAACGGCTGTTACCTATGTTACCCAAGCGCAAGCAAACATTGTTTTTTTCGGCAACTATGCCTTTAGCCATCGCAAATCTTTCAAGGTCTATTTTGTATAATCCGGCTAAGGTAGAGGTTACGCCTGTTTCGTCAGCAGTAGAAACTATAGAACAACATTTATATTTTGTAGAAAAACCTCAGAAAAACGATTTACTTATTACCGTTTTGGAGAAAGAACAGGGCAAATCTGTACTTGTTTTTTCCCGCACAAAACATGGGGCAGATAAAATTGCGAGAGTTTTAAATAAAAAAGGCATTTGCTGTGAAGCGATTCATGGCAACAAAACACAAGGGGCAAGACAGCGTGCCCTCAGCAATTTCAAATTGGGAAAAACCCGTGTAATTATTGCAACTGATATTGCTGCAAGAGGTATTGATATTACAAATTTGGAAATGGTTATTAACTACGATTTACCGGATGTAGCTGAAACTTATGTTCATCGTATAGGTCGAACAGGTCGCGCAGGCAAGAGCGGAACAGCTCTTTCTTTCTGCTCTCAAGAAGAGCAAACGATGGTAAAGGACATTCAGAAATTGACAGGTAAAAAGCTGACTACCATTTTAACTGCTTAAAAACAACTATAAAACAATATTAATGGCAAATTCATTTAATAAAAGAGACCTAGAAAAGAAAAAAGAACAGAAGAGAAAGGAAAAACAGCAACGCAAAGAGGAACGCAAAGCCGGCGGCAGTAAATCATTTGACGATATGATTGCTTATGTGGATGAAAATGGAGTAATTACCAATACGCCACCTGATCCGGAAAAAAAACAAGAGGTAGATTTGGAAAATATTGAGGTTTCTACCCCTAAAAAAGAAGAGATGGTAGAAATTGCACTACAGGGTCTTGTGGAGCATTTTAATGCAGACAAAGGCTATGGCTTTATCAAGAATCTTTCAGGTACAGAAAAATATTTCTTCCATATCAGTAATGCTCCGGCAAATATTGCTGAAGGAAACACCGTTACATTTGAGTTGGAACGAGGTGAGAAAGGTATAAATGCCGTAAGAATTGCCCTTATAAAATAAAACACAATAATTTACTTACATTAATAACAAAAAAAATGAACATTTACGTTTCAAATTTAAACTACAGCACAAGTAGTGAAAGCTTACAACAATTATTTGCAGAATACGGAGAAGTAACATCTGCTAACATTATTACTGATAGAGAAACAAGACGCTCTCGCGGATTTGGCTTTGTAGAAATGCCCAATGATGCAGAAGGTCAAAAAGCTATAGAAGAATTGAATGGTACCGAATTCGAAGGTAAAACCATCAATGTAAACATAGCTCGTCCCAAAACAGATAGAAGTAATAATAACGGTGGATATAATAGGAACCGCTACTAACCGAAAGCTTCTGATACCTCTATTATAACTTGGTAGAAGAAAATCCAATTTAATAAATTCTTTTTTCTATCACTTTACTGCATAACAAAAGAGGCTGCCTAAATTAGACAGCCTCTTCTTTTGAAGTTTTGCATTGTATTAGTCTATTACAAGCAATGTATCGCCCTCCATTACCGAATCGCCTTTGGCAACTTTTATTTCGGTAACTGTACCTGCTTTTTCAGCCACAATATTATTTTCCATTTTCATAGCTTCCAAAGTGATAACTTTTTGTCCTTCGGTTACAGCATCCCCTACTTTTACAACTACATCTACAATGGTTCCGGGTAGTGGTGATTTAATTGTACCACCTGTTGATCCGCCAGCTTTAGAGGCTGTTTCGGCAGACGGTGCAGAAGTAGGACGTACTACTTTCGGAGCTGCTTTAGTTTCTTTTACGGCTTTATCTACCGTAACGGTATAAGGTTTGCCATTCACTTCCATGCTCATGTCTTGTCCTTCAACCGATTTAATAGCAACTGCATATTCGTTGCCGTTTATGGTAAATTTATATTCTTTCATGTCTCTATTTATTTATTTTTGTATTCAAAAACTATCTTCTTTTGGTAAAATATGTATTCATATTATACAATTTTGAACTCCATGGGGAATAGGCTTTAGATATTCTATTGATGGTAAGAATCGTATTTTCTTCATCATGCAGTTCATTGTTATACATATAAATAGCGGCAGCAATTGCAGCATATTCTTCATTTCCGATAGTTGAATTTTGAGCTACAACTGGAGCAGATGCTTGCGTTTGTGTACGAACTTCTTCTTGAGGTTGTTCTACCGCTGCTTTAGGTTCTGCAATAATAGTTTTCTCTTCTGTAGTAAAAGTATTCGATTTTACGTTCTTTTGATTTTTATAAATCTTACAGAGAAGAACTGCAATAACTACAAGAGCCAAAGTTAACAGAGTCAACCAAATGGTATATCCGCAACACGAAGATGTTTGCTGGCAAGTTGATTCTTGCGCAAATACAGCATTTGAAATCAACATACACATTCCCAAACAAACTGTAATCAGGGCTTTTATTTTCTTCATTTTTAATTTATTATTTAATGAATAAAACCATATTTCTGTTATAAAGGAATATTGGTATGTTTCTTAGGTGGATTCGAATCTTTTTTGGTTGCTAAAGCTTGTAAAGCGCGAATGATACGGAAACGGGTATTGCGTGGTTCTATAACATCATCAATCAAGCCGTATTTAGCTGCATTATATGGGTTTGCAAATTTTTCGTTATATTCTGCTTCTTTTTCAGCAACAAATTTTGCACGTTCTTCGGGGTCTGCAATTTCTTTCATTTGGCGACCATACAATACTTCGGTTGCTCCGCTGGCTCCCATAACTGCAATTTCGGCAGAGGGCCAAGCATAGTTTATATCTCCACGAAGTTGTTTACAGCTCATTACATCGTGTGCTCCGCCATACGATTTGCGTAAGGTAATGGTAATTTTTGGAACGGTTGCTTCTCCATAAGCGAATAAAAATTTAGCTCCATGAATAATGATACCGCCATATTCCTGACCAGTTCCGGGTAAAAATCCGGGAACATCAACCAAAGTAATAATCGGAATATTAAAACAGTCGCAGAAACGAACAAAACGAGCTCCTTTACGCGATGCATTGATATCTAAAACACCTGCGATATAACTGGGCTGATTGGCTACAATTCCTACAGAAACACCGTTGAAACGGGCAAAACCTACAACCAAGTTGGGTGCATAATGGCGGTGGACTTCTACAAAGTCACTATCATCTACAATGCCGTAAATAACATCTTTTACATCATAGGGTTTGTTCGGATTAAGCGGAATAATATGATTTAAAGAATCTTCTAAACGGTCAATCGGATCGTTGGTGGGAACTAAAGGAGCTTCTTCCAAATTATTTGAAGGAATAAAAGTTATGATTTTACGAATTAATTCTAAACCTTCTTCTTCGCTATCAACTACAAAATGGGTAACTCCCGACTTAGTGGCGTGAACCATAGCTCCTCCAAGTTTTTCATCGGTTACATCTTCTCCGGTAACTGTTTTTACAACTTTAGGTCCGGTTACAAACATATAGCTGTTTTCTTTCGACATCATAATAAAGTCTGTCAAAGCAGGCGAATATACAGCTCCACCGGCACAAGGTCCGAAAATAGCAGATATTTGAGGAATAACACCTGAAGCCATAATATTGCGTTGGAAAATTTCGGCGTAACCTGCCAAACTTTGAACTCCTTCTTGAATACGGGCACCACCCGAATCGTTAATACCAATTACAGGTGCTCCTACTTTTAAGGCTTGGTCCATAACCTTGCATATTTTTTTTGCAAAAGTTTCGGATAATGAGCCTCCAAAAACAGTAAAGTCTTGAGAAAATACATATACCAATCTGCCGTCAATAGTACCATATCCGGTTACAACGCCATCAGACATGAAAATTTGTTTTTGCATGTCGAAATCGGTGCAGCGGTGTGTTACAAACATGTCAAATTCTTCAAAAGAACCTTCATCCAATAACAATTCTATTCTTTCACGGGCAGTCAATTTACCTTTTGCATGCTGAGCATCAATACGTTTTTGTCCGCCACCCAGCTTAGCTTCAACTCTCTTATCGAGCAGTTGTTTTATTTTTTCTTCAAATGTCATTACGCTATAATTTTATGTTATTTACTTTATTTGTATTTCAACAATTATTTGCAACAAAATTCAGTTAAAACGCCCATGGTTGATTTGGGATGCATAAAACCGATATTCATTTGTTCTGCTCCTTTACGTGCTTTTTTATCAATCAATTGAACTCCTTTTGCTTCGGCATCAGCTAAAGCCTGATCGGTGTTTTCTACTGCAAAGGCAATATGATGTACCCCTGCTCCTTTTTTCTCTACAAATTTACCTATAGGACCTTCGGGATCGGTAGATTCCAAAAGTTCTATTTTTACTTCTCCTATCTGAAAAAAAGCGGTTTTTACTTTTTGGTCTGCTACTTCTTCTATGGCATAGCATTTTAAGCCCATTACATTTTCCCAATATTGGATGGCTTCTTCAAGATTGGCAACTGCAATGCCAATATGCTCTATATGAGTTGGTTTCATAGATTTGTAAAGTTTTTTTAGTGAATATTTTTTAATCTTGCAAAGATAACATTTTATTACTGATATTGATAGTTTTTTTGGCTTTTAACAATGTTAAAAGCTCAAGGAATTTTGATAAAATCCACCGCTTTTCTGGCAGCTAAGTAAGCTGTAGAAAAAGCTATTTGCAAATTATATCCCCCCGTGTCGGCATCCAAATCTAAGATTTCGCCGGCAAAGAATAATCCTTTTACTATTTTTGATTGCATAGTTGCTTCATCTACTTCATTCAGGCTCACTCCGCCTTGAGTAACAATTGCCTCATCAAATCCTTGCGTATCAACAGCGGTTAAAGGAAAGCCTTTCATCCATGTACGAAGTTTTTCACGATCTGTTCCGCTTAAGTTTTTGCTTATTGTATACGGGTTTATCTGTAAAAGATTGGGGGCTATCCATGCAAGCGGAGCGGGAAGCCACTTTCTTAGAATTTCTGAAAATTTCAAGTTACTAAATTGCTCTATATCAAGGGCTATCCGATTATCTAATTTTATATTACTGAGAGCAGGCTTAAGGTCAATAGATAAATTAAGTTTTTCTCCCGAATTTAAAAGTTGTGTCAGCTGCCTGCTTAATGTAAGGACAATAGGACCTGTAATTCCTGTTTCTGTAAATGTCATATCGCCAAAAGCTTTAGCAATGGGTTTATCATTACGAAAAACACTTACTTCCACATTCTTCAGTTCAAGGTCTTTGAGTTTTCGAACATTCTCTTTTACATTGATAGGAACTAAACTTGGGTAGAGCGGAGATAGGCTGTGTCCTGCTTGTTTAGCCATACGGTAGCCGTCTCCGGTAGATCCGGTAAGCGGATATGATTTTCCGCCTGTAGCAAGCATAACAGATTTTGCACTATATTGCGTGCCATTTTCTAACGAAACTCCGTGTATGCTACCGTTTGATATTACCAAATTTTTTACAGGTGAATTCTTCAAAATAGTAATATTTCTCTGTTTTTCGACCCACGAAATCAGAGCATAAAAAATATCTTGTGCTTTGCCGCTTTTGGGGAAAACGCGATTACCTCGCTCTGTAACTAAAGCTACTCCTTTTTTCTCAAAAAACTGCATTAAATCATGATTGAAGAATTGGGTAAAGGCAGGTTCTAAAAAATGAGAATCGGAGCCAACATGTTTCAAAAAATCATGCATGGGCAAAGTATTGGTAAGATTACAACGTCCTTTGCCTGTAATACGCAGTTTGCGAGCGGGCTGCTGCATTTTTTCAAGTAATAAAACCGAAATACCTGCTTCGCCATGATGTCCGGCTGCCATTAATCCTGCCACCCCTGCTCCTATTATAATGATGTCGAATTTTTCAACCATAGATTTTATTTCCAATATTTTGGTAAATTAAGAAGCAACGACTGCAAAATTTATTTGCAGTCGTTGCTTCTTAATTATTAAATTCATGCTAAAACTAAAACTTTGTTGTTCAAAACTTCGGCTACTCCTCCGTTAATATCAAAAAACAAAGTTTGATTCTGCATATCCTGTATTTTGATTTTCCCTTTTTTTAAAGTAGCTAGTAAGGGTGCGTGATTTTCCAATACTTCAAACAAACCTTCTATTCCGGGCATTTGAACCAATTTCACTTCATCATTATAAAGTGTTTCGTCGGGAGTTACAATTTCCAGTTTCATCTAATTTTGTAGTTATAAAGTTTGTAACGTTTATAATGTTATAAAGTGAAATGTAAATTTCAAAGTCTCAAAATTTCAGGGTTCAAAATTACTAAAAATGAGTGCAGGTCTGTGGAATGAAAACCGTTTATAGCTTATCGTTATTTTGCTACCTCGCTTAGCATTTTTCTTCCCTTTTCTATAACTTCTTCAATAGTTCCGCAATAGTTAAATGCAGCTTCGGGATATTCATCCATTTCTCCATCCAGAATCATATTAAATCCTTTAATGGTATCTTCTATATTTACAAAAACACCGGGCATTCCTGTAAATTGCTCTGCAACATGGAAAGGCTGCGACAAAAACCGCTGTACACGACGGGCACGATAAACCACCATTTTATCTTCTTCCGATAATTCGTCCATACCTAAAATTGCAATAATATCTTGCAATTCTTTGTACCTCTGTAAAATTTCTTTCACTTTCTGAGCGGTGTTGTAATGTTCTTCACCGACTACATCTGGTGAAAGAATGCGGGAAGTAGAATCTAAAGGATCAACAGCCGGATAGATTCCTAATTCGGAAATTTTACGGCTCAAAACCGTGGTTGCATCCAAGTGGGCAAATGTAGTAGCCGGAGCAGGGTCTGTTAAATCATCAGCAGGCACATAAACTGCTTGTACAGAGGTGATAGAACCGTTTTTTGTAGATGTAATCCGTTCCTGCATCAATCCCATTTCAGAAGCTAAGGTAGGTTGATAACCTACTGCCGAAGGCATCCGTCCAAGCAAAGCCGAAACTTCGGATCCGGCTTGAGTGAAACGGAAAATATTGTCGATAAACAAAAGTATATCACGTCCAGTTGAATTTTCATCTCCATCACGGAAATATTCGGCAAGCGTCAGCCCTGATAAAGCTACACGGGCACGGGCTCCGGGAGGTTCGTTCATTTGTCCGAATACCAAAGTAGCTTGCGATTGAGCCAGTTCTTCTCTATCGATTTTACTCAAATCCCAATCGCCCTTTTCCATACTTTCCTGAAATTCGGAACCATAACGGATAATATTCGATTCTATCATTTCGCGTAAAAGGTCGTTTCCCTCACGAGTACGTTCGCCTACTCCGGCGAAAACCGATAATCCTGAATATTTTTTGGCAATATTGTTAATCATCTCCATGATTACAACGGTTTTGCCTACACCTGCTCCTCCAAATAAACCGATTTTTCCCCCTTTAGCATAGGGTCCTATCAAATCTATTACCTTAATTCCTGTATAAAGTACTTCTTTTGATGTGGAAAGATTTTCAAATTTGGGTGGTTCGCGATGGATTGGATATGTTTTTTTAGTAGAAACTTCGCCTATCCCATCAATCGCTTTTCCTATTACATTAAAAAGCCGACCATTGATTTCAGGTCCTACCGGCATAGAAATAGGTTCTCCCAAACAAATAACTTCCATGCCGCGAGATAAACCATCCGTAGAATCCATAGCAATAGTACGGATTGTATTTTCGCCAATATCTTGCTGGCATTCCAAAATAATACTTGAACCATCATCTTTGATTACCTCCAACGCATCATAAATTTGAGGTAATTTTTGGTCAGTTTCGAAAGAAACATCAATAACAGCACCAATAATTTGCGAAATTTTACCTTTTACTTGAGACATAATACTATTTTTATATGTAGAGAATCTTGTTAAGTTTTTATACTAACAATTGTATCGGCTATTTGTCGGTTTCAAGTCGCCAAAATTACAACTTAAAATTAAGGAAGTCAAGAAAAGAACTATCTTTTTTTGATATTAATACACAGGGTTAAAATTTTGCTTATTTTCGACTTTGTCATCTGATTAAAAATCTTTAACTTTGCTTCTTATTTATAGTGTGTATCATGAAAATATTGTTTATACACAGACTTACTCCTAAAAAACTCTACTTGAATTTGAAAGATAGAGATGCCTACGCTTTTTCTGCAAGGTAAAACCTTTCCTTTTGTCCGAAAATTCTCGGACAAACTTAATTTTGAATTTCATTTATAACTAAAAATAAATATTTATATACTAATAAACAGATATATTATGGAACTACCATTTGCAGAATCATGGAAAATAAAAATGATTGAACCCATTCGTAAAAGCACTCGTGAAGAACGCGAAAAATGGATTAAAGAAGCTCATTACAATGTATTTCAACTAAAAGCCGAAAATGTTTTTATAGATCTTGTTACCGATTCGGGTACTGGTGCTATGAGCCACAAACAATGGTCGGCAATGATGGTGGGCGACGAAAGCTATGCCGGAGCTACCTCATTTTTCAATATGAAAGAAACCATTCAGAAAATAACAGGCTTTGAATATATTATTCCTACACATCAAGGTCGTGCAGCCGAAAATGTATTATTTTCATATTTAGTTAAAGAAGGCGATATTGTTCCCGGAAACTCACATTTCGACACCACCAAAGGACACATCGAAGGTCGTAAGGCTATGGCTTTAGATTGCACAATCGACGAAGCTAAAAACACACAATTGGAAATTCCTTTTAAAGGCAATGTTGATCCGGTAAAATTGGAAAAAGCTTTGGCTGAACACCATGCCAAAGTTCCTTTTGTAGTAATTACCATTACCAACAATACTGCAGGCGGTCAACCTGTTTCTATGCAGAATATCCGCGAAGCATCGGCTATTTGTAAAAAATACAATATTCCTATGTTGTTGGATTCTGCCCGCTTTGCAGAAAATGCATATTTTATCAAAATCCGTGAAAAAGGATATGAAAACAAAACTATCAAAGAAATCTGTTTGGAAATGTTTTCTTATGCCGACGGCATGACGATGAGTGCCAAAAAAGATGCTATTGTAAATATGGGTGGTTTTATTGCTACCCGCCGTCAAGACTGGTTTGACGGAGCTAAAGGTTATTGTATTCAATATGAAGGGTATTTGACCTATGGAGGTATGAACGGACGTGATATGAACGCCCTAGCTGTTGGCTTGGACGAAAACACCGAATTTGAAAATTTGGAAACCCGCGTTAAGCAAATAGAATATCTAGGTAAAAAATTAGACGAATACGGCATTGCTTACCAACGTCCTGCGGGTGGTCACGCTATTTTTGTGGATGCTTCTAAAGTTTTAACCCACATTCCGAAAGAAGAATTTCCTGCTCAAACATTAACGGTTGAGCTGTATTTGGAAGCCGGAATCCGTGCTTGTGAAATCGGTTACATTTTAGCAGACCGCGACCCTATAACACGCGAAAACCGCTTCGGAGGATTGGATTTGGTACGTTTATGCATCCCTCGCCGTGTTTACACTAACAACCATATGGATGTTATTGCAGCTGCTTTGAAAAATGTGAAAGACCGCAGCGACAGCATTAAACGTGGTGTAAAAATTGCGTGGGAAGCTCCGCTGATGCGCCACTTTACAGTTAAATTAGAAAGACTCTAATCGAACTATGAACGATAAACTATGAATGATGAACGGTTTGGTTTGTCATTCATAGTTTTTTTGTAAATAGTTAGTTAGCATGCATCATAGTTCCTCCTAATTTTAAAAGATACATGTTCTTGTCAATTATGTCGGTTCCAAATAAGTCTAAAATGGATTATGTGAATTTCGAGTATTTTGTGTTTCTGACATAAATAATAATTTCCGCTTTATATTTTATTTCCCCCTTTTCTTTTCTTTAATAATCACTTCTTTCGACAGTTTCCATGTGTTTTGTGGGGTGTAGTTGTTATATGTTTTCATTTCCTTTTCTTCTATAACTTTATCTCTACTGTTGTTTTCTTCTTTGACTTTATAATATTGTTCTATGGTAAAATGCTCATTAGCTGTATCTGTAATGGATATTTCTGCACTTTCTTTGTAATATGTACCATCGATACCATCTCCACTAACCTCAAATGATGCTACCGGAATACTTTCTAAAAAACGTTCAGGGGTTAAATCATAATAATCTGCCTGATAACCTTCCACTCCGGCACCCCCAATTGCATCCCATGTACTAAAAACATAATAATCCTTACCCCATTTTTCTACCTTCCCACATGGAAATCCGAAAGTCGCCCGAGCACTATGCTCATAGTGTTTTCTGAAAATCGTTAAGTTCCAATTGTTTTCATTTTGGGGTTTAGAGTATAATGCTAAACTAAGGATGGGTCCATAATTTCTACCAGATACAATTTCTGCATCTTCATCAACTTGATAGGTACCAAAAACAACCAAAGCCATTGAGTCTTCTTTAAAAGTGTAATAGAAAATAGTATCCAATCTCGTATGAGCATAACCATCCTCCGGAATATGGTAAAAGCCGTCAGGGCTGATGCTATCCATATCTGCCTGCAAAAATTTCCAAATACCCCAAATCCCATTATTATCAACTCTGATATATTCGGTGTTAAACAAAGTAGTTAGTAATTTTTCCTTATCAAGAGGAGTAACTGTGTTTTCTGCTGTGATGGTCGAAAAACCAATCATCAGAGTAAATAGTAAATATTTCATAACTATACGTTTAATGAATTAATAAATTAAATTTCTACTATAACTGATTTACAATATCTGTAAGTTTTTTCTTATAAGACTCACAAGACTTTTTCACATCTTTATTTTCAGTTTTTCCTTTTTCAAAATGAATATTAAGCATTTTTTCTAATACTGATAAATGCCCATTAATTGAGCGTGCTTGTCCTGCGTAATCCAAATTTTCGAAAGACAATTCATTTTTTCCATGTGTTCCTTTTTCCATGATTTTGATTTATTAAATTGTTAGTATATTGATTTTAAGCAAATCGTGAAATTATAAATATAACAATAAGAAGTATGATAATGCCGACAACTGTACAACCGGCATTAAGCGTTTGTAAAAAACAGCCTTCCCTTCTTTCTACAATAATATTTTGAGTAGGCTTAGATTTTGGTTTATTTGTTGGATTAATAGGAAGTCCGCAATCTGGACATTGTTCGGCTTTATCGGAAACTTGTTTTCCGCATTCAGGACAATTTATCAGTGCCATAGTGAGTTATTTAAATTATTTGTTATTTATTTTTGAGCATAAAAAAACGTGGAACTTAACCGTTTGCTTTAGAGGTCTAGGAAACCGTGCAGACAAACAAGAAAAGCCCACGTAGATTACGTGAGCGTTTAACTTCTTGTTCTTGTCTGCCTAAAAATTCCTAGTTTCTAAAGCAAAAACAAAGCTAACGCTTTTACAATATGTGTTTAAAATACCAGTGTTTCTATTTCATGTTGAAATATTTAATCATTCATATTTGCAAAAGTACCAAAAAGTTTAGAATGTAAAAAAATATTTTACAGCACTTTCAAAAAGTGTATATTTGCAATTGCAATATTTACTTCGCTTATAACATACGCTACTTAGGCTTTTTTTTGAGATAAGGTAAGAAGTGAGTTATAATTTAAATTTCATAATTTATCGTTCATCATTTATAATACTTATGGTAAAATCGATGACCGGCTATGGCAAAATAAGCCAGGAAATTACCGGTAAAAAAATCAATATTCAGGTAAAAACCTTAAACAGCAAGCAATTAGATCTTTCTTTACGGATACCTCATATATATCGAGATAAAGAATTGGAGATTCGCAATGCAATTGCATCTAAATTAGAAAGAGGTAAAATTGATTTTTCGTTAGATATTGAAAAACAAGGAACTGTTAATGGCGTAGTCATTAATAAAGAGTTAGCTGCCCATTATTATAATGAATTGCAGGCAATAGAAAATCTATTGCAAATTCCGCAATCGACCAATCCATTGGCATTGATTATGAATATGCCCAATGTTGTCGGATTTCAATCGGAAGAATTGGATAATGAGGAATGGAATACCATAAAACAATGTATCGATATGGTTTTAAGCGAAACCGATCGTTTCCGCATAGAAGAAGGTGTTGTATTGGAAGAAGATTTCAAAAAGCGTATTTTACTAATAGATAATTTGCTTGCTGATATTGCCGAACCCGCCAAAAGCCGGATAGAAGTAATTCAGGAAAAAATCCGGAAGAATCTGATTGATACTTTGGGCGAAAATGCAATAGATGAAAACCGTTTTGCCCAAGAATTGATTTATTATCTGGAAAAATTAGATATTACCGAAGAACAAGTCCGCTTGAAAAAACATTTGGATTATTTTTTAGAAACCCTGAAAGAACCGGCTTCTCAAGGAAAAAAATTAGGTTTCATAGTACAAGAAATAGGACGGGAAATCAATACTATCGGTTCAAAAGCATCGAATGTAGAAATGCAGCGTATCGTTATTTCAATGAAAGACGAACTGGAAAAGATAAAAGAACAACTAGGCAATATATTGTAATACATCGCATAACAGATTGCTGATAATTAGCCTAGTATATTTAGGTTTAATTTCTTCTTGTTAAAACAATCATTGAGTATTGCATTTTTAGAAAAAAAAACTACCTTTGCAACTCAAAAAAGCCCAGATGGTGAAATTGGTAGACACGCCACTTTGAGGGGGTGGTGCCGGTTACGGCGTGCAAGTTCGAGTCTTGTTCTGGGCACTTTTTGTTGTTCTTAGCCCGAATGGCGGAATTGGTAGACGCGCCGGTTTCAGGGACCGGTGTCAGCAATGATGTGCAGGTTCGAGCCCTGTTTCGGGTACAAAAGTCCTTTGGTAAATTCTACTAAAGGATTTTCTTATTTTATAGTTTTTCTTATCCTTAAATTTCTTTCTGGCAAAGTGCAGAAAATTATCTCCATATTATTGATTTTTGCAGGATTACAATCCGCTTTGGCACAAAAGTATCCTCAACACGATTTTATCAATCCTTTGAATATTCCACTGGCAACATCGGGGACTTTCGGCGAAATAAGGGGTAATCATTTTCATTCAGGTTTAGACTTCCGAACGGAACAGGTAATAGGTCTTCCGGTTTTTGCGGCAGCAAACGGCTACATAAGCCGTATAAAAATAAGCCCTTATGGTTACGGAAAAGCGATTTATATTACACATCCCAATGGATATACAACTGTTTACGGACATTTAAGCGGATTTGGATTGGGTATTGCCGAGCTGGTAAAAACACTGCAATACAGAGCCCAAAGTTTTGAAATCGACAAATACTTCAAGCCTAATGAATATGTTGTAAAGCAAGGAGATACTATTGCTTTCAGTGGGAATACAGGTTCTTCGGGCGGACCGCATCTGCATTTTGAAATCCGCAATACAGGAAGCGAAAAACCCATTAATCCTTTACTTTTCGGCATTGTAATGTCGGACAAAGTGCCTCCCGTTATTCATAATGCGGCTGTTTATCCCAATAATGCCCAAAGTGTAGTTAATAAAAACTCATCTAAAGTTGAACTTACACCCAATAACAAACCCCAAATTGTAGAAGCTTCAGGAGATGTATATCTAGGTGTTTATGCTTCTGACCGTTCACTCGGTTCTGTGGGCAAAAACGGGGTATTCAGCATTGAACTTTATGTTAATCAAAAGCTTTTCTTTAAACAAAGCGTTGAGGCAATTTCTTTTGCCGACACACGCTTTTCGAACGCGACTTTTGATTATGCCACATACGTGGATTCTGATAAACGTTTTCAAATTACCAAAATCTTACCTAATAATCCACTTGGTATTTATAAGAAAGTTCAAAATAGAGGAGTTCTCCATATAGTTAAAGACAGCATTTACGATATTAATTACAAAGTAGCTGACTTTGCCGGCAATACAGCTCAGTTTGCTTTCCAGATAAAAGGAACCGGAGATACGGCAGCCACCAAGCCTAAGCCGGAACAGGGGACACTCATAAATTGGGATAATGACAAGAGTATAATCCAGAAAGAAATGTCTATTGTTTTTGATGACGGTACATTTTACGATGATGTAGTTTTTCAATATTCTCAAAAAGATACTTCGGCGATAGATTTGTTTTCTAACATTCATTGTGTACATAATGCCAAAACTCCTGTACAAAAAGATTTTACACTAAAAATAAAAACGACGGTTCCTGTTCCGGCATCTCTTTATTCCAAGCTCGCATTGGCTCGTATTGTAAACAATAGATTAAGCTATGAAGGGGGTGAATATCAAAAAGACGGGTATGTGCTGTTAAAAACCAAAAATTTTGGTAACTTTGTCGTAAGCTTAGATACGGTTGCACCAATGGTTACACCACAGAATTTTACGGACAGCATGGTTGTAAGCAATCAAAAAATTATCGCAATAACTATCTCTGATAATTTTTCCGGAATTAGAAGCTATGCAGGCAAGCTTAATGGCGAATGGGTTTTGATGGAGTATGAATACAAAACCAACAGTTTGTTTTATGTTATCGACAAACGTTTGCAAACAGGCAGAAATACATTGGAAGTAAGCGTATCGGATAATAAGGGAAACCGAACCACTAAGCAATGGCTGATTATAAAAGAACAAAACAATCAATCAACTAAATAATAATCTCTACTGTCGATGAAAAAAATTACATTCATTATCGTATTACTGGCTTTGCCGGTATTGATTTTTGCCCAATCCAAATCCCTAAATGTGGATGAGCTGATGGTTAACCGCAGCCTCTACCCTGCTACCCTATCCAACCTGCAATTTATGGGCAATAGCTTTAATTTTTCTTATATTGCTAATAATAAATTGGTAAAAGGACAATTTGGCAAACCCAATAGAGATACGATTTTGAGCATTGATGATTTGAATTCAAAAGTATCAGATTTACAAATTGATAAATTTAAAAGAATGCCTGCATTGGAATATTTAAGTCCCAATGAAATAATGCTTAAGCAAAGCAACAAAATACTGAAATATGATTTGGTAAAAAAAACAATGGCTGTTCTTAATACTTATCCTGAGAAAGCAGAAAATATAGAAATAGAAAACAATCACTATAATGCAGCTTATACGCTTGGCAGTAACTTGTATGTATCGGTTTATGGAAAAGAAATGGCTGTAAGCAAAGATGGAAAAGAGGGGCTGGTTTATGGAAGCCACCGCGTACACCGCAACGAATTCGGTATTGAAAAAGGTATATTCTGGTCTCCGCAGGGAAACCTGCTGGCTTTTTACCGCATGGATGAGTCTATGGTGGCTGATTATCCTTTGGTTAAAACGGCTAACGAACGTATTGCCAAATTAGACAATATTAAATACCCTATGGCAGGAATGCCTATACATGAAGTTACGGTGGGTGTTTACAGCCCTCAAACCGGACGTACCATATATTTGAAAACCGGAGAACCTAAAGCCCAATATCTGACTAATGTTACATGGTCGCCCGATGAACAATTTATCTATATTGCCGTATTGAACCGCGATCAAAACTACATGAAATTGAATCGTTACAATGTAAGCACAGGCGAATTGGATAAAACACTTTTTGAAGAAAAAAATGATCGTTACGTTGAGCCGCAAGCCGGTGCTGTTTTCGTACCCAACAATTCTGATCAATTTCTCTGGCTAAGCGAGCGTGATGGATATAAACATATTTATATTTACAAAACGGATGGTACGCTAATTAAACAACTTACTTCTGGACAATGGATTGTAAAAAGCATAGAGGGTTTTGATAGTAAGGGCGAAAATGTATATTTTTACGGAACTAAAGATAGCCCATTGCAAACACATTTATATGCTGTAAACATCAAAAACGGCGTTATCCAAAAGATTACTACAGGAACAGGAACTCATACTGTACAAATTAATAAATCGGGATATTTTCTTGATACTTATTCTAATTTGAATACTGCTTATAAAGTTCAGATTTTCGATACCAAAGGAAAAGTAGTACAAACCATTGCAGAAGATGTTAATCCGTTAAAAGATTATGCAATGCCGACTACCGAAATTTTTACTATCAAGGCTCAAGACGGCATGGATTTATACTGCCGCATGATAAAGCCCAAAGATTTTGATCCCAATAAAAAATATCCCGTTTTTGTGTATGTTTATGGAGGTCCGCATGCCCAACTGATTACCGACAGCTGGCTGGGCGGAGCAGGTTTATTCCTCAATTTTATGGCTCAACAAGGTTTTATTGTTTGGACTATGGACAGCAGGGGTTCTGCTAATCGCGGTTTCGATTTCGAAAGCTGTATACATCGTAATTTGGGGACTATTGAAGTCCGCGATCAAATGGACGGTATTAATTATTTAAAAACTTTACCTTATATCAAACCCGACCATATTAGCGTGGATGGTTGGAGCTACGGCGGTTTTATGACCGTTTCGTTAAAATTGAAGAATCCAGGTGTATTTTGCACCGCTACCGCAGGAGGTCCTGTAATTGATTGGAAATTTTACGAAGCCATGTACGGAGAGCGTTATATGGATACACCGGAACAAAATCCTGATGGCTACAAAAGTGCAGCTTTAACCAACTATGTAAACAATTTGGATGGAAAACTCATGATTTTCCACGGAGCTGAAGATGATGTAGTACTTTGGCAAAACAGCTTAGATTTCATTAATGCCTGTATAAAAGCGGGAAAACAAGTAGATTATTTTGTTTATCCCGACCACCAACATAATGTTAGAGGAATGGACCGTGCTCATTTATTCCGTAAAATCTACGAATACCACAGAGATAATAATTTGTTGAAATAAAATCCTTTCACCATCAAAGAGAGAGGTTGTCTATAGTTTTAGACAACCTCTCTCTTTTAAACATCTACAGTTATACTGCTTTTGCTATTTTACTCTAAAGTATTATAATCAACAGGGAACATTGTATCATTAATTTGGTCTGCATAATCGAAATACTGAAGTTGTTCCCGAAGAGGTTCAGGATATTTCTTTAAATAGTCGTTAACCATATTATACCAATGTATTATTTGTTCAAAATCTTTACCGTTTTTAGCAGCTAATTTATATTTGTTTAAGTTGTATTGATAGCTTCTTTTGCTACTTTCAATAACATCCTCTCTACACTTATAAATATAAGCTGCATTATATGATGATAAAAAATCTCGCAACAATCGGGCATGTAATTCTGTCAACATAAAAATAACTTGGTTATATTTCAGTTCTTGTTCTGTTTTGTATATTGGGCAAACCCACGATTTATTTCTATCTATATATGTATGTACTTTAAAATATTTATCATTTTTGAATCTGGTAAAATCCTTATGATCTTTCAAAAGCCTTTCTTTATATGATAGAGTCGTATCTTGTTTTTGCCTTTGGGATGCAGGGTGAAATTGAGGTCCACTTGAAAAACAAAGCTTAAAACCATACCATTTCGGTTTATTAATTATCATTTCATAATCACAATCAATATACGAAGAAATGCCCGAATTGCAATTTTCTTCCTTAGAGGTAAAGAAATCCCAACTAAAAAAAGGGACACCTCCCCAAATAATATCGTTTAAATACATGATATTAAACGAATCTTTGGGCTGAAAATCAGCAAACGGCATACAAGATAAAAAACATGCGTTATCACGCCTGTAACCATCAGAATAAATGGTAATATATGTAATCAAATCATTCCCTTTCCTATATATGGTATCCTTAAAAAAGGGATCATTTGTCAAAACAATATCATATTGTTTTTCTGTTTGTATATTCGAAATGCATTGAGGATTAATTTTTTCAGAGTAAATTTTAAGATTATAAGTGGCGGAAGATGTTGGAAGCGGTATCGTCACAACTCGACTATGAATACAGTTGCTATATACAATATGTGAATCCTGTTCTATTTGTATATTCAAATTTTTTATACATGTGGTATCTTCATGATAAAACCGTAATTCTATAAAGTTGTTTAAGGATACATTCTGGCAAAGAGAATTCATAGATATGAATAACAATAACTTGCCGATAAATAATATTTTTTTCATAATATGACCTTTATTATACCTAATTGAGCTAGCAAACCCACCACCATATATTCACAAACTTACCGCCGAGAGTATCCCTATATCAATGTGTTAAGTATACCTCGCTCACCGCCGAGGCTTCCTTGTCTCACCGCGGTGAGTACTCCTATGCCACCGCCGTGCCCTACCTCTTTCACGGCGGTGGGGCAACACGCCCACCACTGTGAGCAAGGGTGTTTTCCGTTGTATCCTATATCAAACCCCCGTTAATCAAAGTATCTATTCCATTCTTTTCTTGCTACTTCAATTGAAGGCAGTGTTTCTAATTTATTGTTTTTTAGCCATCCTATTGAATGTAAGTGCAAAACAAATTTACTATTCTCTCTTACAACACCAGTAAATTTATTCCCTTTGGGAAATGGTTCTATACACAGACTATCTTTATATAAACTTACCATTAGGTCTTTTTCATCATAAATAGCAACATTAAAACTATCTATCTTAAGAAAGCCTTTATATCCCAATTCACTTGAATTAGCATAACCTGTAATAAAATAGGAGAATTGGAAAATTGTATCATTTAAATCAGTTTGTTTAAATCTGAAATAAAAATATTTTGCTCCTGCATTTACATCTTTCAAATAATCCCCTTTTATTTTAGTATTAAAGAATGCATATAATTCATTTCCTTTCGATATTTCTTGAAATGTATCATGTGTTTGTTCAACATTTTCTTTTTTTCGCACACAAGAAGAATAAAGAAATAGCAAAAGTATGTAAAATAATATCCTCATGATCTTAACAATTAAATTTTAATAGCTACAATAATATAAAAGCCCTTATTAGTATATCATAACGATTTAAAAACAAAATACACAGTGCAAATATATAAATTTATTATTGGTCAAAAAGACATGAATTAATTTATCTTTCATTTCTGCACCCAAAAGATTGACCCTCGTTCGGCTTAATGTTTTTTTGATGTTGAACGAAAATTGCATTTTCGTTCTCTTGCTTCACTAAATTTTAAATTCGGTTATTGTACCAAGTGGCAATACATTTGCTGCTTAACTCCTACCACTCATTTATAGCCAATTTTTTAGCTGAACGAAGACAAAATATTAATAAAAAAGGGAACTGCTTAAAATAACAGTTCCCTTTTTAGTAGCGGGAGCAGGATTCGAACCTACGACCTACGGGTTATGAGCCCGCCGAGCTACCTCTGCTCCATCCCGCAATATGAGTGCAAAGGTACATTTTTTTTATCAAAAAACAAATTTTACTTTTCCATTTCTTTAATTTTTTATTGCTACCTCTACCGTTGGATTTCTAAAGTAATGATATTATCAGCTTCTTTATCATTTGTCCATGCAATATCAAGAACAATATAGTTGTTATCGATAGCTTGGAACTTAACTTTCTCTTGAGTACCAAATTTTACAGCAGATTTTACTTTGTAAGGCAATTGCAACAATAGTTTATTATCTTTTTTCTTAAACACATGAATATATACTTTGTTATCTTTTTCTGTTATACATCCCCAATCTTGCGGTTTTACCGCTCCGGCTGTAGTTCCGTAAATTGTTTCTCCATAACGGTTGAGCCATTCTCCCATTTTTTCTAAACGTTTTACGCTTTCAGGGTGTATCTCCCCTGTTGGCAAAGGACCTACATTCAACAGCATATTGGCTCCATAACCGGCAGCCTTAACCAGTAGATGAATCAAATCTTCGTACGATTTATAATTCAAATCTGTAATACTATACCCCCAGCTATTATTCATCGTTATACAGCTTTCTAAAGGCATTTTAGCTCCGTGAACAGATTGTCCGCTGTATCCGGCTTTATTTTCGCCCGGCAGGTCTTGTTCAAACAATTGAAAATCTTCTCCGGCAATGGGTGATAAATGGTGGTTGTTCCCTATCATGCAAGCAGGTTGTAAACGATGAATTAAAGCATAAATTTCGTTATAATGCCAATCTACATAGGTTTTTGGATTTTCCTTATTGGCATCGCTGCCTTTCTCCAATTGGTCCCAATGTCCATCAAACCAAATTCCGGAAATAGGTCCGTAATTAGTTAATAATTCCGTTAATTGGGCTTTCATAAAATTGATATAGGAATTCCAATCTCCTTGTTCTGCCCGTCCCGTTCCCTTGCCTGTTCGTCCTGTGGTATATTGATAATCTGTCCTATACCAATCTAAAAGGGAATAATACAGGTATAATTTTATACCTTGCTTCTGGCATTCGGTAGAAATTTCTTTTAAAACATCCCGTTTAAAAGGTGTATTGGTTATTTTCCAGTCGCTTTGTTTGGTATCCCACATACTAAACCCATCATGATGGCGGCTAATGAACGTAATGTATTTCATGCCTGATTTCTTAACCAGTGAAACCCATTCTTTGGCATCAAATTTAGAAGGATAAAATCCGTCTTTCAAGCGTGTGTATTCACTCACTTTGATATTTTGGTTATTCATAACCCATTCGCCTGCTCCTAGCATGCTGGAAACTCCCCAGTGAACGAATAAGCCAAAACGGTCTTCGGCAAAAGCTTTGCGTGCCGCCAAATTTTCAGGAGTGGGCGTATAACTTTCTTGTGCAGAGGCACAAAAAGCACAGATTGCGAAAATGATAGTAAATAATTTATTCATAATTTTAGTTTTAAAAATTTCTGCGTTTTCTAATCATCGGCATCAATGATATTTATTGAGCGTATTTTTGCAAAGATAGCTTATTCTGCATCGTAATACAAAATTTGTATCTTCCGTTCTTCTGCCGCTAAGGGACTGTATACAGAATTGCGAATATCTTTACGGCTATTGCTTACTTTTTTACTGGCTAAAGTTGACCCAAGAGGATCTTCTTTAATAATAAGCTTATGGGCATCCATATAAGGAACCAAAGCTCCATTTTGATATTCCTGCCAGTAATTCAATAGGCTCGAGATACGCCTTTGGGCTAAATTCATATTATATTCCGGCGTGTTAAGCGGACTGGCAAAACCTTTGATGGTTAGGGTTATGGTATTCCCTTTTTGCAAATCAAGTAATAATAGCTCTGATAATTTTTCTAATTTAAAAAAGCTATTTTCAACTTTCAGGGCAAAAAACTTTTCGATATCATAAGCTGCCTCTTCTTTCTCCTGCCCTTTCAATCCTCTGCTATATTCTTGAATGTATTTATCTTTAAGGTCCATATAATTATCCAAAGTTTTGGCATAATTTTGTTTGGTTGTAACCGCCATCGTAGCTGGGTCAGGTTCATCGTTATGGAAATACAAAGATAAAGGCAGAAACTCCCGTACAATATTCTTTATATCAGGTTTAGGGGTAGTATCTGCAATAATTGTCGTATCAGGTTTAGGCGTTAAGGTGTAAGCATAAATATCGTTACAGCAAGTTTCTCCTGCCTGATGGTAAGATCCCATACGGTTAGAAGTTAAGTATCCTTTAAGTGTATCTACATCTGTAACCGAAAAATACATATCGTTTGCACTTGAATTAATCGGTCTTCCTAAATTTTCGGGGCTAGTCCACTGTATACGGCTTCCTTTGCAACGGAAAATATCATAACCTCCAAATCCTTTGTGCCAGTCGGAACTAAAATATAAAGCCTGCTGGGCTTCGCTGTAGAAAGGTGTAATCTCGTTACCTTGCGTGTTTATCGGATAGCCTGCATTGATAGGAATTTGAAATCTTCCATTTTTATATATACTATACCAAATATCCTTTTGACCAAAGCCTCCTTTACGGTCAGAAACAAAATATAAAAGTGTTTCTCCATTTTGCTTTGCAATGTGGGGTTGTGTAGAATTATAATCCGGTAAATTAATACCATCTTCCAGCTTTTGGGGTTTAGTCCACCTCCCGTTTTTCCGTTCCACAAAATAGATTTGACAATAACCTGCATCTTTATCTGTGGGACAGTATGAAAAATAAATCCTTCCGGTTTCTTTATCCATCGTAAAGTTTGCCGTATTGTAGTTCAGGTCATTAATATTCCACCCTAATTCTTTTCCGGAAGTATAACCCCGCATACCCATCAACGAATAATATAATTTAGAAGTAAAAATATCCGGCATCAAGGTTTCAAAGTCTTTAATGCCATCTGTTCTTTGCGAGGTATAAATAAGCATGCTGTCGCCCAATTGAATGGCTCCAAAATCGGAAAAAGGAGTATTTACTTTTTTATTCAGATGGGTAATCGCAACCCAATTGCTATCGGAGAAATGTTCGGCAGCATATCGGCACGATTCTATTTCCTGCTTGGCTTTGGAATAAAAGTAATCCTTTTTTTCTCCGTATTTCTCTAAAAAAACAGCAAAAGAAGTAGAAGCACTATCGTACTTCATATTATTTTTCTGCATTTCGCCCAAATAGTACCAAGCTAAAGGAAGCTGAGAGCGTGTATCTTTTTTTACAACAGCCGTCAGTACATTTTCTGCGTCTTTGTAATTATATAACTGGCGGTAGGCTTGTGCCAATTTATAACCTACCTGAATATCTCCCCGTCTTTGTTTATTATATACCTTTTTAAAACAATCTACAGCTAAATAATAATCTCCATCGCGATAGGCTTGGTCTCCCATATCTTCATCATTCAAATTTTGACAAAACACACTCCCCTGCACAAGCATGCCCAGACAAAAAATCAGAAAGATGTGATATATAAAAGACGGAAGTTTCATTTTTGTATGCAATAAAATACCATGTCAAATCATGCTATATTCTGTAGTTTTTCTATTCTATTTTTTACCAACCTGTTACCAATAAATTCCGGGCAGCTTTTTCGCTGCATTTTTGATGCGAAGAATAAGCCGATGCTGCTCTCGTCCTTATCTTTTCGTTATTTTCATTAATTACATATCCTGTAATAGCATCATGTATCGTATAAGCTTCAGGAGCCATAAGTCCGGTTGTCCAAACCAACGGATTTACATAGGCTTGTTGTAAATGCGGCCAAAAAAATCTCTTGCTGTTACAAGCAAGAATAATAATATCTCTTCTTTTATTATCCGTATTTTGGTATGAATCTGTTAACTGAAAATCCATAAGTCCGTCATGACCAATATAGGAAACTAATTTTGAGTTACCGCCAATTCCTATGATTTTATTATTAACATGCAATGTATCTTTTAGCTGTCCTGCACTACTTTTCAAAAAATCTTGGGTGCATTGCTTAATATATTGTCCGTTATAAGCATCCGCTATTAAATAGTAATTTTGGGTTATATGTTTACAGATTAACCTTTCGAGCTTTATAGAATCCAGTTTTTGAATTTTAATCAATTTCCATTCCTTACTCCGTTTGAAATACGTACGTATACCAAAGCCGCATCCCCAATATAAATTATTATCCGGATCTTGTCCGTTGCCGATTTTAGGAGAAACGGGAACTATTCCCTGATATTTATTGTCGCACAATGCCACAAAAATATGAATAGTTTTAGTTGTCGTATCAAACTGAGTTATTTGTTTATCCATTGATTGTTTTGCATCTATGGTTGTATTTCTGCTCTCATTTGTTTGCGAATTACAACTCAAAAAAGCAAAACAAAGAAATAATATAGCTAAGGCATGTGTTTTCATCATTGCTAATGGTTTGAAATAAAGCCTTTATTAATTATTTAGCCTTTATAAAGTCTACTATTCCATCCACCAATCCAGCTTTTAACGGTAAATCAGGATTCCGGTAAGTTGCCATATTCTTTTGAACATCAGCATCCGATTCTTTTAGCACATGGTTCATATTTTCAATAATAGCAAGTTTTGCATCGGGCTTAGCTTCCGAAAGCAGCTTAGCATCTTCAACCGGAACCTGCAAATCGGTTGTGCCTTGAATAATAAGTACAGGTATTTTCAATTTACTAATTTCTTTTGCCGGATCGTATTTCAACCAAGAAATCATATACGGCTGAACACTTGGGCGGTACAATGAGGCTAAATTGGGATTTATGTTCGAAACTGTTTTCCCCATCTTTAAACTATCAAGTATTTTATTCGATTCTGCAAGTAAGGACGGTAATAATTGAGTTTTTAGCTGCTCCTGCAAAATTTTATCTATCGGTTTTCCAGCTCCGGCAATCGAAATAAATCCTGAAACTTTAGCTTGTTCAGCAGCTACCATCCCAATCAACGAACCTTCGCTGTGACCCAATACAATAATAGATGAAAAACGTTTATCCGATTTTAATAATGCAATCCAAGCCACTGCATCATCTATATAGGTTTCGAATCTAAGATCGCTTTCGCTTACCATAGCTTGCTTGCTTTTGCCTATTCCTCGTTTATCAAACCGCAGAGTTGAAATACCATTTTCAGCTAGGTTTTCTGCCAGCATTTTATACGCATTGGTCTGAATACCTAAGGGCGAATTACAATCTCTGTCCGTAGGTCCAGAGCCTGCAATAATCAAAACTATCGGACTTGATTTTACATTATTGGGAATCGTTACTGTTCCCATAATATCTCCTGTTGAAGTTTTTAATACCATTTCAGATTCGGAATAAGCAGAATTATTAGGAGCTTGAGCAAATAATCCTGATAAAAAAAGATTTAAGGCAATAATACAAATAAAGGATTTCATTGGGATTTTGATTAATTATAAGAAGATTTTTACCCTACTTTATCATACGTCAAATTGACTAAACCGGTATCAAACGGCTGAACGTTTTGCAGTTTCCAATTCATTTCTATGGTTTTGCTTGCAAATAAGGGAATCCCTTCTCCAATCAGCTTAGGAATAATTGTAATAATCATCCTGTCTAAAAGCCCGTTGTTTATAAAATAACAGACAAGCTGCCCACCACCGACAAGCCAAATATCTTTTTTCGCATTCTGTTTTAATCCTGTCACAAAATTTGTCAGATTTTCTGTCAATAAATAAGTATCCGGACTTTTGATTTCAAGGTTTTTATTGGTTGTTACAACAAATGTATCATATCCGGTATAAGACCATTCTGTTCCGAATCCAATGACTTCATCATACGTTTTTCTGCCCATAATTATCGTCCCGATATTATCCATAAGTTCAGTATAACCGTAATCTCCGGTTTCAGGATAGGGAACAGAGGTCAGCCAATCTAAGTTTCCGTTCGGTCTTGCAATAAAACCATCGAGGCTTGTTGCTATATATAAAATTACTTTGCTCATTTTTATAAAGTATTTTATGTATTTTAAATCGGCATTTCAAAACTGTCCTTTAAAAACAAACATGTCTTTAAATTGTACCTCATTCCACAGCTGTTGATTATCAAAAATACCATATAATGTAGAACCACTGCCGCTCATCGCTGCTTATATGGCTCATTGCTTATACAAATTTTGTTTTATTTCTGCCAAGAATGGATATTGATTAAAAACGGTGTTTTCAAAATCATTTTTAATAATGTTTTTCCATTCATTAAGTGGCTGCAATATAGCTGTAGACAATTTGTAATCAGGATTTCGAGGTGTCAGATTGGCATAAGCTTCCGCCGTTCCAACCGAAATATCAGGTTTAACTAAAACAATATAATGTTCTTTCAAGTTGTTCAGATTAATATCTGTGAAAACATCGCCTTTTCCTGTTGCATAAACAGGCTGTTGTTTTATAAAGAATGCACAGTCGCTGCCTAATTTTCGGCAATATTCCAGCATTTGGTCATCACTAAGCTGCAACTCAAACAATTCGTTTAAAAGTTTTATGGTAAATGCTGCATCAGACGATCCGCCTCCTAATCCGGCTCCGTGCGGAATAGCTTTGTGTAAATGTATTTGTACAGCAGGTAACTCATAATCCTGATTTAGCAATTGATATGCATTCACACAAATATTAGTAGCTGTAGGCGGCATATGTAAAGGAATTCCACTTGTTGTAAATGTAAATTCCTTACTTGGAATAATTTCCAAAGCATCATACAATGAAAAGATAGGATAAAAAACAGTTTCGATATCATGAAATCCATCTTCACGTTTCCTTATCACATGAAGCCCTAAATTAATCTTACAATGCGGGAATGCAATCATGATAATGATGTATTAGATTCTTCTTGTTCTGAATTTTGTTCTTGATTAACTATTTCTTCAAACTTTGCTTTATCTTCTTGATGCTGAGGAAGGGCAATAATAAAAGTGGATCCTTTATCTAATTCACTTTCAACTGTAATTTTTCCACCATGTTTTTCTACAATAGTTTTTACATAGCTTAACCCTAATCCAAAGCCTTTTACATTATGTACATTTCCGGTTGGTACCCTGTATAATTTTTCAAAGATTCTTTCCTTTTGTGCATTGCTGATTCCTATTCCATTATCTTTTATACTGATTATGATATTATTACCTACATTCTGCGAAGAAATAACAATTTCAGGTTCATTAATGGTATACTTATTTGCATTATCGATAAGGTTATATAACATGTTTACTATATGTGTTTTATCGGCATAAATTATAGAATTTTCCGCATTCAAGACCTGCAAAACGCTACCACCCCTACGCTCTATTATAAAATTGGTCTGATTAACGACATCATTTATAGTTTTATGGATATCAATATATTCCATATTTTCTCCGATATAGCCGGATTCTATCCTCACAATTTGCAAAATCTGCTCAACAAGACTTTGCAAGCGTTTATTTTCCTGTTGAATAACTCCTGTGTAATATTTTTGCATTTCAGGAGTTATGGTTACATTCTGATCATTGAGAACTTCGCAAACCAATCCAATTGCAGAAATAGGTGTTTTAAGCTCATGAGTCATGTTATTGATGAAATCATTCTTCAAATCCGATAATTTCTTTTGCTTAAATAATGTCCTAAAAGCATATGAAAAAGAAAAAATCAATGTAATAACCAATAAAATGGCAATAAAAAAAACATTCCATAAATGGCTATATATAAAACGCTGTTCATGTGGAAAATAAAAAATCAGGTATTTCTGTCCTTGAGCTTGAACTTCCGGCGGAAATTTATAGATATAGGGAGATTTCTTCAGGTTTTCAGTAAAGTTACCCGTCTTTTGATATAAGAAAACGCTACGGTAAGCATTATAAATACCATATTCATATTCTACTTCAATTCCCTCTTCCTGAAATTTTTCTTGTATTAATGAATCAAGCATACTGATAGGCAAGTTAAACCTCGTTAGATAAAAATTTCTGTATGTAATTGATTTATCAATCGTTTTTACTATTAGCTTCAATTCTTTTACCAAGTCATTCTTTTTGGCACGCAATTTCAGATAATGCTCATACTCTAAACAATTACTATCTCCAGGCTGGCATACTGTTGCCAAAGTATCATTTGTAATAGTTAATTCAAAATTCCGGTGGGTTGTGGCGTCAGAAAAGTTATTTGCTTCAATCTGATTTATAGAAACCGGAATTTCATTTACCCGTTTTTTTGATTTGGCATATACATGCTTATGCCTAACCATGATATTATTTAAAGAATCTAATTCTTTGGTAATTCCAGAAACCTCTTTGTTTGAAGTAATATTTTCTATAAAATTTTGTTGTTCAAATGCTGTCAAAGCATCATTTACAGCGGCATTGACCGTATTTCTAAAAATATTATGTTCTGTTTGCTGAGCTTTCCGCATCCAGAACCATTGCACAGATGACAACCCAAACAAGGCTATACATGTCAGCAAAATAAAATAAAATAATAATTTAGGTCTCATTGAAGTCCAATTAATGATTTAAAAGAAGATTATCAAATATCAAACCTTATCTGCTTGAAATTTAAAACCTAAACGTTTTCCTGTCTTCCATCCTAATGCATTGATATCGCATAGTATATCCCCGACAGACACTTCTTTTATATCATCGTAAGGAGTAAGTAAAAGATCAAAATTTATAGTATATGAAATTGCAGACTCCAAAATAGTTCGAATAGCATCATCGTCTATTTCAGCAGTTCCAAAATGATTATAAATATAACCTAACTCTCGTTTACCTTCAATAAAATAATGTCCCTCACTATTAATAAAAATACGTCCGATCAAGTATCCCATGTCTTTTTCACGATTATAGTTAAGTGAATCGGACAAGAAATTATATATATGAATACATCCGCAAAACGATCTATCTTTATTTTCTTGGATATAAGGGGTTTTCATAATCTCATGGTTACGAGGAAATTCAAATACATTGGTATGCAGCATAAACATTAAAACATCATCCGCAAAACGCAGTTCAAAACTCAAATCTGTTTTATTTGAAAATCCAAATTCCAAGTTTTTCCCATCTTCAGGTAAATTTTGTTTAAACTCTTCTGCAATTTGCATTGCAGTATTTCTGAATTGTTCAAAAACAGCTTTAGTTTTAGCCGTTATATCCCTTTTTAATATGGCTTTTCGAAATACCATGTTCAATAAATTCGTATCTTTCATTTATTTTTATTTAATGTTTTGCTTTATAACAACAAACAATTGAATATATTCTTTGGTAATTATCTTTCACACAGCTTGTAATCATTTGTAATTTATTATTTTATATTTTATCGAATTCAATATAAACAATAAAATCCCTATATACATAGAGTTACAATCAATGGAATGCAATATTACAATTTTTTGATGAAATAAGAAAGTGAAATACATGCCCTCCGTTAAATTTATCTTTTTATAAATGTCCTATATACTTGGATTATGAGGTTAAGCTTCTCTCTGATTAAATCTTTTAATATCATCTTTCCAAAAACAAAAAGGGAATAATCTAAAGATTACTCCCTTTCTATTTTTTACATAAAAATATTTATGCTTCTGTTGTTTCTTCAGTAGTGGTTTCAACTGCAGGAGCAGTTTCTGCTTTAGGGGTGGCAACTTTTTTAGTTGAACGACCTCTACGAGTTGTTTTAGCTTTCTTTTCAGCAGTTGCTACCAACATATTTTCGTTATAATCAACCAACTCAATAATACAAGTTTCTGCATTATCTCCTAAACGAAATCCTGTTTTCAGAATTCTAGTGTAACCACCGTTTCTTGTAGCAACTTTTTGAGCAATACCGTTGAATAATTCACTTACCGCATGTTTATCTTGCAAATAACTGAACACCATTCTTCTATTATGGGTAGTATCATTTTTAGAACGAGTTACCAAAGGTTCAACATATTTACGTAATACTTTAGCTTTTGCCAAAGTGGTGTTGATCCTTTTATGCATAATTAATGAAGAAGCCATATTAGCCAACATTGCTTCTCTATGTGCATGTGTTCTTGATAATTTATTATCTTTACAATTGTGTCTCATCTCAATTATTCTTTATCTAATTTATATTTTGCGACATTCATACCAAAATCGAGGTTTTTATTTTTAACCAAAGCCTCTAATTCTGTAAGCGATTTTCTACCAAAATTTCTAAACTTCAACAAATCGCTTCTGTTAAATGATACCAACTCTCCTAAGGTTTCTACTTCGGCTGCTTTTAAACAGTTTAAAGCGCGAACCGACAAATCCATATCAATTAACTTGGTTTTCAACAACTGACGAATGTGTAAAGTATTTTCGTCAAATTCCTCCGGTGTTTCTTTCTTTTCTGTTTCTAAAGTAATTTTGTCATCAGAAAATAACATGAAATGGTGAATCAAAATTGTTGCAGCTTCTTTCAAAGCTTCTTTAGGATGAATAGAACCATCGGTAACTATATCCAAAACCAATTTTTCATAATCGGTTTTTTGCTCAACCCGATAATTTTCAACTGAATATTGAACATTTTTTATCGGAGTGTGAATAGAATCTATTGCAATAGTTCCAACCGGATCGTTCACATTTTTATTTTCTTCTGCCGGAACATATCCTCTTCCTCTATCAATCATCAACTCTATTTCGAGTTTTACATTGGATTCCATGTGGCAGATTTCCAAGTTCGGATTCAAAACATTGAAATTACTTAAAGCTTTTCCAATATCTCCTGCTTTGAAAACATCTTGGTTCGAAATAACGATTTTTACTTTTTCATTTATGCTGCCTTCAACCATAGCCTTGAAACGTACTTGTTTCAAATTTAGAATGATTTCGGTAACATCTTCGACCACCCCTTTGATTGCCGAAAACTCATGATCGACACCTTGAATTCTAACGTTTGTAATCGCAAATCCGGTAAGAGATGACAATAATATTCTACGAAGTGCATTCCCAATCGTAATGCCATATCCGGGTTCTAATGGACGAAATTCGAACTGACCACGAAAATCATCCGAATCCAGCATGATAACCTTATCCGGTTTTTGAAAAGCTAATATTGCCATTTTATTTTCTTTAATTTAATGTTTAATGAAATAGGGTGTAATTGTTCTTAAATACTCAATGATTATTTAGAGTATAACTCAACAATTAATTGTTCTTTTATATTTTCCGGAATTTCAGAACGTTCAGGAATAGATACAAATTTTCCGCATACATTGGCAGAATCCCATTCTAACCAAGAATATTTATTAATTCTTGAAGTTACAGCATTATGAATTACTTCCATTGCCTTAGATTTTTCTCTTACACCAACTATATCACCAGCTTTTAATTCATAGGATGGAATATTAACCAATTGACCATTTACTGTAATATGACGATGCGTAACCAATTGACGTGCTGCTGCACGTGTAGGAGCAATTCCTAAACGAAATACAACATTATCCAATATTGCTTCTATAAATTGCAATAATACTTCACCGGTAACACCTTTTTTGCGAGTTGCTTTTACAAAAAGATTTCTAAATTGTCTTTCTAAAATACCGTAAGTATATTTTGCTTTTTGCTTTTCTTGTAATTGAATTCCGTATTCCGATTGCTTGGCTCTACGCTTATTTTGTCCATGTTGTCCGGGAGGATAATTCTTTTTTTCCAAAGCTTTATCAGCACCAAATATAGGCTCTCTAAATTTTCTTGCTATTTTTGACTTAGGACCTGTGTACCTTGCCATAATTTTTCTCTTTTAATTTTGATCTAAAATAAATTAAACTCTTCTTCTTTTAGGAGGTCTGCAACCATTGTGAGGTAGTGGAGTTATATCTTGTATTTCATATACTTCAATACCAGCTGCATGGATGGTTCTGATAGCAGACTCTCTGCCACCACCGGGACCTTTTACAAATACTTTTACTTTGCGTAATCCTAAATCATAAGCTACTTTTGCACAATCTTGTGCTGCCATTTGCGCAGCATATGGTGTATTTTTTTTCGAGCCTCTAAAACCCATTTTACCGGCTGACGACCAAGAGATAACTTGTCCGGCACTATTGGTCAACGACACAATAACATTATTGAACGAAGCAGATACATATGCTCTACCGATGGGTTCAATTTTTACTACTCTTTTTTTGGTTACTTTAGCAGTTTTTGCCATAATATATTCTTTGCTTTTGTGTTAACTATTAACCTTTAGGTGCCTTTTTCTTATTAGCTACAGTTTTCTTTCTTCCTTTACGTGTACGAGCATTATTTTTAGTACTTTGTCCTCTCAAAGGTAAGCCCAAACGATGCCTGATTCCACGATAACAACCAATATCCATTAAACGTTTGATGTTCATTTGAACCTCTGAACGCAATGCACCTTCTACTTTAATTTCATCACCAATAATGGTACGAATTTTTCCTTGTTCGTCATCTGTCCTATCTTGCACTTTCTTATTAAAATATATACCTGCTTGTGTTAAGATTCTTTGAGCAGTACTTTTTCCTATACCATAGATATAGGTCAAACCG
>JAVBQU010000040.1:0-15534 GCA_031548675.1 Bacteroidales bacterium
AAAATGACTACCTTTGAAGCCTGAAATAGAAATTATTATGGGCTGTTTAAAACTTACATATTACGAAAGTCCGTTTTTGGAAAAAACCGCACGGGAAAAACCCGAGCCGGGCAAAAAGTTGGTGCAGATGTTTATGAGTGTTGACCCTATGGCGGATGCTCTACCACACCAATCCTCGTACATGTATTGTTCTGGAAATCCAATCGGCAGGATTGATCCAGATGGAATGTTGGATGGAGATTATTATACTTTTTCAGGTCAATGGCTTGGTTCGGATGGAAAGAATGATGATAAAGCCTACACAGCCACCGGAAAGAATCCTGACGGGACATTTCAGAATGCACACGAATTATCAATTGGTAATAAAGAATTACTAGACCGTGCTACATGGGTACATGGAGAATGCGGGGGCAGTGGTGAAGTTATCACAGAACGGAAACAAAATGTCGGAAATAAAGATGCAACAAGTGATGCTCGTGTTGCTGATTATTATGCTAATGCAATAAACAATGCTGCAAAATCAGATGGAGGTTTTTATAAAGCCGTTGCAGGTAGAATGTCTAAAGAAGTAGATGGTAAAACAGTAAATACAAGTACCGGATATTTTAGTGGAACGGGAGTTGGGGGCAATTCAAACAGTAAAGCCTTTGCCAATGCAAGAAAACAGGGAATGGGGAGTCTTATGGATTTATCTGGGGCAAAAACTTCTATTTCGGCAGTAATATCATCCGTGTCAGGAGGAGCAGACCCCACTGGAGGGGCAAGAGCTTGGTTAGGTTCAGGTAGTGCTTCTAACTATGTTAATAATCCGAACAAGGTGTATACATTTCCAAACGGGAGTAAAGCCTCGTTTCAATTTAGTTTTCCATCAAAAGGAGGAGCATTTAATCATACATTTTACAGGAGATAGTAATAATGATATACAAAAAAAATATTTTATTAATTATTGTACTTTCTTCTATTAGTTTTCTTTCAAAAGCTGATAGCTTAGATTTTATAGAGAAGATATCTGTAAAACAAGAAATTCCACCTAAGAAGGTTTTATATGGTCAATATAAGGAATTAGAGATTTGTAACTGCATTGATTCATGTTTTTGCCGAGACAATAATTCTGATACACTTCTTTTTGTAAAAGGGTATCCTATTTTTATTCCAAAAATTAAAACTGAATGGGAAAAAGAAGTAGAGTATTTTGAACCACGAGATACATTAGCAAGAATGACCCTAATTTCATATGGAAAAGAGTGTATAATAGATACTTTAATAGGACTGAAAAGCACGGGTTATACAGGGGCATACGATTTAGCATTCAGTTATTCTACATTTAATGAAGAAAAAGAAAATATTATTTTAGTGTTTTATGACCTCTATCAAATGGGAACTGAACAACAAGCAATATATATTATTTTTGAAATCGAAAATAACAATGCTGTATTTAAAGCGAGCTATGTTGCCAATAATAATTATCTTTCATCAAAAGTATGGATTGTTAAAAAAAAGAATGGGATATATTTAAAGAGCAAAAATCTTGACAGATGGAAATAAAGGCAAGTTGTGTTTTGTGCTGCACAAAACGAATTTTGCAGCACAAAATTCAGGAATAAAAAACTGCCGGAATTGTTTTTTCAGGAGAAAAGAAAAAGACCGTGAAAACGGTCTTTTTTTGTTATAACATAGCAACATTTTTGTTGAAGAAATCCTTAAACTTTTTCTTGGTTAAAAAAGTATCAACCATTTTAAATACCATATTTTTTTCATCAGGTTCCAGTTCCTGAATCAATTTAACCTGCTCCATCAGAGTTTTGTCTTCCACGGTTATTTCCTGGGGTATAGCCCCATCAAAATTTACAATCTGGTCGATAGTCATTCCAAAATACTTTGCAATTTTATTAAGAGCATCCACAGATATCTCTCTTTGCCCGCTTTCAATTTTAGAATAGTTGGAACGGTGCATGTGTATCAGTTCAGCGATTTGCTGTTGTGTCATTCCTTTTTCTTCCCTTATTTTCTTGATATTTTGCCCTGTATTCATGTTCAATAGGAGTTTTTAAATCCTGCAAAATTAGTCAAAAAAGCTACAATATAAAAATATTGTTCCCTTTTGATAATATTAATGTTGTCTATATGGAACTTATTTTATAATTTTGCAACGTATCAAATCGGCAACAAAAAAATAAATATGGAAATCACCGAAATAAAACAGCAACTGACTTTAGCAAGCGTATTACAGCATTACGGTTTAAAGCCGGATAAGAACGGGCGTTTACACTGTCCGTTCCACGATGACAAAACGCCAAGTTTGCAGGTGTACCCCCAAACCCATACCGTTTACTGCTTCTCATCCAATTGCAAAACCCACGGCAAGAGTTTAGACGTAATCGACTTTATCATGTATAAAGAGAATATGAATAAGCACCAAGCCCTAAAAAGAGCATCCACCCTTATAAAAAGCGAAGAATCAGTCAAAGCCTGCTCCACAGAAAACAAGCCCGGGCAAGAAAACGAACCCGAACGGATTCTATTTTTAACCAAACTTTTCAGCAGCTTTAAAATAAGCCTGGAACGCTCCAAACCCGCCCTTGACTATATACGAATCCGGAACCTTGACTACAAGCAGATAGAAATAGGCTACAACGGCGGGTCGTTCCATCACGGGGAAAAGAAAGAAGAAACCCTGATTACCCAATGCCTGAAATACGGCTTATTATTAGATAAAAACCTGATTGGACACAAAGGCGAAAAGATTTACAGCGTTTTTGGCAAAAACTGTATTGTATTCCCATTAAAAAACAAAGACAATCAAATCGTTAGTTTGTATTTCCGTTCAACAATAAATGATAAAGACCAACGCCACTTTTACCTGAAAAATCGACAGGGATTATATCCGGCTTATCCCGATAAAACTACTAAAACGCTGATACTGACCGAATCCGTTATTGATACGGCAACACTTATGCAAACCGTCATTGCGACGAAGAATGAGGAAGCAATCTCAACCTTAGCTTGCTACGGAACCAACGGACTGATGGAAGAGCATTTACAAGCGATAAAATCGTTGCCGGAACTATTCGAAATTATTTTTGCTTTCGATATGGACGAAGCAGGCAAAGAATCCACAAGCAAATACGCCCGTCAATTACACGAGTTCAATAGCCAATTACGAATTAGCACATTAGAATTACCCTGCAAAGACGTAAACGAAACCCTGCAAGCCCACGAACCCGAAATCTTCGCCCATTTACTTGAGAACCGGAAAGAAATACCTTTTTTATTTTCAACTGAAAAACAATCAATTGAAATAAAAAAAGAAGAACCAAATCAACAAATCAACGAATTATCAAATACCCCTTTAAACGCCACCGACCCTTACAACTTGTATTATAGTGGCGAAGCAGCAGATTATTATGTAAAAGGCGGCATCCGTTGCAGTCTGGATTGTTTAAAGGTGAGTTTACAAATTATTGACCGGGCAAGCCGTATGGACATCAGAACCAAAGCCGATTTATACGAACACCGGCAAGTAAATACAATTATCAAAACAGCCTGCGAACAACTTAATATAGACAAAGAACTTTTACACAAAGATTTAAGCCATCTAACCCAAGAACTTGAAACTTACCGGAGTGAAACCCTCAAAGCCCGGAGCCAACAAAGCCAAAAGAAAATGGTAACAGTACCTGCCAATATCATGAACCAATGCCTTGATTTTTTAAAATCCGATAACCTGCTGCAAAACCTCAATGAACTATTAGGCAAATCCGGTATTGTGGGCGAAGACACCAACCGTTTGTTTCTGTTTTTGATTGCCTGCAGCTACAAAATGCCCGACACCCTGCATGCGTTGATACAAGGCAGTAGCGGCAGCGGCAAAACCAGATTATTAAAAATCATCTGCGAAGTGATGCCCATAGAAGATGTAATAAAATTTACACGAGTAACCGACAACAGTTTTTACAATTACCGCGAAGACTATTTGGTAAACAAACTCTTGGGCTTCGAAGACATCGACGGTTTAAAAGAAGAAGCCATGTACGCCGTTCGCGAACTGATCAGCAATGAAATCTTAGTGAGCAGCACCACCACCAAAACCGAAGAAGGGAAATTAGTCGCCATAGAACGCACCGTTCGCGGACCCGTAGCCTCCATCAGCTGCACCACCCGCGGCGAAATCTACGAAGACAATATGAGCCGTGTATTTTTAATTGCCGTAGACGAAAGCCCTGCACAAACCAAACGTATTATCCATTACCAACAGCAAACCGCCTGCGGACAGATAGAACACCGTCAAGAAAAAGAAACCCGCCAATTTATCCAAAACTGCGTCAGGCTCCTGCAATCCTGCGAAGTCATCAATCCCTACGCCGGACAAATCCATTTACCCGAACAAGCCCACAAGATACGGCGGTTAAACGACCTGTATTTAAGCTTTGTCAAGCAGATTACCCTATTACACCAATACCAAAGAGAAAAAGACGCCCAAGGCAGATTAATCAGCATCAAAGAAGACCTTCGTATAGCTAATGATATCATGTTCGATAGCATCATCCTGAAAATAGACGAATTAGACGGCGGTCTGCGGCAGTTTTTTGAACGCTTAAAAAAACATGTGCAAAGTAGCGGCGGCAAAGACCAATGGTTTATCCTGCGGGATATCCGTCAAGGACTTCATCTAAGCAAAACCCAGCTGCACCGCTATATCAACGAACTGTTGGAACTCGAATACCTGCAGCAAAAAGGCTACGCCAACCGCGGCTTCCAATACCAGATTACCTACTGGGACAATATCGAAGCCCTTAGAAGTCAAATAAAGCAACAGCTTGATAACCAGATTAAAGAAATAAAATAGAGCCTTCGTGTTCCAAACTCACGGAACACCAGCCGGAACGCCAGAATCAAATAAAACTCATTCATAGTTAATAGTTTATTATTCATAGTTATCTTAGCGTTCCCTGTTTCCAAAGAAAGAAGAATATAGTAAAAACAAAATATACCTTATAAAAATGCCATAGCCATGGGAAAAATCAAAAGACTGCATTTATCCAATCAGGATTATACAAGCTATTTACTGGATTACCGGGAATATGTGTCCACACTGGGTTATGTATTACCCAGCCAAAAAGACAAAGCATCCAATGTGCTGGACTTTTTACAATGGCTGATAGACCAATGGCTGAACGAGATTACCCAAGTCAAACCCGCCCATATCAAAGCCTATCACGAACACCTGAAAAACCGTCCCTGCCAAAAGAAAGAAGGCGTTTTAAGTTCCGGCAGCATCCAGCACCATTTTAGCGCCATCCGTTTATTTTTTACCCAGTTGCAGGAAAAGCACATTATTATCCAAAACCCGATGAGTGTGATAAAAATCAGCAGTCCCAAAGAAAAGCCCCGTCCCAAATCCATCGTAAGCATCCCCGAAGTGATGGAGCTGTACCGCCATAGTGAAACCCTTTTAGAACGGGTCTTTTTAAGCCTGTGTTACGGCTGCGGATTAAGAAGCATGGAATTAACCGCCCTCAATACAGAAGACCTTCGATTAGGGGAAAACTACATTATCATTCCCCACGGCAAAGGCAATAAAAAACGGCTGGTTCCCATTAATCAACGCATCCGTACCGATATAGAACAATACCTTAGCTATGAAAGAGTGCTATACCTGAAAGAAAAACAACAAAAAGCCTTACTGTTAAATACTTCCGGCGAACGGATCCGCAAATATACGCTTCGGAATATCCTTTGTAAAATCATTGAACGGACAGAAAATAAACAAATCATCCAAAAAAGCATCCGTCCGCACCATTTACGCCATTCCATAGCTACACACCTGCTGGAACAGGGCGTTCCGGTAGAGCAAGTGCGGAACTTCTTAGGACATAGCCAACTAGAAACCACAGAAGGCTATACACGGGTAAGTCAAAAACAACTCAAAGAATTATTATAATGCAAGAAAAAGATAAACAGGGCTTAGAAAAACATATTTTAGAAAGCCACAGTCCCAGAGCCTTATATGGTTATATGCGGATTATTAAACAATACCTGAACTATCAGGGCGAAGCATCAGCAAGAGCCGCCGTTTACAGTCAAATCGTGGATTATATAGGAGTATTACGTAAACAGGGCATGCATCCCAAAACGATGATGAGCCATTTATACGCTATCAAGATGTATTACCAGTGGCTGGTAGAAAGCGGTTGGCGTGATGACCATCCCTGCCGGGACTTTTACCTGAAAGATAAAATCAACCGTTCCATACCCGTAGAAAGCCTTTATACCAAAAAAGAACTGGAAGATATGCTAAGTAGTTATGCCGGAAGACTCCCGCTGATGAGAAGAAGAGATACTGTTGTGTTAAGTTTACTGGTTCACCAGGCAGTTACGAACTTCGAACTGATCGAATTGAAAGTATCCGATATTGATTTGCAGAAAGGAACCTTAAACCTGCCCGGATGCGTGAAAACCCAGGCAAGAGTATTGCCCTTAAAACCCGAACAAATCATGCTGTTCAACAACTACATACAATACTGCCGTCCATTATTTTTACGAAGAAATCCCCAACCCACCCAGGGGGACATAGAAGCCTTTATCCTATCAAGAAAAGGCAATAAGATGTGTCCCACCGCATTAAGCGGAATCTTTAGAAGACCCTTAGCCAGCGGCCAGAAAATCACCATACAGAAAATACGCCAGAGTGCCATTGCCCACATGCTCAAAGCAGGCAAGGATTTGAGAGTAGTACAAGCCTTTACCGGACATAAACGGGTAAGCAGCGTAGAAGAATACCGCCAAACCGGACTGGAAGACCTGAAGAACCTGATACAAAAACTGCATCCCTTGCAATAAACAATAAAACAAAACCACTATATTTGCAAAATATGAACGAAATAGAAAAGACAGCCTATTTGGATTTTCTGCGGGATATCAAAGAAATGGTTTACCGCTCCCAGTACGAAGCCTTGAAAGCGGTCAATAAAGAATTAATTACGCTTTATTGGAATATCGGCAAATCAATCCAAGAACGCCAGCAGGAATACGGATGGGGCAAGTCTGTGGTTAAAACCCTGTCAAAAGATTTACAAAACGAGTTTCCCGGCTCATCAGGTTACTCAGATCGCAACCTGTGGTATATGCTCCGTTTTTATGAACACTACCATGAAAATGAAAAACTGCAACCCATGGTTGCAGAAATAGGCTGGACACAGAATATCCTTATACTGGAAAAGTGTAAAGACGATTTAGAACGGGAGTTTTATTTACGGATGTCCCAAAAATACGGTTGGACAAAAAATATCCTGACACATCAGATAGAAAGTGAATCATACCAACGATTTTTAGCCAATCAAACCAACTTCGACCAATCCTTAACAGAGAAATACAAATATCAGGCTAAACTTGCCGTAAAAGACAGTTATACTTTTGATTTTTTAGAATTTACGGAAATATATAATGAACGGGAATTAGAACTTGGGCTGCTGAACAATGTAAGAAAGTTTTTACTGGAAATGGGTAATGACTTTGCTTTTATGGGCAACCAGTATAAGTTAACGGTAGATGGGGAAGACTTTTATATAGACTTATTGCTATACCACCGCAGATTAAAATCATTGGTAGCCATAGAATTAAAAGCAGGCGAATTTAAACCGGAACATGTAGGGAAGATGCAGTTTTATTTATCAGCATTAGATAAAACAGTAAAACTTCACGAAGAAAACCCATCCATAGGAATTATCATTTGCAAAAGCAAAAAAAGAACCATAGTAGAATATGCGTTAAGTAATCCTGCATATCCGATGGGCGTTGCAGAATATACCATTAATAAACCCTTACCGGGGAAATATAAGGAGTTATTACCTTCTGCCCAAGAAATTGTAAAGCTGTTATCTGCCATCAATGAATAAATGAATTTCTATGGTCAACACTCCATCCGAAGCTACCTTAACATAATGCTACCGTATATTATATAACAGCCTTGCCAACACGATAATGCCATACTCACAGGCTTTTATATAATAAGCATTATGTGTAAGTAGCCGCTGATGCCGACACTTTGCCGATACCCCCTTGATTATAAGCTGTTTTCTTTATCTGCTGCTCAATCGCCGCAGGGCTATGCTCCGGTGAAATGAAGAACAACACACAAGCCCCACCCGCAAAGCCTTTTTGTTCTTCACTTCCCCGAAGCCGTATTTTTTTATCAATTACAAAAAAATGCTTTATTTTTTTTCAATTGAAAAGTTCAAATGAAAATAAAAATGACTATCTTTGAAGTCTGATTATGGGATGTTTAAAGCTTACATATTGCCCAAGTCCATTTTTGGAAAAAACCGCACAGGGAAAATTGAAAGCGGGCAAAAAAGTAGTGCAGATGTTTATGTCTGTCGACCCGTTAGCAGAAAAGTATCCTTCATTAAGTCCATATAACTATTGTGCTAATAATCCCGTTATTTATGTAGATCCAGATGGAAGAAAAATAAAATACGCAAATAATCAAAGTGAATCATTCAAAGCAAATTTTACACAAGCAGTACAGCATTTAAATGCACATGGAGCAGGAGGAATTTTACAAAAACTTGAAGGGTTAAAAAATGCTACTATTTATATAGCTGAAACTGATGATCCTAATGGAAGTTATTTCGATCCTAATACCAATACAATTTATTGGAATCCAAATCAAGCGATATTAACTGATGAAGCAGTTGTACTTTCTCCTACTTCGGTTTTAAGTCATGAAGGGGATCATGCATTGCAAAAAAATACAAACCCTGATCAAATTAAGAAAGATGGAAATACGCCTGATAAAAATTATAAAAATAAAGAAGAGAAAAGGGTTATTACAGGGTCAGAACAAGAAACGGCAAGGAAGCTTGGTGAAATAAAAGAAGGAGAAGTAACAAGAAAAAATCATAGAGGAGCAATATATATGGTAGATAATCCAACTTCAACTGAAATAAAAACCGCAAAAATTATAGCAACAGATGAGACTAAATAACATAAAAAAAATACTTATAATCGTTCTTTTAGTATTAGGAACACTTGTCTTTCAAGGAGCAAATTCTTGTTTAAAGACAGAGCCATCTGTATCCAGAATTGATATTTCATATGTACCATTTGATGTTACTACTATTGTAAATGTTAATTGTGATACATTTCTTTCCGGATTTAAAGAAATAAAGAAGAAGAAAACTTTAATTGACTCTGTTCAAAAAAAGGAGTTTATGGATATAGTTAATAATTTAGATTCTATAAATAATGCTGAAAGGCCTATTATGGATACTCGTGCAACTATTGACGTAATAAAAAGTAATGGAGAAGTATTGCATTTTTGCATTGATAGATTCTATACAATTTTAAATGATTCTATATATTTCAAAACATCTGAAGAATTGAGAAATATTATTGAAAGATAGATTTTTATGTTTATTTTTAATTAGCACTTTCTATCTTGATTGTTTGTAAATTTGGATAAAAGATTTATAATTCAATATTCCAAAAAAATAAATAAATTATTGTTGTGGGGCAATTTACCAGATGGTGCTTTTTAGTATAAGTACTTGGTAATTAATGTAAAAGATTATATTTTAGCATTTGGAGCAGGTATGCTAAAGTATCACAGCAGAGGAGAACGTTTAAGTTTGGACTTAAAAATGCGTTTTCCTCTGCGTGGTTTACCAGATGGTGCCGGTATTACAGCCCTTACGATTGGCCGGGCTTTATCTCTGTCGACCAAATGGCTGCTAAATATCCGAGTACTTCGTCTTACATGTATTGCTTAGGGAATCCCGTGAGATTTATTGACCCAACAGGAATGAATCTTGAAGATCCACCTGCTAGCTGCAACCCTGTTGTAATCATAGGTGAAAGACCTTCTTTTTTAAGTAGAGTCGGAAATTTCTTTGGTGGAATTGGCAGATCTATTGGGAGGTTCTTTAGTCACTTTGGAGATGGTGGTGGAACTACCGAAACATCTGATAGAGGGGGAATTGTGTTTAGCACAAATAATCCCGTTCCTGGTAATCAAGGAGCAGGAGTAGTTACTAGTGATATGGGTGATAATCATGACGGAAGATTGTATACCAATGTAGACAATATGGGTTTTATTGCTCCTGTTGGAAGAAATGGGAAAGCTATACCTACTGTAGTGGGTTCTTTAGCAGAAATTATAGATGCTATTAATACAGGTGTAAATGCTTATCAAGCTGTACAAAATGCTACCGGAGCTATTGGGGATGCGATTAATGATAAGAGTGATAATAGTGCTCCCGTTAAAAAAGATACGACTTTCACAGTATGGACACATACATGGGGAGATGGAACTAAAAGTGGAAAAAATATTGATGTTTCTAAGCACCCTGATAGTATTCAAAAACTAAAGAATCAGTATGGTACAAAAAATGTTGTTCCACAAGTTAAATAAATATTTATTAATTAAGAAATTTATATAAATATGAAAAATAGATATTTTATACTTTTATGTGTTATAAGTTTAATGTTGTCATGCAACAGTAACAATAAAACCTCACATAAAAGTAAGGATGCCAAAACATCTTTTAGATATTATGAAGGACATTTGCAATCAATACAGATATTATCAGATAAGGAGTTTATTACAACCCAGTATTATGATAATGGAGTACCACAAAGCATAGCATTTTTAAAAGACTCCTTATTAAATGGTGCATTTTGTACTTTTTATAAATCAGGAAAAATTGAAATGAAAGGTAATTATGTAAATAACGTTAGAGATGGAATGTGGTATTACTACTCAGAGGATGGATATTTAAGTAAAAAAATAGAATTCATAGCTGATTTGTCAACAGAATCACAATGGCATACAAATCAATGTATTAATTATACTAAGGATATGAATGTAGATTTAACAAAATTAAATAATAGTTTTGATTTATATGCTTTTCAAGATACTATTTACTATGGAGAACCATACAACCTTAAAATTAATTATGCTATACCATATTATCCTTATACTATGGATTTAGTTATAGGTGATTTGGATAAAAAATTTGAATTACGAAATGGAACTCAAATTGACACAATACATTGTAATGGATTGGAACATACTTTTTCTACAATGCAATATAAAAAAGGGAATAATGTATTAAGAGGATTGATTTACAATTTTAATAAAACTAAAACAGAATGTATGCAAAGTTGCTTTACAGTTCAATTTTATGTAAAAGAATTGCCTTTTATAAAGCAAAGTGTTATAGATAGTGTAAGAAAAGCTAAGTAGTTTTTTGTAACGTAGATTATACATCACTATAACCTTTGGTAAAAACTATGAGAATGAAATTGATTGTTTATGTTACATTTTTCATTTTAGGGTTATTCTTGTCTTGTAACAAGAATAGTAATACTACAGAAAAGACATTTTATGAGAATGGAAAATTGTCGCAAGAAATTTTTCATACATCCGATTCAACTACTATTGTCTATTCTTACTATGAAAATGGCAATATTTCTTCAATAACATCATATATTAATCAAATTAAAAATGATTTTTATATGAGCTTTTATGAATCAGGAGGAGTTTCAGAAAGAGGTTCATTTAGAAATGGGAAAGAAGATGGCACATGGTATTATTATTCTGAAAATGGGCTATTAATTGAAAAAGCTCAATTAGTAGCAATGCCAATGGATGACGGTCCTATAGCAAAAGAAATGCTCTATTATACTTCAGAGATGAACCTTGATACAACTAAACAAATTAGATATGTTGAAACTAAATCGTTTATAGATACTATTTATAAGGGAGAACTATATTCATTAAAACTCAAATTACATCAACCATATTTTAAAAATGGCAGTATGGATATTATGTTGGTAGATGATCATTCAAAATATTATGAACTTTCTCCAGAAAAACTTAATAATTTAATTCATTGTAAGGGGTTTAATCATTTATTACAAATAAAAAATTACAAAATCGGACATAATGAAATATACGGGGTTATTATCAATTATGATGAAACAGGAAAGCTTAGGATGCCTTACTATTTTACCCAAAGTTTTTATGTGAAAGAATTGCCCCATTGATTGGCAATTTACCAGATGGTTCTTTTTAGGATAAGCACCTGGTAATTAAGGTAAAAGTTTGTAATTTAGCACTTGGAACAGGTATGCTAAAGTATCACAGCAGAGGAGAACGTTTAAGTTTGGACTTAAAGATGCGTTTTTCTCTGCGTGGTTTACCAGATGCTGCCAGGTATTATAGCCCTTTCGATTGGCCGGGCTTTATCTCTGTGGACCTGTTGGCAGAAAAGTATCCTTCATTAAGCCTATATAATTATTGTGCTAATAACCCGATAATTTATATTGATCCGGATGGCAAGAAAATTGTTGTTTCTAATGCTGCAGATAGAGCCCCAATTTAAAAAATGATTAATAGTAAGGCGTTAGGAACTCCAGTCTACATTGCTAAAGTATTACCGAATAGAATATAAGAATACAAAGATTGCAAATAGAAGAAACCCTAAACCAATCAGCCGTACTAATTTTAAAGCAGCTTTGTTTCGGTACTGTTTTTTGGTAAAAGCTTTGGGAAACAGCACAAGCAGCAACCCTAAAATGAAAGGGAGTGATGCGTTCCAGATAGGTTCTGTAAAGGAAGTCATGATTACTATAGATTTTCAGAGAGGTTTATAGTCAGTATTTCATCAATAAAAATGCGGTTGCCCGACATACGCGGCACTTTATGCTGTCCGCCCATTTTATGATTTTGTTTCATCCAAGTGTAAAAGCTTCCGCTTTTTACAGAAGTTACCACAGGCATTTTCAACAGCATATTGTGATACCTCTTAGCTTCGTAATCGGAATTTACGGTTTTAAGGGCATTGTCCAACAGCTCGGTAAAATATTCTAAATCTTCGGGCTCTTTTTCAAATTCGATAACCCAATGATGGGCATTGATAATGCCTTCTTCATTTTCAAATGGTGCTACTGTAAATTCGGCTGTAGATGCGTGGGTTCTTTGGCAGGCATATTCCAAGGCTTTAGATGCGTTATCTTCAATAAGTTCCTCGCCAAATACATTGATAAAACTTTTTGTACGTCCGGTAATCATAATCCGATAAGGAGATAAAGAGGTAAACTGGATAGTATCACCAATCATATAGCGCCACAAACCGCCATTCGTTGAAATAATCAAGGCATAATTTACATTCTTATCAACTTCGTGCAATAATAAGCTTTTGGGATTTTCTTTGCCAAGTTCAGACATCGGCATAAATTCATAATATATGCCATAATCGAGCATCAACAATAATTCGTTGGAGTCTTTTTGATCCTGCAATCCAAAAAAACCTTCCGAAGCATTGTATGTTTCAAAATAGTTGATGGTTTTCGATGGCATGATATCGAGATACTGCTGTTTATAGGGCGAGAAATTAACACCGCCGTGAAAAAAGACTTCTAAATTAGGCCAAACTTCATGTATATCTTTTTTATCAGCAATTTGTAATACCCGTTTGAGCAAAAGAAGCATCCACGAGGGAACTCCCGACAGATTGGTAATATTTTTATCGATAGTTGCTCTGGCTGTTTGCTCCAGCTTGCTTTCCCATTCATCCATCAGCGAAATCTGCTTGCTTGGTACGCGGTGGAATTCAGCCCAGATAGGCAGATTTTCAACAATAATTGCAGATAAATCGCCTACTAAAACATCTTGTTGAAATTCATTGGGGCGGTGCGTACCTGATAGGGCAATGCCTTTGCCGTCGAATATCATGGTTTCGGGATAGTTATGGCAGTAGATGCACAACATATCTTTACCGCCGTTGTAATGGCATTCTTCTAACGATTCTTGGGTTACGGGAATATATTTGCTTTTCGAACCGGTAGTTCCTGATGATTTGGCATACCATTTGGTAGGGGTATTCCATAAAATATTCGACTCGCCCCGCATACTCTGTTCTATGTAGGGTTTGAGTTGTTCGTAGGTATGGATGGGAACACGCTGTCTGAAAATTTCGGCAGAGGTTATGGATTTAAAATCATACTGTTTGCCGATAACGGTATCTTGCGCTGCCAATAATAGTTTTTGAAGCCATTCTTGCTGAACTTCGTGCGGATAATTCATAAACAGCTCGATGTTATGCATCCGTTTTTTGATCAGCCACGATATAAATGAGTTGATAATTGCCACTATATTTAAACTTGATTTTTAGAAACAGCTTTATAACTATGTCTTTTACAACATAAATTTTCTAATGTTGTTTAGCTAACTCCTGCAAAGATAATGTTTAATTTGATATATTTAATTCCAAAATTTGACTTTGTAGAGCTTCGCTTTGCCAGGGTTTAGGCTTCAAGATTTTCAAATAGTGAGTAGTGAAATGTGAAAAGAAAAGAAACCATCTGCTTTATCCTTTCTACAAAATAAATTACATCGCTTCTTTCTTTAAGGCAGTAAGCTGCAATAAAGAAATTGTTTTTTTCTGAATATCAATTAATCCTTCTTCTTTCATATCTTTAAGCACGCGGGCAAGCGAGGGGCGGGCTACGCCGAAAAAATCGGCTAAATCTTGCTGGGTTTCCGGTATATGCAGTTCTGTTGTTTGTTGTTCCTGATATTTTTGCAACAAGAATGCCGCAATCTTACTCTTGAGGTTTTTAAAGCTGAGAAACATAATTTTGCCCGATAAAAACTTGCTCCGGTTCGATATAATAGTCAGATAATTTTGCAAGATGGGTTTGCTTTGCTGCAACAAGTCGGTAAAATCGGATTTATGAATAAAAAGAACACTGCTTTCTTTCATACATACCACATTGACGGGCAATTCATTTTTGTCGGCATATAAAAAAGCCGGAGCAATCAGCATAGGGTTAGAAAGTTCTTCAATCACAATTAATTTTCCCGAATAGTCCAGCATCTGACCTTGAACTGCTCCCGAAAGTATCATCATCAGGTAATTGCAGGCTTCTCCCTGTATGGCAATCGTAGATTTTGCAGGATAATTCTTAACCTGATATTTGATTCCTTCCAGAATTCGGGTAATATCTGTAGGTTGTATTCCTCTAAATAAGGGGGATTGATTGAGCTGTTCTATCATTATATATTTATGGGTATCGTGCAGAATAAAATTGAGACATGTTATACGTTCCCATTGTTGTTTGCAAATGTAAAACTTTTTTTCATTTGTAACAATTGTTACAGACTTAGGTTTGGGATGGATGTAATTTTGCACCATCAAAACACACCCTTCCCTAACCCTCTCCAACAGGGAGGGAATAGACAAAGCCGATAAAAGCAAAAAAGGCTCTTGCATGGGAATCCCCCTCTCTTGAGGAGAAGGGGCAGGGGGAGAGGTTGAAATCTGAAATTTAAAATCTGAAACCTGAAATTGTATTATGAAAAGAACAGTAATAAAAATAGACGAAGATAAATGCACCGGCTGCGGCTTATGTATAAAAGGATGCCACGAAGGTGCTTTGCAATTGATAAACGGGAAAGCGGTAATGATTAGCGAATTGTATTGCGACGGGTTGGGAGCCTGCATAGGCGAATGTCCCGAAGGAGCTATC
>JAVBQU010000129.1:0-5580 GCA_031548675.1 Bacteroidales bacterium
GAAATACAGGAATCAAAAAATGAATAGATGAAAATAAATAAATTCCTTTTAATTTCCATCTTCATTCTTATTGGATTGGGGGCATTTTGGGCTGTGAGATTAGGTTCTCCCAAAAACATTTTATTCAACCCAATAGGGGCAGATGCGGATACCCTTGAATTTAGAAAAACATCAAAGATTAGCATTTCCAAGCTCTCACCTCAACAAATAGAAAACTTGGATGTGCTAGGCAAAGTTTGGGGCATGATGAAATATTATCATCCTGCTGTAGCTAAAGGAAAATATAACTGGGATTATGAATTGTTTCGGATTATGCCTAAAGTATTAGATGCCGACTCTAAAGATAAGCGAGATAGGGTTCTTGTAAAATGGATAAACAGTTTTGGAAGGTTGCCTCAATCAAATAAACAACCAAAGGAAGATAGTTTGCTTGTAAAAGTGTATTCTGATTTTAAATGGATAAACGATAAAACATTGCTGAATAAAAAACTTTCGGGCTTATTACAAAAACTAAAGTGTGCTCAAACAGATTCTGTTAATTATTATGTGAGCCTATTTCCAAATGTTGAAAATCCAAATTTTCAGCATGAAAACCCATATACAGATATGCATTACCCAGATGCGGGGTACCGTATTCTTTCCTTGTATCGTTATTGGAATATGATACAGTACTACTATCCCTACAAATATTTAATTGGCGAAGATTGGAATAAAGTATTAGCAGAATTTATTCCCGTATTTGTAAATGCAAAAAATGAGTTGGAGTATCAATTAGCTATGCTAAAATTAATCACTCGAATTAATGATTCTCATGCCGATATTTATCAAAATAAAACAATAGATTCTTACAGAGGGATATACTTTGCATTAGCAATCGTTTCATTTATTGAAGAGAAAGCGGTTATACGAAAAACATTTGATGAAATTTCAGAAAAAGGAAAATCATGTTTACAAGAAGGCGATCTTTTAATTAAAATAAATGGGAAAACAATTGAAGAAAAAATAAAAGAACTTACTCCGATAATCCCCGCATCTAATGAATCCACCCATTTGAGAGATATCGGCATATATCTTCTACATTCTACTGATACAATATTGAATATAGAATTTGAAAGAAATGGAATTCGATTTATAAAAAATGTAAAGTGCTATATATTAGACTCTACTCTAAGAAACAAATTAATTTTACAAAAACAACCACAAGCGTGGAAAATGCTCAGAGATAATATAGGCTATTTTTACATTGGTTCTCTTTACAGAGATTCAATAGCGTTAATTATGAAGAAATTTGAGGATACCAAAGGAATTGTAATAGATCTTCGTTGTTACCCCACGGATCATATACTTTATGAATTAGGCGATTATCTAATGCCTCAGTCAACTGATTTTGTGAAATTTACTAATGTAAACATTTCCCGTCCGGGTGACTTTTCTTATAAATGTACATACAAGATAGGAAAAGAAAATTTCAATTATTATAAAGGTAAAATTGCTATTTTGGTTAATGAATATACACAAAGTGCAGCTGAATTCAATGCTATGGGTTTTAGGGTAGCGCCTCGTGCAGCTGTAATAGGTAGTACCACCGCCGGAGCTGATGGCAATGTTTCGTTCATTATGCTGCCAGGGGATATTAAAACCGCCATTAGCGGAATTGGTGTGTATTATCCTGATGGTAGAGAAACCCAAAGAGTAGGAATTATCCCCGATATTGAAGTAAAACCTACTATAAAAGGATTTCAAGAAGGTAAGGACGAAGTTTTGGAGAAAGCTATAGAATGGATAAAAGAAAAATAACAAAGCTTTTAATAAGCAAAAATAATTGAATGAAGAACGATATACAAACCAAATTAGAAGAAATCCTCCAAAGTTTATCTTGTCATGATGAACAAGGAGTTGGAGTATTGGCGGGCAAAAACGGTATTGCCTTGTTGCAATGGCATTATACCAAGCTTTTCCAACAACCTTTGTATGAAGAACAGGCTTTGAAAAACATTGAAAAGGCTTTTGAAGATATAGAGAGCAATCCCGACATTATCAATACTTTTTGTGCCGGAACTGCCGGAATAGGGTGGTTTTTGGAATATGCTATTAAACAGTAATTATGTAATCCGTGTCTCTGTGGTAAAAAAATGAAACCAATGAAGATAAAAAGTAGAAATGAACTATGGAAAAAACAGCAGCAATAAAATATCAGCCTTTTGAAACTTTCGTATTCCGCACGCCTCATATTCCTTTCAATGAGTTTGAAAAGAATATCAAGCATTTGGAAACCAACAAAAGCAATTGGCATGAATTTCTGCAAAACAAAGTATTGCAGGAAGCCATTTTTTTGGCTACGCCTGTTTTGTATGAAGAAATCCAAAAGTTTTTGTCGGGTACGCTTACTTCTCCCAAAGAAATTGATAAGCTGAAATTATCTGTATTGCGGTATTATACCCGCATGAGTACCCGCTGTACGCCTTTTGGTTTGTTTGCCGGATTTTCGTTAGGACAGTTGGGAGATATTTCTGAAATAGAATTAGTACCGTCTAATCTGTATAGCCGTTACACCCGCTTGGATATGAATTACCTGTGCAATTTATCCCAAGATTTGGGTAAACAGCCGGAAGTGAGGCAATATTTAAAATATTTTCCCAACAGCAGCCTTTATCCGTTGGGCGATAAGCTCCGCTATGTAGAATACTATTTTCAAAATGCCAAAAGAATACACAATATTACTTCAGTGGATAATTCCGAATATTTGGAAAATATAGTATCAAAAGCCTCAGAAGGATGTAAAATAGAGGATTTAGCAGTTTTATTGATAGACGATGACATTTCCAAAGAAGAAGCTACTGAATTTATCCATGAATTAATTGACAGCCAACTTTTGGTTAGCGAATTGGAACCCGCCGTAACCGGAAAAGATTTTTTACGCCAACTTAACCATGTCCTGCAATCTTTGCCTTTGGAAAATCAAGAAACCAAATCCAAAATAGAAAAACTGATTTCATTGCTCAATCAAATAGATAGCAACCATATTGGGGACACATTACCCCTATATGCTTCTATTGAGGAAAACGTTAAAGACCTGGAAACCACTTACGAAGCCAAGTTTTTGTTTCAAACCGATATGTTTAAGCCTGTAAACAAAGCCGTTTTGGATAAAAAAATAGCTCAAAATATCCAGGAAGCATTGGAACTGATGAATAAACTCACTTTAGCTCCAACAGAAACGCTTTTATCCAAATTCGCGGAGAATTACTATGAGCGATATGAGGATAAAGAAATGCCCCTGTTAGAAGTATTGGATACCGAAAACGGAATAGGCTACCAACAAAGCATGGGCGACATAAGCCCTTTGTTGGCGGGCTATGTATTGCCTATGCAGCAATCCGGCCAACAAGATGTAAAATGGAACCGCATACAGTCGGTTTTACATAAAAAATTCATGGAAGCCTATAAAATCAATGCTTATGAGGTAGAAATAGAAGATAAAGATTTTGATTTTCTGACAGCCAACTGGAATGATTTGCCTCCCACTTTATCCTGTATGTGCGAAATATTTTCAACGTATGAAGAAAATCCTATGTTATATGTGCATGGTTCCGGCGGGTCGAGCGCTGCCAATTTACTGGGGCGTTTCTGCCATGTGAGCCAAGAACTTGAAAACTATGTAAAGGAAATGACCACTTTGGAACAATCGCAAAACCCCGATGTTCTTTATGCAGAAATAGTCCATTTACCAGAATCACGCATCGGAAATATATTGCTACGTCCTGTGTTGCGCCCTTACGAAATCCCTTATTTAGGCAAATCTTCCGTAGAAAACGAATTTCAAATTCCTTTATCCGATTTGTATATATCGGTAAAAGGACGGAAAGTATTTTTACGTTCCAAACGCCTGAATAAAGAAATCATTCCCCGCATGAGTACGGCACATAATTATTCTTTCAATTCCATGCCTGCCTATCATTTCCTTTGCGATATGCAAACACATGGATTGCGTGGGGGCATTGGATTCCGTTGGGGAAATTTGGCTAATGAATATGAATTTTTGCCTCGTGTAAAGTATAAAAACGTGATTATTTCACTGGCAAAGTGGACGATAAAAACAGAAAATTGCCCCCTAATCCCCAAAGGAGGTAAGGAAACAAGCGAGGTAAAACCTCAAATAAATTTGGAAGATGTACACACATGGCGGAAAGAAAAGCAGATACCCCGATATGTGGTGCTGCCTGATGGAGATAACGAATTGTTCGTAGATATGGAAAGCATATTAAGCCTTCAGACATTATATTCAACCATTAAAAAACGTCAGGCTTTCCAGTTGGAAGAATTTCCTTTCGATAAAGGAAACGCTATTATAAAAGATATAGACAGAAATGTTTTTACAAACGAATTAGTGTTTGGATTTTATAAATCACCTGCCATATGAGTACGATAACCCTGCAAAGAAGTTTCATCATCGGCGATGAATGGTGTTATTTTAAAATCTACACCGGTTTTAAAGTGGCAGATACCCTGCTGCTGAATAGCCTTTATCCGTTGGCAAAATCTTTAACGGCAAACCAAATTATCGACAAATGGTTTTTTATCCGCTATGCCGACCCCAAATTTCATCTGCGGATACGCTTCCATGCCGATAGTTTGCAAAAGATTTCCGCAGTTATCATGAATTTCAACCATGCCGTAAAACCATATATAGAAAACGGACAGGTTTGGAAAGTACAGGCAGATACCTATAACCGTGAAATGGAGCGGTACGGCGTTGACACAATGGAACTTTCCGAAAGTCTATTCTGCTGCAACAGCGAAATGGTTTGTAAAATCATAGGGCTTGAAAAGGTAAAAACAGATGAAAACCTACGTTGGCTATTGACCCTCAAAGCAATGGATTCTTTATTGGACGATTTTGGCTTCGGATTGCAGGAAAAATGGGATTTGCTGAACACATTGCAAGACAATTTTGGAAAAGAATTTGGATTGAATAACGATTACCGGAGGCAATTCGGGCAAAAATACCGCACCTTAAAGCCTCAAATAGAAAAGATATTGGACAAAAAAACGGAACAGGAAGAAGAATTTATACCTCTTTTTCAACCTGTTATGGGAGAATCGGAACAGCGGAAAACAATTGTTCGGGCGATAAAGGAAAAAATAAATAGCAACGAACAACTTTCCTTACAAGCTTTATTGCAAAGCTACATACACATGTTGAACAACAGGATGTTCCGAACCCAACAACGCACGCACGAATTAATCCTTTATGATTATTTGTTCCGATATTATAATGCACTTCAGGCACGACAAGGTGGAAAAGTATTGGAAACAAGAAAGAAAATAGTAACAATTAAGTAAGATATATATTGCTACATATAAAATATGAGTAGATTCCCATTCATACATCAACCAGACCAGCTGGAATGTAGGATGTATAGCAAAGAAAAGGTCTTTATATCCGACTACGAAAAAATAGCAAAACTAATTAAACAAATTTGAGGGGAAGAGTAGGAGTAAATTTACAAAAAAATCAACGTTATGAGAAAAAAGAGTAGTTTTTTAGGGTATTTTGAGGTAAAAATTTCAGTGTTTTGA
>JAVBQU010000155.1:0-3010 GCA_031548675.1 Bacteroidales bacterium
TGCACCACCACATCGTGTTCAAAATGGGCAGATGGTTTTCTATCGTAAGTACGCACAGTCCATCCATCTTTTTCCTGCTTTATCCAACGCTTACCCAAATTAATCATAGGCTCAATGGCAATAACCATACCTGATTTCAATGTCATTCCAGTATCTTTCTTCCCATAATTAGGTACGTGAGGGTCTTCGTGCATTTTTTTTCCAACTCCATGACCGCCATATTCTCTAACTACTGAATATCCAAAACTTTCGGAATAGCTCTGAATAGCATGTCCTATATCTCCCAGCTTTTTTCCTGTTACTGCATTTTCGATACCTAAGTACAACGACTGCTTTGTAACTTCTAATAGTTTTAAATATTCAGGATTTACATTGCCTACTGCAAAGGTAAAAGCCGAATCGCCTACATATCCATTCATAAATGTTCCGCAATCAATAGATACAATATCTCCGTCTTTTATTAAAACACTTTCTGAAGGGATTCCATGTATTACCTGCTCATTGATAGAGATACAAAGGCTTTTCGGAAAACCATTATATCCCTTAAAGCAAGGTTTTGCTCCATGTGCTTCGATATAAGTCTCTGCAATATTATCTAAAAAAGCAGTGGTTACACCGGGCTTCAGGTACTTAGCAACTTCTGCCAAAGTTTTACCAACAAGTAAAGAACTTTTTCTTAATAATTCTATTTCTTCCGCTGTTCTAATGTAAATCATAGCGATTACATACTTGAACGACCTTTAATACGTCCGGTTTTAGTCAAACCATCATAATGACGCATTAATAAATGACTTTCTATTTGTTGTAAGGTATCTAAAATTACCCCTACCATAATCAATAATGAAGTACCACCGTAAAATTGTGAAAATTGAGAGTTTACATGTAACATATTTCCAACCAACGATGGCATGATAGCTACAAAAGCCAAAAACAGCGACCCTGGCAAAGTAATACGTGATAATATATTATCTAAAAACTCGGCTGTTTTTTTACCCGGTTTTACACCTGGAATAAAGCCTCCGTTTTTCTTCATATCTTCTGCCATTTGATTAGGATTGATAGCAATCGCTGTATACAAATATGTAAATATTACAATCATAAAGGCAAATATAAAGTTATACCAAAATCCATGAAAATCGGATAATGCCATAACAACAGGATTTGTTGCTCCATCAGTAGTAAATCCTAATAGTGTAATCGGAATAAACATGATAGCCTGAGCAAAGATAATAGGCATTACCCCTGCGGCATTTACTTTCATTGGAATATATTGGCGAACGCCTCCGTATTGTTTATTTCCCACCACACGTTTTGCATAGTTTACAGGGACTTTGCGAGTTCCCTGAACTAACAAAATTACAATTAAAATTACAACTACCAATACTACAATTTCTACCAAGAACATTACCAAACCACCAGCTCCTGTTAAACGAGTTCCAAACTCAGAGAATAAAGCAAATGGTAAACGAGCTATAATACCTACCATGATAAGTAATGAAATACCTTGACCTAATCCATTTTCGGTAATTCTTTCACCCAGCCACATTACAAATAAAGTTCCTGTAGTTAAGATTACAATTGATAGAAACCAAAAGAAAAATCCAGGAGTGGTTCCATCAAACGGATAAAGACCTGTAGAACTATTATGCATTAAGTTAACCAAATTTGTTAAATAAGCAGGAGCTTGGAATGCAGTAACTCCAATGGTTAAGAATCGTGTAATTTGATTGATTTTACGTTGTCCGCTTTCACCCTCACGTTGAATTTTTTGGAAATAGGGAACCGCCATAGTTAATAACTGCATGATAATTGAAGCAGTGATATAAGGCATAATACCTAATGCAAAAATAGAAGCATGGGAAAATGCTCCCCCTGAAAACATATTGATCAATCCCATCAATCCTCCCTCGGTTTGCTTTTGTAAAGCACCCAATTGAGATGGATCTACAGTAGGCAAAGTAATATACGAACCGATACGATAAATCAATATAATACCTAAAGTATATAAAATACGTTTACGTAATTCTTCTATCCTGTAAATATTTTTTATGGTCTCTATAAATCTTTTCATCCAAAAAAGTCTTTTTTATTTATACAAGCTCTTTATTTACGAACAAAAACCTGTTATTTTTTTTGACAGGTTTTTGGTTCTTCTACATAACAGTTACTGTACCACCCTTTTCTTCAATTGCTTTTTGAGCAGTAGCAGTAAACGCATGAGCTGTTACATCCAATTTTATGGTTAATTCGCCTCTTCCTAAAATTTTTACTTTATCGCTTTTAGAAAGCATCCCATGTTCGCGTAATGTATCAAAATTAATGCTGGTTAATTTATGTGCTTCAGCCAATTTTTGTAAAGTATCAATATTAATACCTACATATTCAACGCGATTGATATTTTTGAAACCAAATTTAGGTACACGTCTGTACAAAGGCATTTGTCCACCTTCAAATCCTATTTTGCGAGAATAACCTGAACGAGATTTTGCTCCCTTATGTCCTCTTGTAGAGGTGCCGCCTTTTCCTGAACCTTGTCCACGACCTATTCTTTTTCTTGACTTTGTTGAACCGCTTGCCGGTTGGAGGTTATGTAATTCCATTGTTTCTCTCTAAATTTCGAGTTTTATACTAAATTTCTTCTATTATAAGTAAATGTTTTACTTTTTCAATCATACCCTCTATTTGAGGAGTTCCTACAACTTGGGCAGATTGATTCATTTTTCTTAAGCCTAATGCCTGAAGAGTTCTTTTTTGACGTTCGGGACGATCAATACTGCTTTTTACTTGTGTAATTTTATAATTTTTCATTGTAAATAATTATTCAAAATTAGCCATTGAAAACTTTATCTAAAGTAACGCCTCTTAATTGAGCTACCGTATGAGCATCTTTCATTTGCAATAATGCGTCAATAGTTGCTTTTACTACACTGTGAGGATTTGACGAACCTTTAGATTTTGCCAATACATCGGTTACTCCAACACTTTCTAAAACTGCACGCATAGCACCTCC
>JAVBQU010000089.1:0-7057 GCA_031548675.1 Bacteroidales bacterium
GACTTACTTAAAATAGATAATGTAATCAGTGCAATCAGGCTTACATCCTAAATAATCAATCATTAAGTTCTAAAATATTGATTTTATAAATATAAGCCCGTATATTTGTAAGTAAATTATTTATTATGTATAAATAAAGAAGTGGGTGTAATGAATGCTTTTTAGATACTAGTAAACAAGATACAAGTTGACGAGTAAACTAGAATCTTGAAATCTGAACGGCGAAGCCCTCATGAACACCTTCAGAAATAAATAATATGTGAATAAATTTTGGAACTTGAAATTATTTAATATGAAAAATGTATTATTCTCTTTAATCAGTCTCTTTTTTCTCACAAATTATGCCATCTGCCAAGTAAAAAAAACGCAAGATACAGCCGTAATAGAAGCACCATCAATTCGTGCAGTTGAAGATGGGAAAGTTGCTGATGGAGAAATTTTTACAACGATAGACGTTATGCCTCAATTTCCGGGAGGAGATCAAGCAAGAATGAAATTTTTAAGTACAAATCTACGCTATCCCGAAGCTGCTGTAGAAAAAGAAATCGAAGGTACAGTTGTTGTGCAATTTGTAGTAACCCGCACCGGAGAAATTGATAGAATTAATATCAAAAGAAGTCCCAGTCCGGTTTTGAGCGAAGAAGCCATACGGGTTGTAAAAAAAATGCCCAAATGGATACCCGGCGAAAATAAAGGTAAAAAAGTAGATTGTTATTTTTCGCTTCCTATCACTTTCAAATTACAATAAGTATATTTCTATGAAAAAATTAATTATCCTATCATTAAGCATTTTCTGCATAGCTAATTATGCCATAGGTTTGAATAATAATCAATCTATATACTTCCATTTAGCAGATAACACACAGCAACCGGATACATCCAAGATCTTTGATATTGTAGATGATGACACTATATATCGGAAAGTAGATGTTATGCCGAAATTTCCCGGAGGAGATGAAGCTATGTTTAAATTCTTAAGAGAAAATTTACTCTATCCTCAAAAAGCAAGAGAAAATAAAATACAAGGCAAAGTAATTGTAAGATTTGTGGTAACTCGCACAGGACAGATAGATGGAATAGATATAGCAAGCAGTCCGAATCAGACTCTGAGTGAAGAAGCTACACGGGTTATCAAAAAGATGCCCGAATGGATACCCGGACAAAATAAAGGCGAAAAAGTCAATTGTTATACTTTGATTCCTATAACTTTTATGTTACACTAGGTTTCATGTTATTGTACAATCTTAAAAAAATTTGAAATTACCATTAAACAACTATCATATCTTATGAAAAAAATACTATTACTCTTATTTATAGTTCAAGCCTTTCATTGCCAAGCCCAATACTATAAACAAACGGTTACTTTTCCGCCCAAAGCCTCACTAAAAGAAAAAGTAGATATGGCTTCGCGTGTAGTACCTTCGGGCGACCAATCGGCATGGCAGCAGTTGGAACTAACCGCTTTTCTGCATTTCGGCATGAATACTTTTACCAATCAGGAATGGGGAAATGGCAAAGAAGACCCTGCATTATTTAATCCCTCCGAACTAAATACCGATCAATGGGTAAAAGCCATTAAAGATGCGGGCTTTAAATTAGCAATTCTTACCGCCAAGCATCATGACGGATTCTGCTTATGGCAAACCCAAACCACTACACATTCTGTTGCTTCATCGCTGTGGAAAAACGGCAAAGGCGACGTGATGGCAGAATTTGTGCAGTCCTGTAAGAAATACGGCATTAAAGTAGGTGTTTACTTGTCGCCTTGGGATATGAACGCGGCATCTTACGGTGATTCGCCCAATTATAATCTCTTTTATATGGCTCAGCTTACCGAATTACTTTCCCGCTATGGACAGATAGACGAAGTATGGCTGGATGGAGCTTGCGGCGAAGGACCTAACGGCAAAAAGCAAGTTTACGACTTTCCGGCTTACTATGAGTTAATCCGCCGCTTACAACCCCATGCCGTAATTGCCATATCGGGCATAGATGTCCGCTGGGTAGGAAACGAAAGAGGTTACGGACGCGAAACCGAATGGAGTGCAACTGCTTTAAATTACGATACCTATCCTGATAAAAAAGCCCTAAACGATAAAATAGGCATCAATGCTATGTCGAAGGATTTGGGAAGCCGGAAATTGCTGAAAAAAGCTTCAAGCGTGCAATGGTGGCCCTCAGAAGTAGATGTGTCTATCCGTCCCGGCTGGTTTTACCATGCAAGCGAAGATACTTTGGTAAAACCTGTTGCCCAATTAGTAGATATTTATAAGCATTCGGTCGGCATGAATTCATCGCTCTTGTTGAATATCCCACCCGATAGACGCGGATTAATCCATGAAAATGATGTAAAGACGCTGAAAAACTTCGGCGATTATATTCAAAAATCCTTAGCCGATAATAAACTGTCAAACGGCAAGCAATATTGGGAAACAAAACCTAAAACGTCTCAGGAATATGCTGTAAATGCCGGCGAAACCATCAATACAATTATATTGCAGGAAGACATATCGAAAGGACAGCGTGTAGAATCCTTTACCATAGATGTATGGTTAAATAACGGATGGAAAGAAATAGCCCAAGGTACAACCATAGGCTACAAACGCTTGCTATCGTTTCCCGACCTTAAAACAGCCAAAATCAGAGTCAATATTAAAGAAGCCCGAAATACAGTAAACATTTTACAAGTAGGAGCTTATGAATTTGAAGAGGTAAAATAATCAATTTGCTTGAAGCCCTCGCAGGTTGTCGTTTTATCACTCTATATTATCAATATTTTTTGATAACCTGAGTTTGTTATAAGAATAATGCAACGTACCTACCCTTTGTTTATCCATTAGGATATCAATGCCCTTTAGGGGCAATTTTTCTTTATATTATTTTTATTCTATTGACATACAAGCCCTACGGGCTGAATTAATTATATATTCATTCATAACGTGATATTATTTTAGAGGTATTCAGATGCTCTTTATGATTTGACGCTTCAAGCTATTTCCCGGAAGGAAATAATATAAATAGAAAATAATAACACATTATTTGTTTGGTTAGCCTATAAGGCTTTAACAAAATCTATTCAATTGCCCTAAAAATATACCGTTCGTCGTACTCAATCTCAAATAAACGCAAGAATTCCAAATATTCTTCTTGAAATGTCCGTTGCTTGTGATGGCTTTCTTGGTTTTCAATATAGGTTGCAATATCTCGAATTTGTGATTTTCCATAGCTGAAAGCCCCAAATCCCTCCTGCCATGAGAATCTACCGGAAACTAATTTATTTTCATTAATCCATAAGGATGAACTTCGTTTTACGTGGAACATTAATTCAGATGGCGATTGCTTGGGATTCATACTAACCAATATATGAATATGGTCTGGCATTCCGTTTATTGTTAATAATTTATGTTCTTGCTGTGTAACAATGCCTGTTATGTATTTATACAAATCTTGCTTCCATTTAGACCGTATCACGCATTGCCGATTCTGAACAGCAAATGTATAATGAATATATAATTGGGAATAGGTATTTGCCATATCATTGTATTTTGTTAATGCCCTATCGGGCAATTTTTGTTTATGTTATTTTTGTTCTATTGATATAAAAGCCCTACGGGCTGAATTAATTATATATTCATTCATAGCGTGATATTATTTCAGAGGTATTCAGATGCTCTTTATGATTTGACGCTTCAAGCTATTTCCCTGAGAGAAATAATATCAATAGAAAAATCCAGCGTACATACCTTTGATTATCCGTTAGGATATCAATGCCCTATGGGGCAATTTTTGTTTGTGCTATTTTTATTCTATTGACATACAAGCCCTACGGGCTAGATTAATTATACATTCATTCATAGCATGATATTATTTTAGAGGTATTCAGATGCTCTTTATGATTTGACGCTTCAAACTATTTCCCAAAGGGAAACAACATCAATAGAAAGATCCGGCGTACATACCTTTGATTATCCGTTAAGATATCAATGCCCTATGGGGCAATTTTTGTTTATGTTATTTTTGTTCTATTGATATAAAAGCCCTACGGGCTGAATTAATTATATATTCATTCATAGCATGATATTATTTTGAGGTATTCGAGGAAGCTTTGCTTTTTATGATTTGACGCTTCAAGCTATTTCCCAGAGGGGAATAACATCAATAGAAAATAATTGCACCTTATTCATTTTTAGCCCATAGGGCTTTAACACGTTTATTCTTTTGTTTTAAAATATACCATTTATCCTATCCAGCCTCCGGTTCGGCTGAGGCATAAAGCCTCAGCCGTTATATTATCATCAATGTAACCTGCTTTACATATTATTCAGGTATGATTAACTCTGTCGATTTAACTCCGTTTTTAAGACGGGTTTGGCGTGCCTTGAGCTGCTGCTTATAGTATCCTCCAAGTTTACTCAGTTCACTAATCAGCAATTGGTAGTCGGCCGCATTATATTCAATTGCACAATATTCAATTCCGTTTAGCAAGTCTGCCAAAGCCTTGTCGCAAGCCAAGCGTATAGCTCTAGTATCAACAGGCAAAACTTCGCTGGTTTCTTTGTTTCGCAATATCCACAGCTCATCAAAACGGATATTAGCTGCTTTCAATGTTTCATAAACGGGCATTAATGCTAAAGAAACCAATACCTCTTTTACAGCAGGGCTGCGTTCGATATCCTCTACCAATTTATAAATCCGCTGGGTTTGCGAAGTTTCGTTATCCGAAGCAATATCCCGTCCATGCTTATCGAACAGCTGCGTTAATAGTTTCGAAGCTTCGCTTAAAGATAAAACTTCTAAGTTGGCATAAGTACGTTCCGTACGGATAAGGGCATTTACCATTTGATCCCGCCGATGTTCACAATCATTTTTTTCTTGCGAAGCATGCCATCTGCGTTCATGAGCTTCTATCCTATCAAGCTCAGGCTGCATTGCCTTAAGAGCATCCATGCGTTTACTCAGCCGAAGAGCTTCCGGATTATGGTTTTCTACGATAGCGATAATACGCGGAACTACCAGAGTATATTCCATGTTGCGAAGACGAGAAATGTTGAAACGTTCGATTTTTAAATTTTCCATGTCGATTTGGTTTTATGGTTTTAGTAATTTATTTTAACTCTGCCGCTTCAGGCAGCAGAATTTTTTCTCTTTAAATTATATCAGTATTTCTAACGATAAGCCAATTTTACTCCAAAAAAACTCATTGCTTCTGACAATAAGCTAATCTTACTCTAAAACAACTTACCGCTTCTGACGATAAGCCAATTTTACTCTAAAATAGCTCAACGCTTCTGACAATAAGCCAATTTTACTCTAAAACAACTCAATGCTTCTGACGATAAGCCAATTCCTATATTTATTGATAAAATCTCACAGTGCAAATTTATCATTTATTTCAAAATATATTCAAATTTATTTTTACAAAGAGAGATAAATTATTTATGCGATAGCCTCTTTTGCTTCCACCTCAATTTTGTACCTTTGCAAACCCACTCAAGTTAAAAAACCGATGGGAATTCTGACAAATTAAGTTACTTTGTATTAGGTAAATTAACCATATCAATGAAAGCCGAACATAAATATTTCGAAAAGCTCAATCCCATTATCAAAACCCTGCCCGATAAACCGGGCATTTACCAGTATTTTGATGAAAGCGGAACTATTATTTATGTTGGAAAAGCCAAAAATTTAAAGAAAAGGGTATTATCCTATTTCAACAAAGAAGATAATTCTTTCTCAGGCAAAACGGCTGTGCTGGTTCGCAAAATAGCCGATATCCGCTATATTGTAACCGAAACCGAATTTGATGCCCTATTGCTCGAAAACAATTTAATCAAGCAATATCAGCCCCGCTATAATGTAATGCTGAAGGATGACAAAACCTATCCGTGGATTTGCATCAAAAACGAACCCTTTCCCCGTATTTTTCCTATACGAAATCTATTAAAAGATGGTTCGCAGTACTTTGGACCCTATGGCTCCGTACGTATGATGAATACGATATTAGAACTCATTCGTCAATTGTACCAATACCGTACCTGCTACTATAATCTTTCACAAGAAAACATTCGAAAGAAAAAATTTAAGGTCTGTCTCGAATACCATATTAAAAATTGCAAAGGACCCTGCGAAGGCTTGCAGACAGAAGAAGACTACAACCAAACCATAGATAACATTATTCAGATAATCAAAGGCAATATATCGTCGGTAGCCACCCAGCTTAAGGCAAAAATAAAAGAATATGCCGAAAAAATGGAGTTCGAAAAAGCCCATATTGTCAAGGAAAAGTTGGATTTATTAGAGAAATATCAATCCAAATCCTTGGTAGTTACGCCCGAACTCAAAGATTTGGATGTATTCAGCATCGAAACCGACGAACAAGCAGGCTATGTAAATATGCTTCGGATTATCAACGGCTCTATTGTTCAAGCACATACCATCGAACTCAAAAAGAAGCTCGAAGAAACAGAAGACGAACTGCTGCTGCTGGCAATCCTCAACCTTCGGGAACGCCTGCAAAGTAATGCACCCGAAATACTGCTCCCTTTTGCTGTAGATTGGCATATACCCGACGTAAAAATTACAGTTCCACAACGGGGCGACAAGAAAAAATTGATAGAACTTTCGAGCCGGAACGTAAAAATGTACCGGATGGAAAAACAACGCCGTCAGGATTTAATAGATCCCGAAAGGCATAGCAAGCGTATTCTCAATCAGATTAAAACCGACTTGCGGATGGATGTTCTGCCTGAGCATATAGAATGTTTCGATAACTCGAACATACAAGGAGAATTTCCGGTAGCCGCTATGGTTTGTTTCAAAAATGCCAAACCCGATAAAAAAGAATACCGGCATTTCAATATCAAAACCGTAGAAGGTCCCAACGACTTTGCTTCGATGGAAGAAATTATCTACCGCCGCTACAAACGTTTGCTCGAGGAGCAAAAACCACTGCCGCAGCTTATCGTTATCGACGGCGGAAAAGGACAGCTTCATGCAGCCGTTACCAGCTTACAGAAACTCGATTTATTCGGAAAAATGAAAATCATAGGCATTGCCA
>JAVBQU010000041.1:0-44159 GCA_031548675.1 Bacteroidales bacterium
TTGCCTAATTGGGAAATTATTAAACGGGCAATGAAAAAATCTGTGTTATTTGATGGCAGAAATATCTATGATATTGATGATTTGAAGAATGCGGGGATAGAATATTTCGGAATAGGATGTTGATATAGTAACGTAGCACACTCATTATCTTGCAAGCAAATCACAAATTAATAAACTGCCTTAAACTTATATTTCGACAAGAAAAATCTTTATTTCTTGTTGGAGTAATTATATTATTCTTACTATCAGGAGCTTATTCTCAAAATGTCATTTCCATACAAGGGACTGTTGTTGATGCCAAAGATGGAAGCCCCATGCCTTTTGCCACTGTGATGTTAAAAAGAGCCGTAAAAAGTACAACTACTGATACATCAGGCGTATTTAGGATTTCACACCAAGGTTTATTGTTGGATACTTTAGTGGTTACATTTGTTGGGTATGAAACCTATAAAAAACCCGTATTCGCAGGACAAAAAATAAAATTGACTATAAAATTAGAACCTAAAAATTTTGAATCGCAAGGAGTTATTATTTCTGCTAAAAAAGAGCGTTACACAAGAAAAAATAATCCGGCTGTTGAACTAATCGAAAAAGTAATAGCTCACAAAGCACAAAACAGGCTGGAGAAAAATGATTATTACCAATATGACCAGCATGAAATCACACAATTGGCAGTAAATAACTTATCAGACAGCCTTAGCACATTAACAAAGTTCTTATTTTTCTTCGGATTTCAAAAAAAGTATCTCGACATTTCTGATTTAAATGGGAGACCTATTTTACCAGTATATATTAACGAGAATATTTTTACCAAATATTACAGGAAAAGTCCTGAATCTCAGAAAACAGCTTATCGGGCGAATAAAACTATTTATGTTCACCGTATGGTTGATATGACAGGGATGCAAAATTCCATCAAGCAGGTGTTTGATAATATTAATGTGTACGACAACAATGTCCGTTTGTTTAGCGACGACTTTATGAGTCCGCTATCTCCTTTATCTCCTTCGTTTTATAAGTTTTTTATTATGGATACTTTAGAGCAAAACGGAATTCGATGTATAGACCTTACTTTTATGCCCCGAAACCCATCCGATTTTGGTTTCTTTGGAAGTATGCTGATAACTTGCGATACCAATTATGCGGTAAAACGCCTCGAATTACGGTTGCCTCCCAATACCGGTGTAAACTTTGTAGATGAATTACGCATTGTGCAAGAATATGATTATATCCAAGGCAATTGGTGCTTGATAAAAGATGAAGCTGTTGCCGACCTAAGTTTCTTTTTAAAGAATTTTGCATCATCACATATTCGCCGATCAAATGTTTATAGCGATTATGTTTTTAATAATCCTCAGCCGGACACTTTGTACAAAGCATCAGATAAGCAGCTCAATACAACTTCAAAAACAGCAAATTACACCGATAAAGAGTGGGATGATTCATTGCGATTGCGTCCATTAAGACCCATAGAATCAAATACATATCAATTGTACGATGATTTACACCATGATTATAGGTTTAAAATCATGATGAATACCATTATGACTTTGACTACAACTTATATTCCTGCCGGAAAAATTGACTTTGGACCTTGGGATGGAATTATAAGTTATAATTCCATAGAAGGTTTGAGAAGCCGCGTTGGATTTAGAACTACGACTTTATTAAACAAGCGAATATTTTTTAATGGATATGCTGCATATGGATTTGGAGATCAAACATGGAAATATCAGGGAGCAGTTCGCTATTCATTTGTAGATAAGAAAAACTTTCCGGCAGAATATCCCCGAAATGCAGTGGTCTTTAATTATCAATATGATTATAAAATGCCGGGGCAGTCTAATGTTTTTGGAAATCTTACAGATCGGTTTTGGCAGTCATTTCTTACTACAGGCATTGATAAAATGACTGCCGACCGAATGTTTGCACTAAGGTATGAATATGATGTATCTCCACGATTTTATACAGAATTGACTTTTGAAAATTTGGAACAGCGGGGATTGGGAGAAATGAATTTTAATACCATAAATAAAAAAAATAATCTTTTGATAACCTCGCAACTGTTTGTAAAACTTCGTTATTCCCATGAAATAAAATACTTTGAATCTAGTGAAGCCCGTACTCCGATTAACAGTACTCATCCGGTTTGGACTTTGACTTATAATGTCGGATTTAAAGACTTTTTGGGAGGAGAATATGGATTTCATCGTTTGGATTTAGAATTTACAAAACTTACATTATTATCCAGTTATGGATATTTGAAAACGATTTTTAATGCCGGAAAAGTCTGGAATCCTGTGCCATATCCTTTGCTATTTGTGCATCCCGGAAATCAAAGCTACTTTTTTAAAACGCAATCATTTAATTTGATGAATGTTATGGAGTTTGTAAGCGATGAATATGTGAGCGCACAAATTTCTTACATGTCTTATGGTTTAATATTTAACCGTATTCCACTTTTAAAACGTTTACGGTGGAGAGAATGTTTTGGCGTAAAATCTGTTTGGGGAAATATTAGTCCCAGTAACCTGCCTCGTAATAATCCAGACCTTATGTTGTTTCCCGAATCTACCAATAATCTGGCTACAGACTATTCTTTGGCTGCACGACCCTATTTAGAAGCATCTATAGGGATTTATAATATTTTTACTGTTGGCAGAATCGAGTTTGTTCACCGTTTTGATTATTTAGACCGCCCCGATGTTATGAAATGGGGTATTCGCATTGGTGCTTTAATAGGATTTTAATAAAAATCAATCATCCAATCATAGAAGAAATAAACAGATGAAATCCTATTTATTATTTTTCGTCTTTCTTTGCATGGGTTATTTCTGCCAAGCTCAATTACAAGAAGATTTTTCCGATGGAGATTTTACTGCAAATCCTCAATGGGTAGGCGATACCCATTTGTTTGGCATAAGCAATTCGTCTGCTATTCCTTCCAAGCAAAAACCAGCGCTACAACTCAAAGGAACAGGAAATACATTAGCCACCATTTCTGTCCCTAATAAATTGAATTCCAGTGATAGCTTGGAATGGAGTTTTTGGGTAAAAATATCTTTTAATCCTTCTGCTCAGAATTATGCACGTATTTACCTTACCTCAGATAATCCAAAACTTTATAGTAATCTTCGTGGATATTACATAGGAGTGGGAGAGTTTGGTATGGGAATGCCAAGTGATAGAATAACCTTATGCAGAGATTTTCAGGGGAGTTTAACCGTTTTATTTACAAGTACTTTTGCAAACTTGAATAAGTCAACCAATGAATTAAGGATTAAAGTACAACGAAATCCTGAAGGGTTATGGAAAATGTATTGTGACACTACCGGAAAGGAAAATTATTTGTTTGAAGGTTCGGTAATTGATAGCTCAATCTCTACATTTGAACATTTTGGAATATACTGTAAATATACTAGCAGCAATGCTGAAAAAATGTATTTCGATGACATTTTTGCAAGAAAAATACAGGTTGATACAATAAAACCATTTGTCAAAAATTTTGAAGTACTTTCACAAAATCAATTACAACTTACTTTCTCAGAAGAAATACCGATAGAAATACTTCAAGTTAAAGGAAATTATCTTTTAAACAATGATTCTTCGCAACTTGCCTATGTTCAAAAAACGAACTCAAATTATAATATCTATACATTAAACTATTCTTCTGATTTCAAAAAAGATATAGACAATATTTTTACAATAAAAGGGATTAAAGATAAGGCAGGAAATGTAATGGATGAACAGATTTACACATTTCTATTGCATGATATTCAACATAATGATATTGTAATTAATGAAATAATGACAGATGTTTCCCCTGCTCCTGCCGGATTGCCTGCTGTAGATTATGTAGAACTTTATAATGTTTCAAAATATCCGATTAATTTAAAAAATTGCAAGATGCGATTAAAGTCAGATGGGGCATACATTGTAATAAATCAAGATTATGAACTTGCCTCCAATGAATATGTAATACTAGTAGACTCTTCTTCAACAAATTTGTTTTCAGGAATTTGCAATAAAATTATAGGGCTCAAATCATTTGTAGTTAATAATGAAACGCAATTATCACTATTCTCTCCGGCAAATCTCTTAATTAACCAAGTAGATTTTAGAACAACTTATTACCATGATGATGCGAAAAAAAATGGAGGATGGTCTATAGAGCTCATTGATCCTTACAATCCTTGTGGAGGAGAGCAAAATTGGAAAGCTTCTATCGATCCGAAAGGAGGTACGCCCGGTATGCAGAATTCTGTTTTTGGAGAAAATCCTGATAATATAAACCCTTGCATACAAGAGATATGTGTAATTGATTCTTCACTTTTGAAAATTACTTTTTCAGAACCTGTAATATTGTATAATTCTTTGCAGACAAGCTTCTTACAATGTAGTCCGGCTCTTCATATTGACTCGGTATATTTTGCTGAAAACTCATATACAGTTTTGAATATTAGATTTTCAGAGAATATTTCTATGAATACGGTTTATTCCGGAATTATTGTAGATACTATAAGTGATTGTGCAGGGAATATTATGAAAAATAATCAATTTAAGTTTGCTTATCCGCATAAACCCGGAGTAGGGGAGTTGGTTATCAATGAAATATTGTTTAATCCGGTATCTTCGGGTGTAGACTTTGTAGAAGTGTATAATACATCTAATAAAGCTTTTGCATTAAGCAATTTATATTTAAGTACCTATGATGTAGATGAAAGCAGATTGAAATCTTGCCATCAAATTACAGCAGGCTGTGCATTGATACTTCCTAAAGATTTTGCGGTTTTTACAGCAGATGCTAAAAAGTTGATACGGAATAACTTTGCCAAATATCCTGAAAAAATATTGACATTACCATCATTACCAGCATATTCCAATGAATCGGGAATCTGTATTCTTGCATTGAAAGATAGCAGTATCATTGATAGATTTGACTATAATGAAAATATGCATTTTCCTTTGCTGAAAGATAAAAAAGGAGTGTCTTTAGAGCGGATTAGTCCGGCAAAACCAACTAATGATATAAATAATTGGCATTCAGCTTCTGAATCTTCGGGTTTTGCTACACCAACTTATCAAAATTCGCAATATAGTACTTTTTGTATTTAGAAGAACCTTTTACATTAACTCCTGAAATATTTTCACCTGATAACGACGGGTATGACGATTTTCTCCAAATAACTTATCATTTTGAAAAATCCGGATATATGCTTAATCTGCAAATATTTGATTCAAAGGGAAGATTTGTTAAGCAATTGGTAAAAAATGAACTTTTAGGCACAGATGGGTATTTTACATGGGATGGAACAACCGAAGCGAAAGAAAAAGCACAGATTGGGATTTATATACTTAATTTTGAGGTTTTTGATATGAACAAAAACCTCAAAAAGTATAAAAAATCTATTGTCTTAGGTGGAAAACTTTAAAATCTATTCAATTCACTTTTCTAATAATAAAGCAAAGTACAAACCCTTAAATAATAAAAGCATTAATATTTACTTGATTGTATTAATTGCCTTTGTTATTCTCGAAATAGTTTCGTTTTTGCCTATTAACATTATAATTTCGAATAAATCGGGACCTTTAGCAGCTCCTACCAACGAGAGTCGTAAGCAGTTCATAATTTGTCCCATATTTAATTGGTTTTGTTCTATGTATGAAATTATGGTGTCATGTAAAATTTGTTTTTCAAAATCGGTATTTCCTATAATTTCGATTATTTTTTGTAAATGAGCCGGCGTATCTTCTTTCCAGCGTTTTTTCACTACTTGCTCATCATAAGAATCAGGGCTAATAAAAAAGAAAGAAGCTTGCTCCCACAATTCATTTACAAAATTTACACGATCTTTCGACAAAGAGCAAACCTGCTCAACATATTCCATAGAAGAATTAATACCCTTATCTTTTAAAATCGGCATGAAAAGCTCTGCAATCTCTTTTGCTGTTTTTTGTAAAACGTATTGATGATTGAACCATTTTGCTTTTTCCAAATCAAATTTAGCTCCGGATTTACTAATTCTGTCTAATGAAAATGCTTGAATAAGCTCATCCATTGTAAACATTTCTTGTTCCGTACCCGGATTCCAGCCTAAAAATGCTAAAATATTTACAACAGCTTCAGGGAAATAACCTGTTTCGCGATAGCCCGATGAAATTTCCTGTGTTTTAGGGTCTTGCCATTGTAGAGGAAAAACAGGGAAACCTAATCTGTCCCCATCTCTTTTACTTAATTTTCCGTTGCCGTCCGGTTTTAAAAGTAAAGGCAGATGGGCAAATTGGGGCATAGTATCTTCCCATTCAAAAGCTTTATAAAGCATAACATGCAGAGGAGCTGAAGGCAGCCATTCTTCGCCGCGGATTACATGCGATATTTCCATCAAATGATCATCAACCACATTGGCTAAGTGATAAGTGGGCATACCATCTGATTTGAATAATACTTTGTCATCTAGTAAATTAGAATCCATTCTGACATCGCCGCGAATCAAATCTTGTACTAAAATTTCGGTATTGGCAGGAAATTTAAAACGAATTACATACGGATTTCCACTTGTAATTTGTTTCTCAGTTTCTTCTGCGCTGAGAGTTAATGAGTTTTTTAGTCCCAAACGGGTATTGCAATCATATTGGAAATTTTTCTTTTCGCTTTCATATTGTTTCCGCAAAACTTCAAGTTCTTCCGCAGTATCAAAAGCATAATATGCCCAGCCGAATGTAATAAGCTGGTCTGCATATTGTTTGTATAAATCTTTCCGGTCCGATTGACGATAAGGAGCACATTTACCTCCAACATGTACACCTTCGTCGAATTTAATACCAATCCATTCCAGAGCTTCAATAATATATTGCTCTGCACCCGGAACATAGCGGGTTTGGTCTGTATCTTCGATACGCAAAAGCATATCGCCGCCTAATTTTTTAGTAAAAAGGTAATTGTATAAAGCAGTACGAACACCGCCTATATGTAGAGGTCCTGTAGGACTTGGAGCAAATCGAACTCTTACTTTTCTTTCCATTTCTTTCATTTTTTTGCAAAGGTACTAAAAGAATGGGAAAGCAATAGTGATAAAATGTAAGGTGTTGATAAACAAAAACTAATGATTTTCAAAGCAATTCAAAAATACAAGAAAATGAGACTCTAAATATTCGATATTTGTATATTTTCAGCTTAAATATTTTGTATTACTTTAAATTTGGGGACTAGTAGTTTCATAATGCACCATGCTGATAAATAGGCTAAGGCACAGATAACAAACATGATAGAATATCCGGTTGCTTTATGCCCTAATTCGGCGAAATGTGTAAACATCCGCCCCGCTAGTTGCGAAACCAATATACCTCCCAATCCTCCTGCCATTCCCCCAATACCAACCACAGAACCTACAACTTTTTTAGGGAACATATCCGAAACTGTCGTAAAAATATTTGCAGACCATGCCTGATGTGCCGAAGCTCCGATGCCGATCAGTATAATAGCCCACCAATAGCTGAATTGACCCATGTATTGAGCTCCTAAAACACATAATGGAAACAAGGCAATAATAAACATTGCCCTCATCCGTCCGGCATAAGGATTCATGCCTTTATGAATGAAATACAAAGGGAAAGCCCCGCCGCCGATACTTCCTACCATTGTCATACTGTATAGAACAGCTAAAGGAACGCTTACAGAAAGTCCGGTCATACCATATTGCGATTTTAAAAAATCGGGCAGCCAAAAAAGCAAAAACCACCAAATACCATCTGTCATAAACTTGCCAATGGTGAAAGCCCATGTTTGTTTGTATTTTAGCAGTTTTCCCCATTCAATGTACCATTTGTCTTTAGAAATATTATTTGTATCCGATGCTTCAATTTCTTCTTTATCACTATGGATGTAATCAAATTCAGCTTGGGATATTTTCCCTTTTCTTAAAAGATTTGCGGGCGAATCGTAAAGCCACAGCCAGAAAACAAGCCATATAAACCCGATAGATCCGGCAAGAATAAAAGCTTCTTGCCAGCCCCAATATTCCGCAATAAGAGGAACTGTGAGGGGAGCTAAAATTGCCCCGATATTACTGCCCGAATTAAAAATACCGGTAGCTAACGAACGGTCTTTTTTAGGGAACCATTCAGCCGTAGTTTTAATAGCAGCCGGAAAGTTTCCCGATTCGCCAAAGCCCAGAATGCCTCTCCAAAACATAAATCCACCCGTAGCCCGCGAAAGGGCATGTCCCGCAGCTCCTAAACTCCAAATAATGATAGACCAAGCGTACCCTTTTTTAGTTCCCAGCCAATCGATAAAACGACCGGCAAACAGCATAGAAATTGCATATGTAAATTGGAATAAACTGGTAATATTTCCGTAATCGGTATCTGTCCAGCCAAAAACGGCTTCCAGATGAGGTTTTAATAAACTCAATACTTGGCGGTCTAAGTAATTGATGGTAGTAGCAAAAAATAACAATGTACAAATTGTCCATCGATACTTCCCTATTTTTTGATTGAGTTGATTCAGTTTTTCCATGATTTTGGAAATAAAAAGGATTTATATTTTATGCAATATTGCAATAGCTTGATTTATATGCTTTTTCAAAGCAATCCAATCCTTTGCCTCAATAAGATTTTTAGGAAATAATTGCGAACCTAAACCTACAGCCATTACGCCGGCATCGAACCAAGTTTTAAGATTATCTTCATCGGTAGTTACACCACCGGTAGGCATAAAATTAAGGTAAGGAAAAACGGGTCGTATATTTTTTACATACGAAGCTCCTAACAAATCGCCCGGAAATAATTTTATAAGCTGTGCTCCAGCAATATAAGCCTGATAAATTTCTGTAGGGGTAACACAGCCGGGTATCCAAAGCAGATTTTCTGCTTTGCAGAACTGCCCAACATTTTCATTAAAAATAGGCGAAACAATAAAATCGGCTCCCAATGAAGCAAATTTTTCTGCGTCGGACTGCGAAAAAATAGTTCCTGCACCTAGCAACATGTCAGGCATTTCGGCATTTATAATTTTACGCAGCTGTGTAAAAATTTCTGCCGCGTTACTTCCCCGGTTTGTAAATTCAAAAATACAAAAACCTTCTTTATAACATAATTTTACGACTTGTTCGCATACATCCATATCCTGATGATAGAATACAGGAACAGCCTTATTTTGCCTAATTATTTCAAGAGTAGAGTGGATAGTTGTATGCATTTTATTTGTGTATAAGAAAGAATTTTAATATTTGCCGGAAAAAAGTATGCCAAGTATCAAATTCAAGTGTAAGAATACAAACGAAATCAATCATTTATCAAAAGATGAATTTGATAATAATTTTTAATACCTAAAGTAATTATGAAACGAAAAGCAAATTTCGACAAAATGCCAAACATTTGCAAACAATTCTATAAAGGACTTGTTTTAATTTTCTAATCAAAAAGCTTTATATGTCAGCCAAATTTACATTGAATAGAAAAGAAAAATCCTTTTGGCAATTCCTTTGAATTCATGTAATTTTGTAATCTTGAAATATATATTTGAAAATGGAAACAACTAAAGAAAATCCAATAACCCCTTCTCTTAATTTTTTAGAAGAAATTATTGAAAACGATTTAAAATCAGGCAAACACAAAACCATACTTACCCGTTTTCCTCCCGAACCTAACGGATATCTCCACATAGGACATGCTAAATCAATTTGTTTAAATTTTGGGTTGGCAAAAAAATATGGCGGAAAAACTAATTTACGTTTCGATGATACCAATCCGGTAAAAGAAGATACCGAATATGTTGATTCTATTAAAGAAGATATCAAATGGTTAGGTTTCGAATGGGTAAATGAATTTTATGCTTCGGATTATTTCGAACAATTGTACATTTGGGCTCAGGATTTGATAAAAAAAGACTTGGCTTATGTAGATGATCAAAACCACGATGAAATTCGTCAAAACAGGGGAACCGTTACCACTCAGGGAACCAATAGCCCTTATAGAAACCGTTCAGCAGAAGAGAATCTGGATTTATTTCAACGGATGCGGAATGGCGAATTTAAAGAAGGAGATAAGGTTTTGCGGGCTAAAGTAGATATGGCTCATCAGAATATGCAGATGCGCGATCCGATTTTATACCGGATTATCCACGCAGAACATCACCGTACAGGTAACAAATGGTGTATTTACCCTATGTATGATTATGCTCATGGACAAAGCGATTCTTTAGAAAAGATTACCCATTCTATTTGTACTTTGGAGTTCGATATCCATCGTCCTTTATATGACTGGTTTATCGAAAAATTAGAAATCTTTCCATCCCATCAATATGAATTTGCCCGTTTGAATCTTAATTATACCGTAATGAGTAAACGGAAGCTTTTACAATTGGTGAAAGAAAATTATGTAAGTGGTTGGGACGACCCTCGTATGCCTACCATCTGCGGATTACGCCGCAGAGGTTATACTCCCGAATCTATCCGCAATTTTTGCGATAGAATAGGAGTAGCAAAACGCGATAATATCATCGATTATTCGTTGTTGGAATTTAGTTTACGTGAGCACTTGAATAAAGTAGCTCCCCGTGTTATGGCAGTACTTAATCCTTTAAAAGTAGTTATTACCAATTACCCCGAAGAGCAAGTAGAAGAACTGGATGCTGTAAATAATCCCGAAGACGAAAGCATGGGAACCCGTAAAGTGCCTTTTAGCAGAGAAATTTATATCGAGCAGGATGATTTTATGGAAAATCCGCCTAAAAAATATTTTCGTTTAGCTCCGGGGCAAGAAGTACGTTTGCGCTATGCTTATTTTATTACTTGTCAAGAAGTTGTAAAAGATGCTCAAGGTAATATTGTAGAATTACGCTGTACTTACGATCCGGCTTCGCGCGGAGGAAATTCTCCCGACGGCAGAAAAGTAAAAGGAACTATTCATTGGGTTTCATGCCAGCACGCCATAGATGCCGAAGTTCGTTTATTCGACCGTTTGTTTAATAAAGAAAATCCGGATGAAGCCGAAGAAGGAAAAACATTTCTGGATAACTTAAATCAAGATTCGTTGAAAATATTGAAAAACTGCAAGCTAGAACCTTATCTGCAAAAAGCCAAGCACCTTGAATCTTTCCAATTCGAACGTTTGGGTTATTTTAATGTAGATGATGATTCTAAGCCCGATACTTTGGTTTTTAATAGAACAACTACGCTGAAAGACAGTTGGACAAAAGAACAAAACGGATAAATCCTAAAATAAAAAATGAGCTATAAATTATTTATAGCTCATTTTTTATTTTAGGATTATCTCTATTTCTTCAAATTCTCGCTTATCCGAAACTTCACAATTTTACTGATTAAATCTAAGGGTATGGGTTTATCCAAAGGAAATTGAACAGAACCTTTCGCTCCTTTATAAACAGATAATTCTTTTTTAAAACTTTCTATTCCTGATGGTGCAGGATAAAATCCGATATGCTTTTTATATGCTGCAAAATGTACTAAATTCCCATTGAGATAAAAGGTAGGCATCTGATAACTTATTTTTTCAAGCGCTTCCGGTGCGGCTTTATGTATGGTTTCTCTAATCTGCATCAAAATCTCTTGAATATCCTTAGGGAAAGCCGCTATGTATTCATCTATATTTTGGAATGTATTCATAACACATTGATTATTTATTTCATTAACAACATCTATTAAAAAGAAATGTTTAGATACAAAAAAAGCTGCCCAAAGGACAGCTTTTCCAAATTCTCTATTTGAATTATTTCATTTTATTGACTTGAATCATCAATTTTGATTTCAAATTAGCAGCTTTATTCTTATGAATAATAGAACGTTTAGCCAATTTATCAATCATAGAAGCTAATGCAGGCAATTTTTGAGTTGCTTCTGCTTTATTTTCCAATTCTCTGAATTTCTTCAATGCATTACGCATAGTTTTTGCGTAATATCTATTGTGTAATCTTCTTTTTTCGCTTGAACGAATTCTTTTTAATGATGACTTATGATTTGCCATATAAATTAATATTTATTAAAGTAGCCCGTAGGGGATTCGAACCCCTGATTTCTAGGATGAAAACCTAGCGTCCTGGGCCAGCTAGACGAACGGGCCTTGTAAAATTCTCAAGGAACTACTTTTTAAATGAGGTTGCAAAATTACGCATTATATTTGAACCTGCAAAATAAATCAAGTATTCTTTTTGCAAGAAATTGAAATCTATTTTATACCGTATTGAGAATTAAAATTTTACTTCTTCATCTGTAAAACGGAAAGTACACGTTTTTTTCAGTTCGGGATGTAAACTTTTTGCAACCGGGCAGGCTTTGGCGGCTGCAACAATCATTCTCTTTTGCTTTTCATTATATGCTAAAGGAAAAGTAAAATCAATAATGATTTCGGCAATACGGCGAGGTTCCGGACTCATAACTTTGGTAATCGATGCAGTAGCCCCATCCATAATAAAACCATGTGTATTTCCGGCTATTCCCATCACGGTCAGCATACAATTTGCCAATGCGGTTGCTACCAAATCAGTAGGAGAAAAATATTCTCCCTTGCCGTTGTTATCAGGAGGTGCATCGGTTTTAATAATTTGTCCCGATCTGATGTGTTTCGATTCAATTTGTAAATTTCCTAAGTAAATGCTTTCTGAGACTTTCATAATTTTAATTTTAAATAAGGGTACACAATGATAACTATTAAAATGAATTAGAATTGATTTTCAATTATATAAAAACATGATATGCGAGAAGCAAATGTACAGAGAAAATCTTTATGTAATTGAGAAATTCTACTAATCTTATAAGAACACAAGTTAAACTGATAAGTATACCTTTTGTTTAAGGATTTATTTGATAGGATGATTATGTGTTGTGTTTTAAGGTTTTTATTTTTTGCAGAATGTATTTATTTATGGGGTCTATATGAGCATAGACAGTATAAATTTGGGTAGATTGAGAAAAAAAATTAACTTTGCTATTCATTTAGTAAACTAATTATTAATCCTTAAAATAATAATACGATGAGTATAAAAGGTACTAGAACAGAACAAAACCTGCTGAAATCATTTGCAGGAGAATCGCAAGCCAGAATGCGATATACTATGTTTGCTTCGCAGGCTCAAAAAGAAGGTTTTGAGCAAATTGCTGCCATTTTTATGGAAACAGCCGAACAAGAAAGAGAGCATGCTAAAAGGTTTTTCAGCTTTTTAGAAGGTGGAATGCTTGAAATTACAGCCATGTATCCTGCCGGAAAAGTAGGTACTACTGCCGAAAATTTGACTGCCGCTGCCGAAGGCGAACATGAAGAATGGGCTGATTTATATCCTATGTTTGCAGATATAGCTGCAGAAGAAGGATTTAAAGATGTTGCAACCTGTTTCCGCATGATTGCTAAAGTAGAAGCCGAGCATGAAGCCCGCTACAGGAAATTATGGAAAAATGTAACTGAAGATAAAGTTTTTGAACAAGACGAAGAAGTAGAATGGGTTTGCAGAAATTGCGGATATGTTCACAAAGGCAAAAAAGCTTTAGCCAATTGTCCAGCATGTTTACATCCTAAAGCATATTTCGAAATCAGAAAAATCAATTACTAAATAACTATTGCTGGTTGAAATAAAAAAGCGGAATGAATATTCCGCTTTTTTATTTTGCTAAAAAGGTAATACAAAAAGCCCCACTCAATGGGTTCAATAAAGAGTGAGGCTTAAAAACCAAATAAAATGAAGAAAAATTAATTTTGGAAATCTTGTAAGTTTTTCATTAAGCGTTTTCTACAGAAGAAAATGCGGCTTTTAACTGTTCCGATAGATAAATCGAGTTCTTCAGCTATTTCTTTATATTTATACCCTTCATTGTACATTTCGAAAGGAACACGTTGATCGTCTTCTATCTTTTTTACACCCTCTTGCAATTCTTGCAAGAAAATTTCGTTTTCGGGTAAAACATTATTTTTACTTTGTAAATTCAAATAATATAAGTCATCTGTTTTGTCAATAATCGTATTAATCTTTTTCGACCTACGGTAATTATTGATAAATGTATTTTTCATGATGGTATAAGCCCATGCTTTAAGATTGGTTTCATCGCTGAATTTATCGCGATAAGTTAATGCTTTTAGAAAAGTATCTTGTACCAAATCTTTGGCTTCTTCATGGTTATAGGTTAAAGAATGAGCAAAACGTCCTAAGCCTTCTTCCATTTCAATCAGTTGGTCGTTAAATTCTTTTGTAGTCATGGCAATTGTATATTTAAGATGAAAACCTATTAAAATTTATTTCTCCGTTTTTGTTCCTTATGTATAAAAAAATAATACAGAAATTTGGAGATGTACAATACCAACTAGAATGTAAAGAAAAAGTTTTTTGATTAACATATTTTAAACAATGAAAATGTTTAAATATTTGATTATCAATATAAAAAATTCACTTTGATACCTCTATCTCTTTAAATTAATATACATAAAAAGACTTAGAATGCTCATTGACTCATGTATAATTAGAAGAAACAATAATTTACTATAGAATGTTCAACTATTTGGTGAGTAATACCTTAGATACATTAGAAATAAAACTCGAAAAAAATTAGGCTTATAAAGATATAATCTATAATTTAGCAAATTAATTTTCTTAGTTATATTAAATTACAAATATATTATTATGAGCGAAATAGATTGGAAAAGCCTTCCATTTGGCTATTACAAAACGGACTATAATGTTCGTTGCTATTACAAAAACGGAAAATGGGGAGAAATCGAAGTCTCCGATTCTGAAATGGTAACCATGCACATGGCAGCAACTTGTTTGCACTATGGACAAGAAGCTTTTGAAGGATTAAAAGCTTTTCGTGGCGTAGATGGTAAAATCCGGATTTTCCGCCTGATCGACAATGCAAAACGCATGCAAAGTTCAGCTTACGGGGTAATGATGGCAGAAGTACCTCTCGATTTATTTGAAGAAGCCATTATTAAGTTAGTTAAACTGAACGAAAAATATGTTCCCACTTACGAATCGGGAGCATCATTATATATTCGTCCTTTATTGATAGGAACCGGAGCTCAAGTAGGTGTAAAACCTGCCAGCGAATATTTATTCATGGCTTTTTGCGGTCCCGTAGGTCCTTATTTTAAAGAAGGTTTTAAACCTGTAAAAATGCAGATTGTTGCCGATTTCGATAGAGCTGCTCCGCTTGGAACAGGTAAATATAAAGTAGGCGGAAATTATGCTGCTAGTTTGCGTGCAGGCGACAGAGCACACCAAGAAGGCTATGCAGCCGCTATTTTCTTAGATGCTAAAGAAAAGAAATACATAGACGAAGCAGGTCCTGCTAATTTCTTTGCTATCAAAGGTAATAAATATATTACGCCGGCATCATCTTCTATTCTTCCCTCTATAACCAATATGAGTTTAAAAACACTGGCTGAAGATATGGGATTGACTGTAGAAAGCCGCCATATTTTAGTGGAAGAATTAAGCGAATTCGAAGAAGCCGGAGCTTGCGGAACAGCAGCCGTTATTTCTCCTATCGGAACTATTATCGATAGAAATACAGGAAAAACCTATGACTTCAGCAAAGACGGCTTAGCCGGTCCTGTATCTACCAAATTATACAACCGATTGCGTGCCATTCAATATGGCGAAGAAGCCGATAAGTTTGGCTGGATTACGGTTGTTGAATAGTCTTCATAATATTTTTGTTTGTAAAAGGGTTGCTTTTTAGCAACTCTTTTATTGTTTAAACATATTTGAATTTCTGGTAACTTTATTTGCTTATTAATATATCTTTCAATAAAAATAATGCACTTAACTGTTTGTAAAACCCGTCGGCTGGGGCGACGAGGCATTTTTTTCTAAATCATATCATCGGCCCGGCCGATAAAGCATTTTTGTTTTTATTTGGGATTTCGGCCCGGCCGAAATGGTGTTTTAGTTTTCAAATGTCTTTTCGGCCCGGCCGACGGAACGTTTAAATTTGATTTTGCCTTTTCGGCTGGGCCGATAGGTTGTTTTTTTAGGTAAAGCTTTTCAGTTACTGCTTAGTCTACTTTACAGCTTTAGGGAAACAGGGCTTTTCTAAATTTTAAGGCTCATTAGCCCCAACAGTGGTTCTATTATATTCTTTTGTATCTCCTTTGCATCCGGTTGCTACAATTCTTACCCATAATACTTCTCCCCAAGTTACATCACTTGTATTCCAAGGGAGAAAATGAGAACCATCATAACCTACAGATATATTTTGTTGGCTATAGGTAAGATACCAGTCTCTACTCGGATTTAAACGATATACATATAAATTATATCGATTAACATTGGCAAGTATTACTCTTATAGGTTTTCCGGGCACACAATAAGAAATAGGAAGTTCGTTGCACAAAACATCGCAATCTCCGGCTATGGTACTTTTTTTCATGGTCGATTTGGTGGTTACCGAAGTGCCTGCCGGGATTTCGGTATTAGCTAAAAACTCTATATCTCCTGCCGAAACCAATTCTACATCGCCGATTAATCGGGTGTTCTCTATGCTTATGCCTTCCAATGCAACGGAATAAGGTGGAACCGTAGTACCATCGTAAGCGATTTTATTAGGCGCCGAGCGGTCGCACGAAGGGCAGGAACCTCCGCAATCTACAGCTTCTTCATCTTCATCTTGTATACAATTGGAGCAATGTGCGGGTGGCTTGAAATGGAAACAATAGGCAATTCCGGACCCAAAAGACATGTCATAATAGCTTTTATGAAAATGATCAGTTGTATGGGCATTATATACATTTTTTCCTCCGGGTCCCGTCCCAGCACAAAATGTAGAATGAATATAAGGAAAATCTGAAGAACCATACAACACCACATCTCCCATTTCCATTTCGCTAGATTCTGTTCTATAATCGGATTCTGTAGATTTTTTCAGAATATATTTTGTCAATTGGTATTTGTTTAAATGGTCGTGTAAATTTTGTACAGTCTTAATGCATTTTTTTGTATCTACTCCCTTTCCATTTCCATCTCCTCCTTTTGATAAATCCAATCCCCCCGCTTTTAAGCATTGGGATACAAAATTTGCACAATCTCCTCCTTGTCCTGTATAATCGAAATAATCTTTATTACGCCCTAATGCCCATTGGTCGGAATATCTTGTAGCAGCTTCTCTGTCATAATTCTGGCTATGTACAAAAAATATACCAACGACATAGCATATTATACATGCTAATATTCTATTTATAATGTTATTTTTCATAATCAACTTTGTATTTTTTATTATTTTTGATGATTACTTCTCCTTTTTTTTCAGTTACCTCCGCTTCCACTTCAGTGTCTTCTAAAATATCCCTAGCCCGACTTCGAACTATCCGAGATTTATCATTAATATATCTATCCATGATAATATCAAAACATTCCTTTGTCCCTATGGCTGCAAGTCCTGATAATGCTCCACTGCGTCCATATTCATCTTCATCATTCAAAAAGATTTTCAATATAGGAAATGATGTTTCAGAATCTCCTAATTCAGCCAAACGTTGGGCATAACGGCAGCGGATAGTTTCATCATTGGTAGTTAATAAAACCTTTTTGAAATATGTTTTGGCGATATCTCCACCTAAAGTAAAATAGGCGTACTCGCAAGAACTGCAATTCTGCAATGTTGTTGGAAAGCAATATTTTTGAAGTAATTGAAGACTGTGTTTACTTTCTCCCATGCCGATTAAGGTTGCAGCCAAAGTTGAACCTTCTGCCGGAGACAAGTCCTTTTGAGAATATTTAATGAGCATGGGGATAGATTGCTTGGATTGGGCTCCATTCATATACTGTATGGCAGAGATACGGTTGTGTTCGCAGGTATCAGTTAAGACCACCTGTTCTAAAAAACGCATATTTTCAGGGCAGCTTGAACGACCCAAAGCATCAATGAAAAAACTTTTTTCTTCACTATCTTTAGATTCGTTATATTTAGCTATCAATCTTGTGCGCCATTCTTTATTCTCTTTCCTGTCACAATTTGTATCTCTCCTCTCTGCTCTGATTTCTTCAATGCTATTTAAATAGTCCTGCCTTGAATTCTTATATTTTTCGGGCTTACCGATTTTAAGTACCTTAGCCCCTATAATTTTAGCAGTAGTATCTTTCTTTTGTACTTTATCTTGTTCCTGCTTGCCCACCTGAGCAAGCAGCATGCAAGGCAGGCAAGATAATATCAATATGTTGAGTAATTTTTTCATAATCTGTTTTCCTTTCTATTCCGTTAAAATCATTCTTTTAGTATCCACCAGTTCATTATCTATGACTAAAGTATATAGGTACATACCCGCTTTAAATTCCCTGCCCAGTATGTTTGTGCTGCCTTCCCCTTGAGAGTTAATAGCAATATGCTTTAGCTGTTTGCCTTGCAGGTCGTAAATAAACAAAGCCGCAGTTTTAGCATCCTTAGGAATAAAATAACCAATACGAGTCTCTTGGCTAAACGGATTAGGCATATTTTGGTCTAAACGGGCAGCAGTAACCACATCACTTAAATTAGCCTGCCCCATATTGCCATTATCCATACCCGTACTTTTCTTGGGAGCTTTACCATTATTGCTACAGCAGTTGTTTTGATAATAAGCCAGCTCCGTTTTTAAAGTTTGCATCTCTTGAGTTTGGGCATCCATAGCTTTACTTAAGTCTTGCACCGCTTGGAGCAGATAAGGAACCAATCCTACATAATTTACCGTGTATAATTTAGAATCAGGATCCTGTTTTACCAATTTCGGATAAATATCCATAAGCTCCTGAGCAAGTACCCCCGCCTGATCCTTTCCCTCTTCAATAGAAATATTTCTAATAGTTTCATTATTAATCGAATCATACAGTTTCTCATCCATGTCATAAGTATATACTTTGATTAGATTAAGTTTGTTTGCTTTCTTTACATCCAAAGGCTTAATATTTTTCTTCACATTTTTATCAGAAAGTTGGTATAAACTACCATAATACAAATTACTTGTATAAATAGCCGCAAAACGGCTATCCGATCTACCCAAATAAGAAGAAGAGCCGATAGGAACCAAAGCCGCTTCATTAACTACAATATCAGGAAAATATCCGGTTGAAAATTTGATTACCTTAAACCCCATTCCGCTAATTGGATACATTAAAATATCCCCATTAAGCATAGAAGTACCATTAACCTTTAATCTTTCCGTAGTTGTAGGAGTCGTTCCGATACCGATATTGCCATTAAAAAAAGAATTCCCCGTTAATTTAAATTTCTCGGTTGAAGTCGGGTCTGTCCCGATTCCAATATTGCTGTTACTACCTACTTTCAATTGAGCTTGTACGCTTACGCCTATGATTAAGCATAATGTCATTAAAAAATACTTGTTTCTGTTTTTCATAGTTCTTTGTTTTTGATTGTTTGATTACTGAAATTTAAAATAAGAGACTAGCTGAAAGTACATGCTCTTCAGCTAGGGGTTTGGATTGTTTTTACTTAAAGTATAAATGTTGAAATGTTTTTTAAAAACCATGCAATTTAGATTAGCAAAAATACAAATTAAAATTTAACCGCAAAGAAAATATGTAAAAATAAATTATGTATTGTAAAATAAGACAAAAGTATTTTTAGATTTGGGATATGCTTTATAGTCTGATTTGGTATTTCAAAAAAGGCTTATTTTCTTGTATTTAGCCGACTTGTTTACCAATATTGTTATTTGTACTACCTTTGCAAACTAATTTTTACCGATTTTGACAGGAACCGTAGATTTAACCCAAGGGAACATATTAAAACGCTTGATTAAGCTCAGCGTTCCGCTTATGTTGGCGTCGTTTATCCAGATGACTTATAACCTTGCCAACATTGTGTGGCTGGGGCGTATCGGTAGCGAGCCTGTAGCAGCTGTCGGGGCAGCTTATTTCTTTGTTTGGATTGCCACCGGTTTAAGCCTGATTACCAAAGTGGGAGCTGAAGTAAGTGTAGCACAATCATTAGGGGCAGGAAAAATTAATAATGCACGCTCGTATGCTTCTCAAACCCTTACATTATCCCTAATCATCGGATTGGCTTACGGAGTATTTGTATTCTGTTTGGCAGATATTTTTATACCGTTTTTTCATCTTTCAGATAAAATTGCCTCTGAATCTGTATCTTACCTCCGGATTTACACTTTTTGTTTTCCTTTTAGTTTTATGATCCTTACTTTTATGGGTATTTGTAATGGGTCGGGAAAAACTACTATCCCATTGATTGTAACAGGCTGCGGATTAGCCTTAAATATTATACTGGATCCATTTCTGATTTATGGAATTGGCTTTTTTCCGGAATTAGGCATCGAAGGTGCTGCCATTGCTTCGGTCATATCACAAGCTGTAGTATTATGTATTTATATAGTTTTGTTTAGGCAGAAAAATTTTCTCTTTCGAAACTTTGTATTCTTTTCGCGTATCAGCAAGCAATTATATTCCCGCATTTTCCATTTAGGATTTCCGGGAGCTATACAAAGTATTATTTTTGCTTTTATTTCTATGAATTTAGCCCGGATTGCTTCTATTCACGGCGGACATATAGCCATGATGACCCAAACCATGGGAGGACAGATTGAAGCTATTTCATGGATGACGGCTCAAGGGGTATGCACAGCTTTGGGAGCTTTTGTGGGGCAGAATTATGGTGCCCGGCACTTTGACCGTATAAAGAAAGCGTATTACCGTACACTTTGGTTAATGATAGGTTTTGGGAGCGTGGTAAGTACAATTTTCATACTTTTCGGAGGTCATATTTTTTATTTCTTTGTACCAGAGAAGGCTGTAATTGTTTCAGGAGCATCATATTTGATGATTTTGGGCTTTTCACAAATATTTATGCTTACTGAATTTACAGCGCAAGGTGCATTTAATGGAATAGGAAATACTCTGCCGCCTGCCATTCAAAGCATTGCATTTAATCTTTTACGAATTCCGTTGGCTATGTTTTTAGCGACTACTTCTTTAGGTATCTTAGGGGTTTGGTGGGCAATTTCTATTACCAGTATTTGTAAAGGAATCGTACTTCCGTCGTGGTTTATATTTGCTTTTTCTAGAAAACAAAAATCTATATAAACTCATCTTTAAATATTTAGTATAGATTTATCTTAAAAAAATAATTTCTACCTTTGCATCAAAATCCCATAAATAATGAAAATTTCGGCTGTCATTATCACATATAATGAAGAACAAAACATTGGCAGATGTTTAGATTCGTTGCAGGAAATTGCAGACGAAATTATTGTGCTGGATAGTCATTCGACAGACCAAACACAAGAAATATGTAAACTGTATTCTGTCCAATTTCATTCACAACCGTTTAAAGGATTTATTCAACAAAAAAACGATGCTATAGCTTTAGCCTCAAACGATTTCGTTTTATCTATTGATGCAGACGAAGCCATTTCCAACGAGCTTAAGAATTCAATCTTAGGACTTAAAAAGCAAGATATTCCTCAACATACAGCTTATATAGTAAATCGGCTGACGAATTATTGTGGTAAATGGATTCGCCATTCTGCATGGTATCCCGATTATCTAATCCGTATTTTCGACCGTAGAAAATGTGTGTTCGAGGGAAAATATATTCATGAAAAAGTTGTAGTTCCTGAAAACGATCTCATCGGAAAGCTTTCCGGAGATTTATTGCATTATTCTTATAACTCTATTTCTGAACATATTGTAAGGGCTAACAAATATACGGATTTAACGGCTTTAGAAGCTTTCGAAAAAGGTAAAAAAGCTAGCCTTTTTTCTATTTTGGTGAACCCATCCGTCAAATTTTTCCGCAACTATATTATACGTTTAGGATTTTTAGACGGCTATTATGGATATACCATATGTCGTATTTCAGCTTTTGCCACCTATTTGAAATATGCGAAACTACGTCAACTCCAAAAACAAAAACACAATGGGTAAACACTTTGTTTTGAGCAGGACAGATAGCATTGGCGATGTGGTTTTAACTCTGCCTCTTGCCGGAATATTGAAACAGCATTTTCCCGATTGCCATATTACTTTTTTGGGAATGCAATATACAAAAGCCATTGTCAGCTGCTCGCAATATATAGATGATTTTGTGGATTGGCATGAGTTATCTAAACTTTCTGAAAATGAACAAATAGATAGGCTAAGAAAATTAAGAATAGATGTTTTTATTCATGTATTCCCTAAAAAAGAAATAGCCCGTCTGGCAAAAAAAGCAGGAATTCCTCAACGGATAGGAACTACCAATCGCTTGTATCATTGGTTTACCTGTAACAAGCTGGTACGGTTTTCACGTAAAAAATCCGATTTGCACGAAGCCCAGTTAAATATCAAGTTATTAAAGCCTTTGGGAATTCAAACCCACTATTCTCTTGACGAATTAGCCGGATTTTACGGATTATCTCCGCAGGGGAAACTTCCTCATGAAATACAGCAGCTTATTGATTCTGAGAAAATAAATGTAGTATTGCATCCCAAATCGAAAGGCAGCGCAAGAGAGTGGGGATTAGATAATTTTGAACAGCTTATTACCTTGCTTCCGCAAGATAAATTCAATGTTTTTGTTTCAGGTACAGAGGCTGAGGGTGTTTTGTTTAGAGACCAATTAATTCGGCATAATCCTTTTGTACATGATATTTCAGGAAAACTTTCGCTGGATGAACTTATTGTATTTATCAGTAAAATAGATGCCTTGATAGCGTGCAGCACAGGTCCGCTTCATATTGCGGCTGCATTAGGGAAAACAGCAGTCGGCATTTATCCGGTTCAACGCCCGATGCATCCCGGCAGATGGGCGCCTGTAGGGAAAAATGTATATGTTTTCGAAACCGAAGAGGTTAACCATTTATTACCTGTTTCCCCACAAGCCGTTATGAATATTTTAGTGAAAATATAATCTATAGGAAATTTTGTATTTTACAGAGTGCAAAAAGCGAATAAAATTGCATTTTATAGAATACAATTTATATCTTTGCAAATAAATTTACAGAGATGAAAACACTTTTTACGGTATTTCATAAGCATTTAGAACGTCTTGATAATAACTTTTGCCGGTATCTTTGCAATGATATTCGGTGGAATAATCGTTTGATAGGTATTCTTGGTTCAAGGGGTTGTGGAAAAACTACCTTGATGCTGCAACATATCAAACAAAAATATGGTGAATTTCCCGAAGATGTTTTATATACTAGTTTGGATAATATTTGGTTCACAACCAATAAATTGTACGATTTGGCAAATCAATTTCAAACAATGGGAGGAAAGGCTTTGTTTTTGGACGAAGTTCATAAATATCCAGATTGGTCACGCGAAATCAAAAATATTTATGATGATTTTCCTGAGTTGAAAGTAGTTTTTACAGGTTCTTCAATATTGGAAATTTTTAAGTCTGATGCCGATTTGAGCCGCCGTTCTATCCACTATCTGCTTCATGGCATGTCGTTTCGCGAATATTTAATTTTTGAAGGTTTTCTTAACGCAGATACAAAACCGTATTCATTAGGTGAGCTTCTGGAAAACCATGTGGCTATAGCCCACAAGATTTGCAAACAGTTTAAACCGGTCCCTCTGTTTAAAGAATATCTTAAATTTGGTTATTACCCATATTACAAAGAAGATAAAGAAACTTATCATGAACGGGTTTTGCAAACATTCAACACTATTATTGAAAGTGATTTGCCAAATGTGGAAACCATTGATATTTATTCTATTCATAAAATTAAAAAGCTATTTTATATCCTTTCATCTTTAGTTCCATTTACACCCAATATTTCGAAATTAAGTACAGAATTAGATGTAACTCGTTTAACATTAATGAATTATTTGCATTATCTGCATAAATCGCAATCTATTATGCTGCTCGAAAAAGAAGCGTCGGGTATGAGCCGTATGGTAAAACCTGAAAAGATCTTTTTGCAAAATACAAATTATACTTATGCTTTAGATTCTGAAAAACCGGATGTAGGAAATATGCGTGAAACATTCTTTTTTAATCAATTGGTAGTTAAGCATAAGGTAAATTATGCACAAGAAACCGATTTTAAAATCGATGGAAAATATTATTTTGAAATTGGTGGAAAAAATAAGAAACAAAAGCAAATCGGTAAATTATCAAATGCATATTTGGCTGTAGATGATGTTGAAACTGGATTTAAAAACGAAATTCCTTTATGGCTTTTTGGCTTTTTGTATTAAATTGTTTTGTACATGACAAAAAATATTTAGACAGGATTAATTTTGTTGAGCTTGCGAGCTCAGTTAATAAGGTAAATGTGTTCTAAAAACAAAGAAAATGAATGAATTGCAAAAAGATATTTTTTCTATTTCAAACGAAAACGACTTTAATAAAGTTTGTTTAGATGTATTTCATTTTCAATATCAAAACAATATTGTCTATCGAAATTTCGTAAATCTTTTAAACATAAATCTTTCTGAAATAATTCATTATTCACAGATTCCGTTTTTGCCCATTGAATTTTTTAAAACGCAGACGATAATCAGTGTTCCTGAATGTCCAAAAGATTTTTTTGCCAGCAGCGGCACTACCGGAGCTCAAACCAGCAAGCATTGGATTCATGATTTCGGCATTTATGAAGAAAGTTTTCATAAAGGATTCTCACATTTTTATGGCGATATTCGGCAATACAATATCTTTGCGCTGCTCCCTAATTATTTGGAGCAACCGCATTCTTCGCTCATTTATATGATTTCTGGTTTAATAAAAGAAACCCAAAATACACTTTCCGGTTTCTATTTAGCCGATTTCTCCAAATTAAGCGATGCTTTGCGGCAAGGGACACTTTCCGGTAAAAAAAATATTCTATTTGGAGTTACCTATGCCTTATTAGATTTTATAGAGCAAAAATCCAGCAGTTTTCCGGAATTAATTGTTTTTGAAACCGGAGGCATGAAAGGGAGACGTAAAGAAATGATTCGAAATGAATTACATCAAATTCTTTGTAAAGGATTCGGTGTGAATTCCATCCATTCGGAATATGGCATGAGCGAATTATTTTCACAGGCTTATTCTCAAGGCAATGGTCTTTTTACCTGTCCTCCTTGGATGAAAATTTTAATTCGCGATACAAACGATCCTCTCTCTTTAATAGCAAGTAATAAAACGGGCGGAATCAATGTAATTGATTTGGCAAATCTATACTCATGCTCTTTTATTGCTACACAAGATTTGGGAAAATTACATGAACATGAACAATTTGAGATACTTGGACGTTTCGACCATAGTGATATTAGAGGATGTAATTTAATGATTGAATAATTTTGTACTTTTGCACTTTTAATTTTTAGAAACTCAGAATATTCTTTTTATACTATTATTTATTTATGAAAAAAATACTACTTCTTACTGCAATTGTATTAACACTTTCGGGATATGCCCAAACCGATTCTTTAAAAGTTCCCGCACCTGCCCCAACGGATTCTTTAGTAGCTCCTACACCTAAAAAAGATACATCTTACTGGAAAATTACCGGTATGGCCGGATTAAATTTTTCCCAAACCACTTTGATAAACTGGGCAGCAGGGGGCGAAAATTCCATTGCTACCAATGGAGCATTTGCATTACGGGCAAATTACAACAGAGGACGATATGCATGGGATAATGTTTTTGCGACAGAATATGGGTTAATGTATACCGAAACCTACGATTGGCAGAAAACATTGGATAAAATAGATTTTGCTTCCAAGTTCGGATATGGTGTTATCGAACATTGGTACTTAACATTCTTATTAGGATTTAATACCCAGTATGATAAAGGATATAAGAAGCCGGATGATGAAATGTATATTTCTAAATTTATGGCTCCGGGTTATCTTAATTTATCTGTCGGTATGGATTATAAATATAAAGATATTTTTACGGCTTATCTTTCGCCTATTGCAGGAAAACTTACTTTTGTTGAAGACGATTCGCTTTCTGCATTAGGTAGTTATGGCGTTGAAAAGGGAGAAAATTTAAAGAAAGAGCTTGGAGCTTATGCCAAATTCGGATTGAAATACAATCTTATGAAAAATATTTCATTGCTTAGTAAATTGGAATTTTTTACTGCCTATAACGAAAGTTTTGGAAATGTGGATATAAACTTCGAAATGCTGCTTAATATGGTTGTAAATAAATATATTAATGCTCAGATTATTCTTAACCTGAAATATGACGATGATGTAAAATCAGTGGGAAGAGATGGTTTGCCGGCAGGTCCAAAATTACAAACCAAAGAAATGATAGGTGTAGGTATATCCTATGCATTTTAAAGATGCTTAGCAAAAACCAAATCAAATATATTAATTCGCTCAAAATTAGCAAATACAGAAATGAAGAAAATGTATTTGTGGCAGAAGGAATTAAATTAGTTGATGAAATCTTACATAGCAGATTTGAGATTTCTCAAATTTTTGTTACTCAAGAATGGGTAAATGAGAATTCCGTTCAGAATAAGTATCAAAATTGTATTCAAATAATTACCGAAGAGGAATTAAAGAAAATTTCAAGTCTCACAACACCGAATCAGGTTTTGGCTGTTGTAAAAACTCCTGAATATCAGATTTCCGATAATATTTTTGAACAACTAACTTTGATTTTGGATGATATTCGCGACCCGGGAAATATGGGAACTATTATCCGTATTGCCGATTGGTTTGGTATACCCAATATTATCTGTTCTCTCCATTCCGTTGATTGTTACAACCCCAAGGTGGTGCAGGCTACTATGGGTTCTATTGCAAGGGTAAATATTTTTTATACAGATTTGCTGGAATTACTCAAGCAAAAACCGCAGAATTTTTCTGTTTACGGAACTTTACTTGAAGGGGAAAATATTTATGGGACTGATTTAGAGACTAAAGGCTTTATTGTTATTGGAAATGAATCAAAAGGAATTTCAAATGAGGTAAAGAACCATCTTACCCATGCCTTACATATTCCTTCTTTTAATCCCCATGCCGCAGATCATGCCGAATCGCTTAATGCCTCTGTTGCTGCTGCTATTGTATGTTCCGAATTTAAAAGGAGATAATAAATGGCATCTCTATAATTTCCATTTTTCTAATAAGGTTTCATGAGGGATTCCCTCTTCTAATAATTGCAGGAACTCTTTACGAGGAATAGTTTCAGCTCCCAACGACCTTAAATGGTCGGTTTCCATTTGGGTGTCGATAAGGAGAAAATCATATTTTTTTAAGAATTCAACTAAATAATAAAAAGCCACTTTTGAGGCATTAGTTACTGTGTGAAACATGGATTCGCCAAAGAAAATTTTCCCTATGGTTACCCCATATAATCCGCCAACCAATTCTTCATTCTCATAAATTTCAACAGAATGAGCAAAGCCATGCTGATGTAAAATTGTATAGGCTTCTATGATATCTTCGCTTACCCAAGTGCCTTCTTTGTGAATACGTGTAGCTCCGCATTGGCGGATAACATTTGAAAAATTGGAATCAAAACGGACTTCAAATTTTTTACTTTTGATTTCCCTTTGTAGATTTTTGGAACAATGAAATTTATCAGGGAAGATTACCATACGGGGATCGGGCGACCACCATAAAATGGGTTCGGTAGGATTATACCATGGAAACAGCCCCATGGCGTACCCAATAAGCAACCTGCGTGGATCTAAATCGCCGCCAATTGCCAGCAAACCATCCGGTTCTGCTAATTCGGGATTTGGAAAAACATATTCTTCGGGAAGTTGAAAAACAGGCATAAATATCGATTAAAAAACAAAATCAATTAGAATTAAAGTAGTATTCATTACTTTACTTTTTGATAAAAACGTACCCAATCAATATACATAGCCACCGGAAGATCTTCTTTTTTAATATCTCCTACCCAAGAACCTCCCAATTGCATATCGAGTAATAAATACATTTCCCTGTCGAAAGGAAATTGACCTTCTTTATCAGTTTCAATACAGGGGTAGTTCATGGTATGTATGCCGTTTACACTGAAAACAAGGCTGTCGGAATATAATTCAACAGCATAAGTATTATATTCTCCTAGATGGATAGGTGCTATTGTACCTTGCTTGGGATTGTCTTTTTGATTGAGATTTAAAGTATAGTAAGAATGTACAGTTTGATAAACTATAGTATCACTATTCAAATGTTCCATAATATCAATTTCTCCCCCATGAGGATATTTAATACCATCAAAGGGTAACAACCAAAATGCAGGCCAAGCACCTTTGGCATTTTCAAATTTGGCAGAAATTTCTACTTTCCCACGATAAAATGGTTTTTTACCTTTGGTATGCAGACCTCCTGTAAGATAAGGCATCGTGTCATTAGTAGGATTTACTATGCCTTTCAAAATCAGATTCCCATTTTGTATAAGATATAACGAATCGTAATCCGACATATGCTTATCCCAATCAGCCGTTCCTCGAGGAATTTTGCTCCACACCTTAGAATCTATTGTCCCTTTATCAAAATTATCTTCCCAAATTAATTTCCACTTCAAAGAATCAGCCACTTTTTCTTTGGGAGCAGATTTTGAAGAAGTACTTTTATGACCTTCGTTAGGAGAGAAGCTGCATAACAGTGTGATATTAAAAAAAACGATACTGATGAAAAAGAAGTATGATAAAATTCTCATGGAGTTATCGGTTGAATTAAAGTTATATAGAATATGAAGTTTAGAGAGAAAAATATAGAAATAAAAAACTTTCTACTATTGGTTCTCGTACTGTTGTACTTCGTTAAAAATATATTCTAACTCTATTCCGGCTTCTTTAAACATCTCTTCCGATTCTGAGCCTGAATGATATTTACGTTCACAAACAACCCTTGTTATTCCACAATTGATAATCAACATGGCACAAGTGCGGCAAGGTGTCATACGGCAATATAAGGTAGCTCCCGATAAAGCAATTCCCCTGCGTGCAGCTTGGCAGATTGCATTTTGCTCTGCATGGACGGTTCTTACACAATGGTTGGTTATAGTCCCATCTTCGTGTATGGTTTTCTTAAATAAATGCCCTACATCATCGCAATGGGGAAGTCCCATGGGCGAACCTACATAACCGGTAACCAAAAGCTGGCGGTCTTTCACAATAACACATCCGCTGCGTCCACGGTCGCAGGTAGCACGCTTTGAAGCCGCATTAGCCAATTCCATAAAATATTCGTCCCAAGACGGACGGAGAGAAGTACTCATTTGTGCTTGTAATTATTAAATTATTTCTAGAAATATTCTTATACCATATATTTATCGATACCAAATTTTTCTATGGAATGATGACAGTCTTTAGGTTCTACATGCACCACTATATCATATACATTTTCAATAGAATTTTTAATGCTGTTCTCAACCGCTTCTGCAATATTGTGAGCTTCGTTGAGAGAAATATTTCCGTCTGCTTCCACATCCAGTGCAATCATATACATATTTCCAATTTGCCGCGACCGTACGCGATGAGGATTATATGCTCCCGGTACTTGGTCTACGGCATCAAATATTTTATCGTAAACGGTTGTATCTTTTACGCCGTCCATGAGTTCTATACTGGAATCCATAAAAATGCTGATGGATGATTTAATAATAAACAAACTTATTATCAAACCGGTAACAGCATCGAGAATAGGAAACTTTAAAGCAAAAGTAAAAATCAATCCAACCAATACGCTTGATGAAATGATAACATCATTTCTCATATTGACAGCATTAGCCGTAAGCATTGAGCTATTGATTTTCTTTCCCTGCTTATATTGATATAATGCTAACCCTAATTTACCTACTATCGAAAAAACAGTAACATAAATGGCAATAGTTCCGGGCAATTCGCGGGGTTCTGTAGAAAGCATCCTTTGAATGGAAAAGATAAGCATTTGAATACCGGCATAAAAAATAACCAACGATAAAATCTTGGTGGCTATGCCTTCGGCTTTTTCATAGCCATAAGCATATTTACGGCTGGGAGGACGGTTTATGATGTGAGCCGTAAAAATCATGACTATTGAAATAATGACATCTGTTGCAGAATCGATACCATCGCTAAGAACGGCTAAACTTCCGGAAAATATACCTATAATTATCTTGGATACAGATAGTATAAGATTTCCAATCGTGCTTATCCACGAAGTAGTAATTAATGTTTTCTCGCGAGAATTAGTTTGGCTCATAAATACGTTGAAATTACAAAAGTAATATCGTTATGCTTGAAAATTATAATTTTGTAAGAACCTGCTCTATTTTGGTGTTCAGCGATGCAATATCATCATTATTCAAAAATAAATAATCAGCTTTGCTTATACAGGTTTTAAGGTTTTGCTTATTAGGATCGGAAGAATTCATTTCACGGGCTTCGTTTTCCAAAAAAGTTTCGTAAGATATATGGTCGGTTTCCGAGCCTCGTAATAGTATGCGGTCATAACGAAGCTTCGGTTCTGCATCTACGGCAAAGAGAATAAACTGCTTATGCTTTCTCATCGATTCCACTTCGCCCGGAGTACGTATGCTTTCAATGATGCAATTCTGCCCCGATAGTTGAGCCAGTTTACACAGCTCGTCTACAATAAACGAAGGGCTGTTTTTTTCTCTTAAATCATTAGCTACCAAAACCATGCTATCACGATTCAGAGGCATATTCCGCCGTTTGATTTCTTCAGAAATATAGTCTCTTACCGAAAAATGTTTAAATCCTTTATTTTTCACCAAATAATCTACAATAGTGCCTTTTCCTGCTCCTATAGTTCCGGTAATTCCAATGATAATCATTTCATTTATATAGTTCATATTTCAAGATTTCACATTTCAAGAGTTTTGTTATTCAGTATTTTCAAACAGACAGTTTAGAATATTTTTCCAGAACTGACATTCGCATTATTATTTTTCTACCTCATTTTTATTGTTTTTCGGATAATCAAGCGAATAATGCAATCCTCTGCTTTCCTTTCGTTCCTGTGCTTTTTTTATTACCAGATAAGCATTCGCAATCATATTCCGCAATTCGCAAATCCGGGTCGTAAGTACTGATTTGTTGTATAAATCTTCAGTTTCGCGATAAATAATCTGCAAACGGTCGAAAGCCCGCTGCAAACGTAAATTCGACCTCACAATACCAACATAATTCGACATTATGGCTTGTAATTCCTTTAACGTTTGGGTAATCAATACCATCTCTTCGTTTAAAATCATGCCTTCGTCGTTCCAGTCCGGAATATCGTTGCAAAATTCTATGGATTTATATTTATTAATAGCATCCATGGCTGCGTTGTGCGAAAATACAATAGCTTCTAACAGTGAATTGGAAGCTAAACGATTAGCTCCATGCAATCCGGTTGAAGAACATTCGCCGGAAGCATATAAATTCAGAATGGAAGAATGACCTGAGGAATCAACTTTGATACCTCCGCAATTGTAATGAGCCGCAGGAACTACGGGAATCATATCGCGGGTAATATTGATGCCGATTTCGAGGCATTTGGCATAAATATTCGGAAAATGATTCATGATTTCTTCTTTCGAAATATGACGGCAGTCCAAATACACATAATCATGCCCATTAATTTTCATTTCATTATCAATGGCACGGGCAACAATATCACGGGGGGCTAAGCTTTTACGGCTGTCGTATTTATCCATAAATTCTTTTCCGTCTAAAGTTTTAAGAATTCCTCCCGAACCACGCATGGCTTCGGTTATGAGGAACGACGGATTTTCTTTCGGATTATAAAGCGAGGTGGGATGAAATTGTACAAACTCAATATTTTCGATAATTCCTTTTGCCCGGTGTACCATAGCAACTCCGTCTCCGGTAGCGGTAACCGGATTGGTGGTAGTATTGTAAATATTTCCATTCCCTCCGGTAGAAAGCATGGTAACCTTAGAAAGAATAGTATCTATTTTCTGCGTATTCGGATTGAGAGCATATACCCCGAAGCATTTAATGTCAGGAGTTCTGCGGTTTATTTCTATACCCAGATGATGCTGGGTAATCAAGTCGATAGCAAAAAAATGTTCTAAAAGTTCAATATTAGGATGTGTGCGGACTTGGTTGAGCAGCCGTTGTTCTATTTCAAAGCCAGTATTATCTTTATGGTGTAGAACCCTGAATTCAGAATGTCCTCCTTCGCGGGCAAGGTCAAATTCACCGGTAGATTTTTTGTCGAATTGAATGCCCCAATTTATCAACTCTTTAATTCGTTCTGTGGATTGATTAATTGTAAGGCGGACAATTTCTTCGTCACACAAACCATCACCACAAGAAAGTGTATCCTGAATATGTTTTTCGTAAGAATCTACGGCTTGCATTACAGTGGCAATACCCCCTTGGGCATATTTTGTAGAGCCCTCTTCTGCAATGTTTTTGGTAAGAATGATAACTTTTCCGAATTCGGCAACTTTCAAAGCAAAACTTAAGCCTGCTATGCCTGAACCAATGACTAAAAAATCCACATGGTGTCTCATAAACAAAACTATTTAATTCATGTTTATAAATATCCGCAAAGGTAGAAACAATTTGCGATTTAAAAAAAACATGTATCTTTGTATAAGAAACATAAAAGAAATTGTTGTTTATTGATTCATAAACGATTAATATCCTGAAATCTATTTTTAGTTAAAATTTTAACGATGTTTCCTATACATTAAATCACCTTTTAAGAGTATTTTTGAGAATCAAAATGATTGATATTTTATCCGTTCGTAAAGATTTTCCAATTTTGCAGCAAGAAATACAAGGAAAACCTTTGGTATATTTCGATAATGCAGCCACAACACAGAAACCTAATTCTGTGATAAATACATTGTGTTCTTACTACACTGCACTTAATAGCAATATACATCGGGGAGTACATCATTTGAGCCGCATGGCTACAGAAAGTTACGAGGAAGCCCGAGCTACAGTACAGCATTTTATCAATGCCCAGCATAAGCACGAAATTATTTTTACCCGCGGAACTACTGAAAGTATCAATTTGGCAGCCCATTCTTTTGGAAAAGTTTTTTTGCATGAGAATGATGAAGTATTGATTTCTGCGATGGAACACCATTCCAACATTGTTCCTTGGCAAATTGTTTGCGAAGAGCGAAAAGCCAAGCTAAAGGTAATTCCCATTAATGATTCGGGAGAGTTGGTGTGGGAAGAGTTTGAAAAAATGCTTAACCCTAAGGTGAAACTTATTGCCATTGCTCATGTTTCGAATGCTTTAGGAACCATAAATCCGGTTGAAGAAATTATACAAAAAGCACATGCACAGGATATTCCTGTTTTGATAGACGGAGCTCAATCTATTTCACATCTCAGCATTGATGTACAGGCTTTGGATTGTGATTTTTATTGTTTTTCGGGGCATAAAATGTATGCTCCTATGGGCGTAGGAGTTCTGTATGGCAAAGAAAAATGGCTGAATGCCATGCCGCCTTATCAGGGAGGAGGGGAGATGATAAAAGAAGTGACTTTTGAACGAACTACCTACAATGATCTGCCTTTTAAATTTGAAGCAGGAACCCCATCGGTAGCAGATGTTTTAGGTTTAAAGGCGGCTATTGAATATATTTCAAACCTGGGGATGGAAAACATTGCCCGATATGAACATGAGTTACTTACTTATGCCGCCGAACAATTGTCGTCTATCGAAGGAATCCGGTTTATTGGAACAGCAGAGAAAAAAGCGAGTTTGATTTCTTTTTTAATCAAAGATATTCATCCTTACGATTTAGGGGTTTTAATCGATCATTTGGGCATTGCGGTACGTACAGGGCATCATTGTGCCCAACCCTTGATGGATAGGTTCGGCATTGCAGGAACTGTAAGGGCTTCTTTTGCGTTTTACAATACCAAAGAAGAAATCGACCTGATGATGGCTGCAATTAAAAGAGTATTACCCATGTTGAGTTAGAATAAAGAATATGACGATAACAGATATAGAAAACCAAATTATACAGGAATTCAGCATTTACGATGAATGGCTGGATAGATATAATTATTTAATAGAGTTGGGGCGTGAATGTCCGACTATTGATGAAAGCCAGAAATTAGAAAAAAATCTGATAAAAGGCTGCCAATCTCGTGTATGGCTGAGTGCCGAATGCAGAGACGGGAAAGTATATTATACGGCTGATAGCGACGCTGTGATAACAAGGGGAATCATTGCGCTGCTTATCCGCGTTCTATCGGGACAAACCCCTAACGACATAGTGGATGCCGAACTTGGATTTATTGATGCTTTAGGATTGAAAGAGCATCTGTCGCCCACCCGTTCTAACGGATTGGTAGCTATGGTAAAACAAATGAAATTATATGCTTTGGTTTTTAAAGCTCAAAATGCACAATGATTATTAAAATAATAAATTTCAGATGGAACTCTCTCTACAAAAAAACATAATCAAAGATGGCGTAATCAAAACCTTAAAAACGATATACGACCCTGAAATTCCGGTTAATATTTATGATTTGGGATTGATTTATGAGGTTGAAGTTGCTGATGACTTATCGGTACATATTGTAATGACTTTAACAGCACCCAACTGCCCTGTAGCCGAATCTCTGCCTTTGGATGTGCAAGAATATACCGGACGTGTGGATGGTGTAAAGAGCGTAAAGGTAGATGTTACTTTCGAACCTGCATGGACTATGGAAATGCTTTCGGAAGAAGCTCAATTGGAATTGGGATTTTTATAAAAATAAAGACTCCGGCAAAATTAAATTTTGCCGGAGTCTTTATTTACTAAATTACGCTTATAATGTTGAAAGTAAATCTTCTATGTCTTTTTTGTTCCTATCCCAAATACCTCCAAATGCAGCATAAAGGATATTAAAGTTCTCATCTAAAATGTAAGTTGCAGGGGAATACTTTATTCCATATTTTTTTGCTGCTTTAGAATCTTTAATTATAGAAATGTTTCTTTCTTGCGATAATTTCTTGATAACATCCGCCTTATCTTTCGAATCTATATAAACGAATTGAATATTAGGCATACTCCGATTTTTTACAGCGTTTTGTAAAAATACATGAGCCGAATCTGCATATTTTGTACGGTCGGCAGACAGAAATTCTAACACATAATATTTGGCTTTTTGCTCATATAACACAAAATCTTTCCCCTCTGAATTTGTACCCTTTACATCAGGAGCTTTCTTTTCCAAATAAATGATTCTTGAGGCTGATTCGTCCGATTCTTTATCATAATAACTCCACATTACTTTTTGAGCATTTTTAGGGGCGAAAGAAATGTTGGAGAAGGTGTTAGGTTTATAGGAAATTAAAGTTGTGATTTTGTAGAACGTTGTGTCTTTTTGATTTTTCGCTGTCGAAAACGTTGTATATCTTCTCAGCATAAAATCTGTGGTATCAATGTAGAAGTAAGAATAATGCAATGCATTTTCATAGGCATCTTCTTTGTAATCAGGATAACGTTTAACAACAAGTCGAAGCTTTGCATAATTAACACTTATACGTTCAATTAAATAGCATGGATTCCCATTGAGCTTTACAACACCTTTGCATCGCAGAATAGAGTCTCCGGAAAAAGTTCTAAATGAATTTTTTGAAGAAATTATAGTATCTTTTTTATTAGGAAAAGGATGCGGAGTAGTATCAAATAATCTTTTCATTGTCGATTGTGCAGAAATAAAATATTCATAACCCCAGTAATACTGTAAATCTTCTCCTTTAAGGAATTTATAATTTCCTACCCTGTCAGGGACTCCATCCTTGTCACAAAAAAATGCAGTATCCGATAATCTATCAAAAAAACTGATTTTCGGAGGATATTTTTTAGATTTACTTTGAGATTTTGCCCATAGTTGTTGTATCGAATGGGTTGAAGGGTTTAAAGCCGCCTTACAGTAAATATTGTTTTTACTTTCAGAGTAAGAATAATCTTCGCTTAAAATATTATATTCAAGCGTATTATATTTCTCTAAACTCATGGCTTGAATAGACTTTTCTAAAATTCGACGGACTTTGATACTGTCTTGACCTGATGCTAAAACAGGAATTAAGAGACATAATAAGATTACTTTCTTCATGGTTCTTAGGGTTTTAAATTTATAATTATGAATCAGATATTTATTGTGAAACCTTAAATCAATAAAAGCAAATCATCTTAATAAGTAAACGCAAATATAAAGAAAATATTACAAATCTTAAAAAAATAGACTCCAGTATTTTTGTAACCGTTTTTTACCCCCAAATCACAAATCCAACCAAAAAGGTTATCTTTGCATAAAATTGCCTTTTATGTCAAAGCAGAAAACGGTTTTTTATTGTCAGAATTGTGGTTACCAAACATCTAAATGGCTGGGTAAATGTCCATCGTGCGAAAAATGGAATAGCTTTGTAGAAGAAGTTGTCAAAACCGATGATAAGCACGCGTACAGTAAAAATGTCTCTGCCAAAGAAACTGTTGAAGCCCACCCTATACAAGAAGTAGCCTATTCAACCGAAATCCGCTTAAATGCCTGCAACGGCGAACTAAACAGAGTGTTGGGCGGAGGCATAGTGCCGGGTTCGCTGATACTTATCGGCGGAGAACCGGGTATCGGAAAATCAACTTTAATGCTCCAAGTTGCTTTAAATATTAATGCTAAAGTTTTGTATGTAAGTGGCGAAGAGAGCAGCCAGCAAATTAAGATGCGTGCCGACCGCCTTACGATTAAAAATCCGGCATGCTACATTGCAACCGAAACCTCTACACAAAATATATTTCAATTGGCAGAACAGGTTACTCCGGAGGTAATTATTATAGATTCTATCCAAACACTGCATACAGAGATTATTGATTCATCGGCAGGAAGCATTTCGCAAATCAAGGAATGTGCAGCCGAATTTCAACGGTATGCCAAGCTGACCGGAGTTCCGGTTTTTCTTATCGGACATATTACCAAAGATGGAGCCATCGCAGGTCCGAAAATATTAGAACACATGGTAGATACGGTTTTACAGTTCGAAGGCGACAGAAACTATGGCTACCGGATTTTACGTTCATCCAAAAACCGTTTCGGTTCCACTTCCGAATTGGGTATTTACGAGATGCAAAACAGTGGTTTACGCGAAGTAAGCAACCCTTCGGAAATACTGATTTCACAAAAAGATCAATTATTAAGCGGTACATCCATTGCCTCAACGCTTGAGGGCATGCGTCCGATGCTTATCGAAATACAGGCTTTGGTAAGTTCATCTGTGTATGGAACGCCTCAACGATCTTCTACCGGATTTGATTTAAGAAGATTGAATATGCTACTGGCGGTGCTGGAAAAACGCTGCGGTTTCCGCTTAGGAGCCAAAGATGTATTTTTGAATATTGCCGGAGGCATCCGCGTGGATGATCCTGCCATAGATTTAGCCGTAGTTTCAGCCATATTATCGTCTAATGCCGATATTCCGGTCGATGCCAAAATATGTTTTGCAGCCGAAGTGGGGCTTACCGGAGAAATACGTCCGGTAAACCGTATAGAGAATCGTATATCCGAAGCAGGCAAGCTAGGGTTTGAAAAAATATTTATCTCGAAATACAATCTCAAAGGCTTGGATATTCAAAAATATAACATCGATATCGTTCCAGCAAGTACAGTAGAAAATGTTTTCAGCCGCTTATTCGGATAAAATATCAAAGCATTTAATTTTAGATAGTTACAAACTTAATTATATCAATTATGCGATTAATTATTCAACCGGATGCCGAACATATAGCACAGTGGAGTGCAGCCTATATCGTTTCTCGCATCAATCAATTTCAACCCACTGAAGACAAGTTATTTGTATTAGGACTTCCTACAGGTTCATCGCCTCTGGGGGTGTATAAAAAATTGATTGAATACCATAAAGCAGGGAAAGTTTCGTTTCGTAATGTGGTTACTTTCAATATGGACGAGTATATCGGTTTGCCCGAAAATCATACACAGAGCTATCATACGTTTATGTATGAGAACTTTTTTAAGCATATTGACATACAAAAGCATAATATTCATATTCCCAATGGAAATGCGGCTTGCCTGCAAACAGAATGCGAAGAATATGAAGCTCAAATTAAAAAATTCGGCAAGATTCATCTGTTTATGGGCGGAGTAGGTCCCGACGGACACATTGCTTTTAACGAGCCGGGTTCTTCATTATCTTCCCGCACACGGATAAAAACGCTTACCACAGATACCATCTTAGCTAATGCACGATTTTTTGACGGAGATACTTCTCAAGTTCCAAAAACAGCTTTAACTGTTGGTGTAGGTACTATCATGGATGCAGAAGAGGTTTTGATATTGGTAAACGGGCTGCATAAAGCAAGAGCTTTATACCATGCGGTAGAGGGAAGCATCAATCATATCTGGACTATTTCGGCATTACAGCTACATCCGAAAGGAATTATCGTATGCGACGATGCTGCAACGGTTGAATTGAAAGTAGGAACGGTCAATTACTTTAAAGACATAGAAAAAGATAATTTGAAAATAGATTAACATCTTAAATAATAAACACATAATATGGCTTCATTCGAAATCATAGGAAACCGCCGGTTACATGGTGAAATTGTTCCGCAAGGAGCTAAAAACGAGGCATTGCAAATTATTTCGGCAGTATTATTAACTCCTGAAAAAATCATTATCCGCAATATTCCCAATATCAGAGATGTAAATAAGCTGATAGAGTTATTAAAAGATCTGGGGGTAAAAGTTGAGAAACTAGGCGATGAGGAATATAGCTTTCAGGCAGATTATGTTGATTTGGATTTTCTGCAAACCGATCAATTTCGTACCAAAGCGGCTGCCCTGCGTGGTTCTGTTATGCTGGTAGGTCCGCTTTTAGCCCGTTTCGGCAAAGCTTTGATGCCTCAGCCCGGCGGCGATAAAATAGGACGTCGGCGGTTGGATACCCATTTTTTAGGTTTCGAAAAATTAGGAGCTTCTGTAAAATATATTCCCGAATTGTGTTCGTTTTCAGTAGAAGCACCCAAGCTTACCGGAAATTATATGCTGCTTGAAGAGGCTTCGGTAACCGGAACTGCCAACATTGTGATGGCAGCCGTAAAAGCCAAAGGGAAGACGACCATTTTTAATGCTGCCTGCGAGCCTTATCTGTTTCAGCTCTGTTCTATGTTGAACCGCATGGGAGCTAAAATTTCGGGGATAGGTTCTAACCTCTTGAATATAGAAGGTGTCGATTATTTGGGTGGTACAGAGCACAGGCTTTTGCCAGACATGATTGAAGTAGGTAGTTTTATCGGAATGGCTGCCATGACTAAATCGGAACTTACCATCAAAGATGTTTCTTACCAGCATTTGGGTATGATTCCCGAAGTATTTCGTAAATTAGGAATTCAGGTTATTCAAAAAGGAGACGATATTTTTATTCCGGCACAGCAGAATTATGAGATAGAACATTTTATGGATGGTTCTATCATGACCATTGCGGATGCTCCTTGGCCCGGTTTTACACCTGACTTAATCAGTATAGCTTTGGTAACAGCCATACAAGCGAAAGGTTGTGTGCTGATTCATCAAAAAATGTTTGAGAGCCGTTTGTTTTTTGTTGATAAGCTGATAGATATGGGAGCTCAGATTATACTTTGCGACCCTCACAGAGCTACTGTGGTTGGTTTAAATCATGAAAATCCGTTGAGAGGTGTATCTATGTTTTCGCCCGATATTCGGGCAGGAGTTGCATTGCTAATTGCAGCCCTTTCCGCATCAGGCAAAAGTACGATTCATAATATAGAACAGATAGACAGAGGTTATCAAAATATTGATAGTCGTTTGCGGAAACTGGGTGCGGATATTAAGAGAATAGAAGGATAAATCTATTCTACAGATAAATACGGTTTTATTTTTTGAAAAACTTCAGGAGTTATCAAACTGATTTTTTGCACTTCGTCAACAGAGTTGAATTTCTGATGTTCTGTGCGATAACGATATACTGCCTTGGCAATATAGTAGTCCCAATACGGATGTTGCTTCATTTCATCTAAACTCGCCGTATTTATATCAATTTTCCGTATTTTAGTTGCATCAATCGTAAGTTGTTTTTCAATCTGAGCTAATAATTCGGGAGTGAAACCATAAACTTCGAGCAATTGGAATTTGGATATATAGCCTCCCAATTTCTTTTTATAGTTGATTATCTTTCTGGCAAAGCCAGAACCTATTCCTTTTAATTCCTTTAAATCCAGCGTATCGGCAGAATTTAATTCGACTACAAACAATTTAGATTGTGGAGTAGATGCAGAAACAGTGTTTTCTTTGAATACTTTTGTTTGTTCGGGTATAATAATATAAGATTCAAGTACTTTGTACATCGATTCGGAGATGCAGTACATTTTCTTGAAATCTTCTTTTTTGCGAAAACGTCCTCCCTTATGCAGATAATTTTCAATACTTTGAGTTTGTTTCAGGCTTAAGCCTAATTTTTCTCCCATGCCGGCATCCATTTGATTAGGGTCAAAAGGGAAGGGGGTTAGTTTTTTCTTTTCCGCAAAATGATTGGGAGTCAAGAAATCGAATGGTTCTGTTTGTTCTTTTTCATCGATGCGGCTTTGTTCGAATTGTGTAATTTCTTTTTGAAAACTTGAGAAATCAGTATCTTGACTATGAATAAAATGAGGAATAAAGATGTGGATTGAAATAATCAAAACCAAAATTCCCAATAAAATTACACTTCCTCTTCGTTCGCCTGATGAGAACGCAAAAAATCCATCTTTTTTATTCTTAAAGGGAGACATTATTGGTATCCTTTCCGGTTAAACAAAATATAACCAATATTGAATGTAACCGAATAGGGTTGTTCGAAACCACTATAATGGTTAAATGACAAGCTTACAGGACCAAACGGGAGGCGGTATACCGCAGCAATAGAAGTCATGAAATATCTTTTTTCAAAATAATTGCCATAAAAAGCGGTGTTATCTTCTGCTTTTTTAATTTCTTTAATCGGCTGAAAAAGATATTCTTCTATCCGAAGATGTAGGTTTTTTGTAATGGTGATAATGTTTTTCATCCCTCCTGCCATGTATTGGTTGGTTCTATATTTGGGCATAAAAAATAGCTGGCTTTCAGGGATAGGGGCAAACGACCCTGCATTCAGCACTGTAGATGTATAATTAGAAAACAAATGATTATCGGTAAAAAATCCTTCGAGATATAATCCGATTGTATAATACTTCTGCCAAACAGGGAAATACCTGTCGTAGATTATTTTTATTTCACCCCAATAATGTGTTTGCGAACTTGCATCCATATTGATTGAAGTTGAGCCCGGAATAAATCTTTCTTTCCCGTAAAGCCCTTGCAATCTTATTTCTAAATTACACCCTCTGGTTGCAAATTGTTTTTGATTGAGAGAATTTTTATCATATTTAAACCGCAAAACCCCGGGAGAGAAAAAGGTAACATCGCTTGTATCGGTTTTGGTAAAAGAATTACTTTGAAAATAGCTGTATTTTAGCTGGGTAAACGTGCCGCCAACAGTAAATCTGGATTTAGGAGTAGCCGGAAAAACTACATCTGTGTTGAAAAAGAACTCGCGTTGCTTAACATAGCTGGGCGATTCTTCATCTTCGAAATATGTTTTTCTTGTTTTAAAAAAATCTTGTTGATTAAAATTAAGATACATATCGAGGAAAAAGAAGCTTTTGCTCAAAAACTCTAAGCGTTGCGAGAGTTGTACCGAATTGTAAAATTGGCTGAGGTATAGATTAATGCCATGGTCTGTGATAATTTTACTGAATCGTTTGTACGACATATCAAAATAGGCTTGGTTATAGGAAGAGGAAGATATAAGTCCCCCTATTCCAATCGAAAGTCTTTTGTCGCTTTTTACATCGAGATGCATATTATAGGCTTTCAGGGTAGTGTCGTAGATTAATGATGGAAAAACACTTTGTATGTTTTTTTCAGAAAGCATTCTAAAATATTTATTTTTGATATAGGCTAAATCTATTTCCTCATTTTCTTCTTTGGCGTCCCCTATGAAATCTTTCACAATATAAGCCTGCTGGCTTTCGGTTACCCCTTCTACAGTAATACTGTCTATAACCATACGGGGAAATTTGCTATAAAAAGCCGCCCGTTTTTTCTGCATCGATATTTCGGGTACCGAATCGTGTACAACCTGCCGGATAGAATCAATATAGCGTAAAGTAATGGCATAGCCGCTATCGATATACTGCTTCGTTAGATTGAAGTCGATCATATTCGATTGTTCTAAAGAAGGTTCAATTAAAATACCCTGACCGGGAATAGAATAGTCTGTGCGGTCGGTAACGATGCTGCCTAGCTGCGATACCAAATCTCCTTCTTTTGGGGTATCGAAGTTCCCTGCTACCTTACATCCGATAATATAATCAGGATTAAAATCTTTTTTCATCACATCTACCGGAAAATTATTTACAATTCCCCCGTCGAACATAATATGCTTATCAATCTGTACAGGTTTAAAGTAAAAAGGAATCGTCATCGATGCCCTGATGGCTAATCCTAAATCTCCTTTACAGGCAATGTAGGGCTTATGTTCGCTTATGTTGGTGCTTATGCAGCGGAAAGGAACCATCAGACTGTCGAAATTATTTTTTGCTGCGGCATTAGCTCCCGAAAATATCTCTAAAAAAGCAAAATCCATCAGGTAGGGAGATACCAGATTGGTAGGTACAATTTGAGATGAAATTTTTTCTCCTAAATCTATATAAATCCGTGTCCATTCAGGAGAAGGGTCTTTAGCCCTAAAGTAATAAACATACTTCTGGGGCATTTTACCCGATATCCAGTATTCGAAATCGTGCGAAAGAAATATTTCTTCCATTTGGGCAGGAGAGTAACCGGAAGCATATAGTCCGGCGATGATAGCTCCCATGGATGTTCCGCTTACATAACTAATAGGAATTCCTTTCTCTTCCAATGCACGAATAACTCCGATGTGGGCTAATCCTTTCGATCCTCCTCCGCTCATAACCAAGCCTACTTTCTGCTCTTGTTGTGCAAAAAGGCTGGTATATGATACAAAAAGCAAAGAGGTTATAAACAGCAGGTATTTCATGGACAGAGCAATCAGAAATTAAATGGACAAATTTAAAGATAAAAAACCATAAAAATAGAATTTATCTTCATAAACTTTACTCTTGTAGATTTATTGTTCTATAGTAAGAATCAAGGTAAAAAATAAGCAAACTATACCGAATTACAAATGCCGCTCAACAGCAGTTATTAATAGACTGCTTCGTTATTCTGACTTGCAGTGACATACTATTCAGATGACTTCTTTGCCATTGCGAATGGGAGTGAAGAAATCTGTTAAACAGTTGCTCTGTCTCTGGTCTTACTTTTCCAGCATTTTGGTCAGGGTTACAAAATCGGCAACTTCGAGTTGTTCTGCACGTTTATCAAACAAGGGATTTTGGTAATCCTGAGCAGTAAAATTCATTACCTTTAATGCATTCCGTAACGTTTTTCTGCGTTGGTTGAATCCTGTTTTTACCACTTTAAAAAATAAGGCTTCGTCACAATTCAAAGCGGAAACCGTGTTTCGCCGCAGGCGGATAACGGCGGATTTTACTTTGGGCGGGGGACTGAAAACATGTTCGTCGACTGTAAATAAGTATTCAATATCATAAAATGCTTTGAGCAATACGCTTAAAATGCCGTAAGTTTTCGAATGGGGCTTGGCGGCAACCCTTTCTGCTACTTCTTTTTGAAACATCCCTACTACTTCTGTTACCTGATTGTGGTATTCTAAAACCCTGAATAGAATCTGGCTTGAAATATTATAGGGAAAATTGCCTATAATGCTGAATTTTTCCTGAAAGATTTGGCTGATATCATATTTCAAAAAATCATACGAAATAATTTTTTTCTCCAATACAGGGTAATGCTGTTCTAAATATTCTACAGATTCGGTATCGATTTCTACTACATAAAAATTTAATGCAGAATTTTGTACCAGATATTTGGTTAAGACACCCATGCCGGGTCCTATTTCTAACAAATTTACCGTATCGGGGGCAAGGCTTTCAACTATTTTTTGGGCAATATTTTCGTCCCGCAGAAAATGCTGTCCTAAGTATTTTTTGGCTCTAACTGGGTTCATGGCATAAGATTTGTTTAAGGTCGCCGACTTCTGCCGCGTCCGAAAGCAGAAAATCGCCGATGCGGGTACGGCACAATTGAGTAAGATGGGCTCCCGATTGTAAAGTCTGCCCAAAATCGCGGGCTATGGCACGGATATAAGTTCCTTTGCTGCATACAATCCTAAAATCTACTTCGGGCAATTCGCAACGGGT